>NZ_CBTK010000085.1 GCF_000531125.1 Candidatus Contendobacter odensis Run_B_J11 | reverse complement strand
AATAGGATTTTTATAGCGGCGCTTTGCGAGATATACAAAGAAGACTTCCCCGCCCTGAACAGCGGGGCTTGCCGCGCACCGAGTCATTGCGCTCCTACAGAGAATCAGCGGCATCGCGTTGCAGATACCAATCCACCGTTTTCGCAATACCGCTATTAAAGGTTTCCTGCGGCTTCCAGCCAAGTTCCCGCTCCATCTTGTCGGCGGCAATGGCATAACGCCAGTCGTGACCGGGCCGGTCGGTCACAAAAGTAATTAACCGCTGATGCGGCGCGTGTTCCGGGCGGCGCTGATCCAGCAGCGTACAAATCAACCGGGTGATATTGAGATTCGCCCATTCGTTACAACCGCCGATATTGTAGGTCTCGCCCAACTGGCCTCGACGAATTACCGCGTCAATGCCCCGGCAATGATCCGCGACATACAGCCAGTCGCGGATATTGCTGCCGTCGCCATAAACCGGAATTGGTTTTTGCAATAAGCAGGAACGAATCACCGTCGGAATAAACTTTTCGCCGTGCTGGAACGGACCGTAATTATTGGAGCAGTTGGTCGTGACCACCGGCAATCCATAAGTATGGAAATAAGCCCGCACTAAATGATCAGAACCGGCTTTGGAAGCGGAATAAGGCGAATTCGGCGCATACGGCGTGGTTTCACTGAATGGCGGATCATCGGGCTGGAGCGTGCCATAGACTTCGTCGGTATTGTGCAGCAGGCAGGGCACGTTACCGCCGAAGAATTTTTCGTTGCCCGGCACCGAAACGTCATAGACCATGGTCGTTCCCTCGATTTTCTCGATGCTTTTCACCTGAGCGACACCGATCGGCGAATCGAGCAACACCGCGAGATCGGGAGGAATGGATTCGAAGGTATCTGCCAGCCGTTGCACTTGCTTTTTGTTGATCAATGGCTTGTGGTGAACATGAATGCCCCCGTTGGACCGGCGTCCCAACAGGTTCTTCACGAATGCACTGGGAATACAGCGTGCCATGGGTGATCGCCAATGATCGTGGTCGTGATCGCAGACACTCTCGGCAGTGATTTGCAAATCGTAGAATTCCCGCTTGCGAGTGACGGTGATACCCGGAGGAACCTTGCCGGCGATCTGCTGGATAGTACGACTGCTGATCAGCGCATTCAGATCGTTGAGGCGAGCCAGCCATAACAGACTCTCGGCAAGCGTCCGGTTGACCGTCGTGTAATAGCGCCGTCCATCGCGCTTCAACGTGGCGTCTCCTTCGTAACCTTTGAAAAAAGCCACGATGAACTCTTTGGGTTGGGACCATATCCATCCAGGCAAATACTTTGTCTCCGCCGTACATCCAAACTCGGCAAACAAGGCATGAACCCAACGCGATGAATAAGTGATTTGATAGGTGGAGGATCGCCGGGCGACCGAGGCGTGAATACCGAAAACCTCGTCGGCGCAGCGCCGCAACAGCTCAAGCTGCCGGGTTTCGTTCAATCCAATGGTGAACGTGACATTCCGATGAGGGCTTTGCATTTCCGCCGGGGTGCGGGCGCTGTGTCCTTCGGCCAGGTAAAGGCCGAATACTTCCATCAGTAGCGGCGTCACGGTCAAGGTATCGTAGGGTATGTGAAGCTTGTTTTTCATCAGTTGCCATCGTTGTCGTTCGGCCTGAAGCATGGAATCTTCGAGCGTCGCGGCAGTGGCCTGATAAAGCCCGTTTTTCTTGGTCAAAAATCCCTCTGCCGTCAAGGTCTCGAACAGGCGGTATGCGGTCGTGCTATTGATATCCTGAGCCAGTGCGGTGTGCAGGCCGGAATAGGAGAATCTTCCACCGACCGCGACGGTTTGCATGATGCGCTCTCGCTTCGCCAGCGCCGCATCCAGCCCCTCATAGCAATACTCGGAGAGCTTCTGGCTCAGGTCAAAAACATGGGGCTGACGAATGGGTGCGCCTTCACCGACAAAAGTGACTAATTGGTCGCCGATTGCCAATTCACCGGATGGTTTGGCAACGATGCCCTGCTCTGTGAAAACGAAAACTGAATGGGACTCTGTGGCCCGAATTCGGCCTCCGCCGTTGTAAGTGATTTCATAGACCAGATCGACCGGATGCTTGATAAAGTTGCCGATAGGATGAAACACGACCTGGTAATCATCCGACAGGGTGAGGATATCGAGTTCGGTCAGGTTTTGCGCTTCGATATCGGCGATGGGTTGCAACGCTACTTCGCCGGTTTGCCTATCACGCACTAGGACAGGCGTGTCGCCTGTCACGCTGCTGATGTGATGAAAGCGGCAATGGCTCGCCGTCTTCCCGTCCAGCCACGCCATCCGCGCCGCTTCCAACAAGCTAAAAGTACCGACTAGATTGGTTTCCACAAACGCCGCCGGCCCGGTAATGGAACGATCCACATGGCTCTCGGCGGCGAAGTGGGCGATGGTGTCAATCTGATGCTCGCGCAACAGCCGATCCACCAGCGCCCGGTCGCAAATATCACCCTTTACAAAGAGATGCCGCGCTGGATCGGGCAGATCGCGCAAATTATCCAGCGAACCGGCGTAGGTCAGCAGATCAAGGTTAACGATGCGGATTTCGGGGTCGGTAGCCAGCAGGTGACGGATAAAATTGCAGCCAATAAAGCCGGCGCCACCGGTGACCAACACGTTATGAGGACGATGTTCCATGAACGGCTCGCTTTATTTAATGAGAATCAAGATTGAATTCAGCGATCACGGGCGTGTGATCGGAGGGGCGTTCCAAGTGGCGCGGGGCTTTATCCACTTGACAGGCGGTGCAAACCGCTACCAGCACCGGACTGGCGAGAATATGGTCAATCCGCAGGCCAAGATTGCGGCGAAATGCAGCAGCGCGGTAGTCCCACCAACTGAAACTGCCCGTTTCCTGCGGAAACAGCCGAAAGGTATCGGTTAAGCCCAGCCCCAGCAAGCGCTGGAACGCCGCCCGTTCCGCCGTGCTGCACAGCACTTGGCCGGCCCAGGCAGCGGGATCATGCACATCGCGGTCTTCCGGCGCGATATTGAAATCACCCAGCACGATCAAGCGGGGATGCTGCACCAGTTCATTGCCCAGCCAGCCGGTCAGCGCCTCCAGCCACGCCAGTTTGTAGGCGTACTTGTCGGAACCGACCGCCTGCCCGTTGGGAACGTAGAGATTGATCACCCGTATTCCGCCGATGGTCGCGCCGAGCACCCGCCGCTGTGGATCGTCTATTCCCGGCAGGTCGGTGATGATCTCGCTGGCGGGCAAGCGGCTGAGAATCGCGACGCCGTTGTAGGTTTTCTGTCCGGCAAACACCACTTGATAACCGCTGTTCGCGATGTCCAGCGTCGGGAAATCGGGATCAGTGAGCTTGGTTTCCTGTAGCGCCAGAATGTTCGGCTGCTGTTCGCGCAACCAGTCCAGTACCTGCGGCAGGCGCACCTTCAGCGAGTTGACATTCCAGGTGGAAATTTTGATGTTCATGGATGACGAACGCCCCCGCCGAATGATGATCCCAGTATAGCGCTCTTGCCGTGGGCCAGAGCCGAAGCGGTGCGATAGGGTCGAAGCAACGGTAGGAGCCTGGACCGTCCGGGCTACAATGCGGCAACTGTACTTGGAACCCGCCTGCGCCTGCCATGCCGCATCTCGAATGGACGAACAAAACCCAGGCTGTCGCCGCCGTGGCCGCCGTGGCCTATCAACCAATGGTGCTAGTGGTCTGTCATGCCAGTTTTTAGGGGGTTGAGGGTATGCTAAGCTAGCCCCGCTAGGTAAACGGGAGCGAGACGAGAAAGACCTTCTGGATACCTATTGCCAGCCCAATGACCCGCAGATCCCCTGGATTGGCATGGATGAACAACCGGTGCAACTCATCCAGGAGACCCGCTCGCTCCGGCCAACCGCCACGGGAAGATTACGAGTACGAGCGCAATGGCACCGCGAATATCTTCATGTTCACCGAACCCTTACAAGGCTGCCGCCATGGGCATGTCCGCGCGCAGCGGACGGCCGTCGACTGGGCGACCGAGATCAAGGACCTGTTAGAGGTCCAGTATCCCGAAGCCTCGCGGGTCCGGTTGGTCTGTGACAACCTCAACACCCATAAACTCGGCTCACTCTACGACGCCTTCCCCCCGGAGACCGCCCGGCGCTTGGCGCAACGTCTGGAGATTCACTACACCCCGACGCATGGGAGTTGGTTGAATATCGCCGAACTGGAACTCAGTGTCCTCACCCGGCAATGCCTGGACCGCCGTATCCCCGACTGAGACACCTTGCTCTAGGAGACCCAGGCGTGGGAAACCCGGCGTAACACCGGTCAGAAGGGCGTCGATTGGCAATTCACGACCCCCGATGCCCGCATCAAGCTCAAACGGCTTTATCCACAAATTCAAACATGACAAACCACTAGTATCGCCAGCACAAAACCCAGCCCGCCGGATTTGGGCCTGAGCAGGTGTCGGTAGGGTGATTGCTGGCGGGTGTGCTTGTCCAGGCGGAAGCGGGTGCCTTCCAGGAAGTTGAGGATCGTGGTCGGCGTGTCGTGGAAGCGTTCGCACAGGCGGCGGGTGGTTTCCCAATCCTGATCGCGGGCTTCGGGGTGTTGGGCGAGGTAGTCCGCCGAGTGGCGCTGCATGAACGGAAAATCCAGCGCCAACCACACGCCACCTAACAGTGGCACCCAGATGAGCGGTTGCTTGATAAAAAATTTCAGGAACAGGATGCGACGATTAAGGACCCGCTGCAACACCACGATGTCCACCCAGGATTGATGGTTGGAACTGACCAGATACCAATCGTCGCGCCGTAAACCTTCCAGACCCTGGATGTCCCACTCGATGCGCTGAGTCCAATCGATGATGGCGCTGTTGCCGTCGATCCAGGTTTGAGCCACCCGGATTAGCAGGCTCGAAAGACAGGCGCGCCCGCCCGAATGCGGGAGGATGAGCTTGAGCAGCAGTACGGCGTAGAAGAGCGTACACCAGAGCACGGTATTGAGGATAAACAATAAGAAAGCCAGGGCAGCGCGAACCGGCGCAGGCAGAACAGCGCGCATCAGGGCTGAACCTCTCAGGCGGCGGAGGCGCGGTTTGCCAGCCAGTCGCGGACGGCGGGGCCGGTGCCGATGGTCCAGGGCTTCAGCCGTTCGACTGGCACCCGTTTGATCGCGGCCAGTTCCTCGTTCAGCACGATCTCGCCCCGCGCCGGGACGTGAAAGGCCAGGATTAGCTGGTTCATCTCAAAGAACGGGTAGTAGCCGATGAAGTGGGCAGCGGCGGCATTCAGGCCCAGCTCTTCCTGCACTTCCCGCAAAATTGCCGCATCCGGCGTTTCCCTCTTTTCCAGAAAGCCGGTGATCAGGCCGAACATATGCTCCGGCCAGGCTCGGTTACGAGCCAGGATGACTGCACCGTCCATTTCAACGATAGCGGCGACCACCGGCACCGGGTTGTCCCAGTGAATATAGCCGCAGCCAGCGGCGTCACAGCGTGGGCGAAATTGGCCGTCTACATCGGCGGATTGCAGCGGATTGCCGCATTGGGGACAGAAGTGGGCTTTGATCATGAATAATCCCTGAATGTAGGCAGGCGCGCCTGGGTGGGTTCAAAAGATCGGCTTGTACCGAGCCACTAAAAAAATTAACCTACGGTTTCTACATGCGGCAGCTCTGTTCGGCGCTGCCGTTTTGATTCTTGGCGAACGGCTGGCAGCGGGCTTGCCGGTCATGGCAGGCCAACCTCCCCAAGCCGATGTAGCGACCACTCGGCGGATTGTCGGTAATCCGGGCTTTCTCCAACGAAGCAATCATAATGAAACCACGCCATTTTCTCAGCCTGTTCGATTTAACGCCTGCGGAATTGCACCATGTCCTGCGGCGCGCCAGTGAGTTGAAAGCCCGGTATCGACGCGGGGAGCGCTACGCACCGTTTCCTCAAAAAGTGTTGGGCATGATTTTTGAGAAAGCCTCCACCCGTACCCGGGTTTCCTTTGAGGCCGGGATGGCACAGCTCGGCGGCAGCGCTATTTTTCTGTCGCCACGCGATACCCAATTGGGCCGGGGCGAGCCGATTGAGGATACCTCACGGGTGCTGTCGAGCATGGTCGATCTGGTGATGATCCGCACCTTTGAACATGCCAAGCTGGAACGCTTCGCCGCCTGTTCCTCAGCGCCCGTTATTAATGGCTTGACCGATTACAATCATCCCTGCCAGTTGCTGGCTGATCTTCAGACTTTTATCGAACATCGCAGTGATATTCGCGGGCGGACCGTCGCCTGGATCGGCGACGGTAACAATATGTGCAATAGCTATCTCGAAGCCGCCTGTCAGTTCGATTTCCAACTACGTATTGCTGCGCCGCCCGGCTATGAACCCGATACCGGCTTGTTGAATCGAGCCGCCGGTCGGGTGAAGCTGCTGCGCGATCCGTTGGCCGCTGCCGAAAATGCCGATCTGGTCACCACCGATGTGTGGTTAAGCATGGGCCGCGAGGAGGAACAGCTCCAGCGGCAGCGCGCTTTTGTCGGCTACCAGGTCAATACCACCGTGATGGCTCAAGCCAAACCCGATGCTATTTTTCTGCATTGTCTGCCGGCCCATCGCGGCGAGGAAGTGAGCGCCGAAGTGATTGATGGGCCGCAAAGCCAGGTTTGGGATGAGGCCGAGAATCGCTTGCATGTCCAAAAAGCGTTGATGGAGTTTTTATTACCGGGCGGGAATGAAAAACCGTAGCACCAGTGACCTGCTAACAGGTTTATCTTCTTGCTGTCTGAGCATCACCTATCATGAAAGACTATGCGCTGATTCTGATCGGCACCATTCTGGTCAATAACTTCGTATTGGTGAAGTTTCTGGGCCTGTGTCCATTCATGGGGGTTTCCCGCAAACTGGAAACTGCAATGGGACTGGGATTGGCGACGACCTTCGTGTTAACTCTGTCAGCGATTTGCGCCTACCTGACCGACACCTATTTGTTAATCCCGCTGGGCCTGGACTATCTGCGCACGATTGCTTTTATTCTGGTCATCGCGGTAGTGGTGCAGTTCACTGAGATGGTGGTGCATAAAACCAGTCCATTGCTATATCAAGTGTTGGGGATTTATCTGCCGTTGATCACTACCAACTGCGCAGTGTTGGGTGTGGCGTTGCTGAATGTGCAGGAACGGCACAATTTTATTGCCTCGGCGTTGTACGGTTTCGGCGCAGCGGTCGGGTTTGCACTGGTGATGGTGTTGTTTGCGGCGATGCGTGAGCGAATCGCGGTAGCAGACGTGCCGATGCCATTTCGTGGAGCAGCCATTGCTTTGGTGACCGCCGGATTGATGTCGCTGGCGTTTATGGGGTTTTCTGGTCTGGTCAGAGGGTAACTTCATGATAGTGGCTATCTTTACGCTGAGTGCGCTGGCGGGTGCTTCGGGCTTGCTGCTGGGTTTTGCCGCAGTGCGTTTCAAGGTGGAAGGCGATCCGGTGGTTGAAAAGATCGAGGCCATGCTGCCACAGAGTCAATGTGGCCAATGCGGTTACGTCGGTTGCCGGTCCTATGCCGAGGCTATCGTTGCCGGCGAGGCTGACATTAACCAGTGTCCACCGGGGGGTAATAACGGCATTATCGCACTGGCGGAATTGCTGGGGCGCGATCCCAAGCCGCTCAACGCCGAGTACGGTGCCGAGCAACCGAAACGAGTAGCAGTCATTGATGAACAGAGTTGCATCGGTTGTACCTTGTGCATTCAAGCCTGTCCGGTGGACGCCATTCTCGGCGCTGCCAAGCACATGCACACGGTCATTGCCAGGGAATGCACCGGCTGCGAACTGTGCCTGGCGCCGTGTCCGGTGGATTGCATTCAGATGGAACCGGTCGCCGCGACTATTACCACCTGGAAATGGACTTATCCGGTCGCCGAGATCGAGGCGGCATGAGCGCGTGGTTTCCATTTCATGGCGGCGTCAAGACCGTTCGCCACAAAACGGAATCCAGCCAGCGCCCGATCCAGCCCGGCCTGCTCCCGTCGCGCTTGGTGGTGCCATTGCATCAGCATGTGGGTGCGACCGCCAAACCGATGGTTCAACCCGGCGACCGGGTGTTGAAAGGTCAGATGATCGGCCAAGCCGATGGTTATGTCAGCGCTGCGGTTCATGCGCCGACCTCCGGGAGGATTATGGCGGTGGATCAGCAGCCAGTGCCGCATCCGTCCGGCTTGCCGGACTGGTGCGTGACCCTCGAAACCGATGGCGAGGACCACTGGATCGAACGCAAGCCGCTGGATTATCGCCGCCTGCATCCCAGCGATCTGCGAAATGCAATCCGCAATGCCGGAGTGGTCGGGTTAGGTGGAGCGGTATTTCCCAGCGCGGTCAAGATGAACCTCAGCGGTCATTGTGAGCGGCTGGATCATTTAATCCTGAACGGAGCTGAGTGCGAACCGTGGATGAGCTGCGATGACCTCATCATGCGCGAGCGGGCGGCGGAAATTGTCGCCGGCATTCACATCATGGTTCATGTCCTCAATCCACATCAGGTGTTGATCGGGATTGAGGACGACAAGCCGGAAGCCATTGCGGCGATGAACGCTGCGTGTGCAGGCACCGGTTATCAGGTGTGTCCGGTGCCGACTCGTTATCCCAGTGGCGGTGCCAAACAACTCACCAAACTGCTCACCAACAAAGAAGCACCGGTAAATGGCCGCTCTACCGACATTGGAGTGCAATGCTTCAATGTGGCTACGGCTTATACCTTGCACCGGGCGGTGAATCACGGTGAACCGGTGATTTCCCGCATCGTCACGGTGACCGGCCAAGTGGCCCATCCACAAAATATAGATGCGCTGCTTGGCACTGCATTTGCCGATTTGATCGCCCAATGCGGCGGTTATAGTGATGGGGTCGAGCGCCTGATTATGGGCGGGCCAATGATGGGTTTTGCTCTGCATCGGGATGATGTACCGGTTACCAAAGCCACCAATTGCATCCTCGCCGCCAGTGCCCGTGAGCTTACTTTAGAGCAGCCGGTAATGCCGTGTATCCGCTGCGGCGATTGCGTTGATGTCTGTCCCGCTGACTTGTTGCCGCAGCAGTTGTACTGGTATGCCCGCGCTAAAGAGTTTGACAAGGCACGGGATCATCACCTGTTCAGTTGCATCGAGTGCGGTTGTTGCAGTTATGTCTGCCCCAGCCATATTCCGCTGGTGCAGTATTACCGCTATGCCAAGAATGAAATCTGGGCGCGGGAGAAGGAGAAACAGCAGGCAGAACTGGCCCGGCAACGGCATCGGGCGCGGATGGAACGGCTGGAGCGTGAGAAACAGGAACGGGAGGCGAAACTGCGGCAGAAAGCGCCACCCTCCCGCGCTGAACTTGTGGTGGTGCCGGGTACTGGGATCAGTGAGCGGAATGGATAATCACTGATGCGTTTCCGAACCGTAACCTCGCCGCATGTTCTGCTGGAAACCAGTGTCGGTTTGATCATGCGCCGGGTGTTGTACGCCATGCTGCCCGGGATTGTGGCGCTGATCTGGTTTTTCGGCTGGGGCATAGGAGTCAATCTGGTGTTGGCGACCGTGGTAGCGTTGCTGGCGGAAGCTGCGATGCTGGTAATGCGCAGTAAGCCACTGGCGTCGCACTTGGGCGATACCAGTGCAGTGGTCACGGCGTGGCTACTGGCGGTGGCATTGCCGCCGCTGGCGCCGTGGTGGCTGACCGTGATCGGCGTCTTGTCAGCTATTGTCGTCGCCAAGCATCTGTACGGCGGGCTGGGCTATAACCCGTTCAATCCGGCGATGGTCGGTTATGTAGTCTTGCTGATCTCGTTCCCGCGTGAGATGAGTACCTGGCTGATCCCGCATGGCTTGGGACAGCCGCACACGCTGACTCTGCTGGAAACACTGCAGGCAATATTCGGCACGGCGCCGATCAGCCTGGATGCATTGACCGGCGCCACTCCGCTCGACGTATTGCGTACCCAGTTGGGTTTGGGCCTGAGCGTGACCGAGATTCGCAACAGCCCGGTGTTTGGCATCGTTGCCGGCCACGGTTGGGAATGGGCGACGCTGGGCTTTCTCGCAGGTGGATTGTGGCTGGTTTATATCCGCGCTGCCGCCTGGCAAATTCCGGTCGGCATGTTAAGCGGGCTGGCGGTGATCGCGACCGGGTTTTATCTGGTCGATCCGCAGCACTATGCGCCGCCGTGGCTTCATCTGTGGAGCGGCGCGGCGGTTTATGGCGCGTTTTTCATTGCAACTGATCCGGTAACCGCCAGCGCTACCCCACGCGGTCGGCTGATTTACGGCGCGGGTATCGGTATGCTGGTCTACATCATTCGCGGTTTTGGCGGCTATCCCGATGGGGTAGCGTTTGCGGTGCTGCTGATGAATATCGCTGCACCTACTATTGACCTTTATACCCAACCCCGGGTGTTTGGAGCGCGGCAGCGATGATCAAGAACCTGGTGCGCAGCATGGGCGTCGCCGCGCTGATCCTGGTGGGCTTCACCATAGTGGGCACCGGGCTGGTGGTGGTCACCTACAGCAGCACCCAAGACCTGATCGCCGAGGCGCAACGGGCGGCGCTGGAAGCCAGCCTGAATCAGTTGTTGCCGCCGGATCGCTACGATAATCGCATCACTGAGGATCGGATCGAAGTGGTCGCACCGGAGGGGTTGGGGACCAGCCAGCCCGTCACCGTCTACCGGGCGCGCAAGAAGGGCCAGCCAGTGGCGCTGTTCGCTACGCCGGTCGCGCCGGACGGTTACAGTGGACCGATCCGTTTGTTAATAGGGGTTTATGCAGACGGCACTCTGGCGGGAGTGCGGATTCTGGAACACAAGGAAACGCCCGGTCTGGGCGATGGTATCGAACAAAAACGGTCGCGATGGATTTTGAGCTTTGCGGGCAAATCGTTGACTCATCCGCCGCCGGAGGGCTGGAAGGTCAAAAAGGATGGCGGTGTGTTCGACCAGTTTACCGGTGCGACCATTACCCCACGTGCGGTGGTCAAGGCCACCCGCAAATTTCTGGAGTATGTCCAAACCCATCGCGAACTGTTGCTCGCGCCCGCTTTGGCAGCGCCCGTCAAAGAATAATCCTACGCCCTCCGTTTCGCGCTCGATCCCCGTTCCCGCAGTTCCCCGCGTAATACCACTCGCCGCACCGCTTGTGCGGGCTGGGCGATCCGTTGCAACAACAGATCGATGGTGGCTCGCCCGAGGTCATAAGTCGGCTGGGCGATGACGGTGATGCCCGGTTCCACCAGCCGGGTCCAGGGCAGGTCGTCAAACCCGGCCAATGCAATCTGATCGGGAAACCGCAATTTCGCTGCCTGCAACGCCTCCGTCACGCCAAGCAGGATTAAGCCGTTGCTGGCCACCAGCGCGTCGGGCAATGACCGCCGGCTGATCCATTCGCCAGCAGCGTTGCGAGCGGCCTCGACGGTAGCCGGCACCGCTTTAGCCAGCGTTTCCAGTCCGTGAGTCGCCATTGCAGTTACATAGCCTTCATGCCGCTGCCGACCGGTGGCGCTGGTCGCACCGTAAATAAAGGCAATCCGCCGGTGACCCTGTTCGATCAGATGTGAAGTCAGACGGTACGCCGAATCCACATTGTCCAGTACCACCGCATCCGCAGCGGTATCACGGTCGCAGCGGTCAACCAGTACCACCGGAAACGAATAATCACTCGGACGGAAGCGGGCCAGTGTCGGTAACGTAGGCGATAGAATCACCCCGCTGACATTTTCGTCCTGCATCAGGTCGAGGTAGAGCGCCTCCTTTTCCGGGTCTTCGTCGGCGTTACAGAGAATGACCCGCATCCGGTTCTGGTAAGCCACATCCTCGACCGCACGGCTGACCTCGGTGAAGAACGGGTTGCGAATATCCGAGACGATCAGCCCAACCGTGTCGGTGCGGCGTGAGCGCAACCGCCGCGCCGCCAAATCCGGTCGGTAATCCAGTGCCTTGATGGCGTCCAACACGCGCTGACGGGTTGCCGCAGTGACCCCGGCATGGCCCGCCATAACCCGCGACACCGACGCCACCGATACCTTGGCCTGTGCCGCAACCTCTTTGATCCTTGCCAAAGGCACTGCCCTCTGGGTTCGCTATGGCACTCTTATTGGGCAGGATGACTATAGCGTGAATTGACTCTGCTCCTGCCCGTTCAAAATGAGTTCCTCAAGGTTCGACGGTGAAAGTCGTGATAGGCACCTGCGTGTTGGGCCGGATCGCGCCTTTGAACACCGACTCTTGGCCGCCTCGGATCAATCGCACTTGAAACGGGGTCTCCCCAGGATTTTGCTCGTCCTTGCGCGGGGCATAACGCACCACGATTTGGTAGTTGCCCGGAGCAGCTTTGCCCGCCGGCCAGAACACATTTTCTACCGGCCGTTGGCTCAGGCTGGTACGGGCAGCGTTGGCATCCACGTCCAGCGTACCCCCGCAGCCGGACGAATTCCGGTAATCGAGGGGCTGACCGGACGGACAGCGCACTACCAGATCAAGATCACCCGGACTGTTCCATAACAGCGTTGCGGTGATTTCGCCGGTCGCCGCGCCGGTTGCGGACATCCGGCTGGCAAATTCCCGGCGCTCCTCGGGCGTGGGATCCGCCTTGATCGGCGGCGCAGCCAGTGGTTGCCGTTGGGAGGATGCAGCGGACACGGGTTCTCCTCCCAACGCTTCTTCCAGCGTCTTGGGCTGTTCGCCAGCGACGGGTGGCCGGGACGCAAGGGCCGGGGGCGTAACGGTGACTTTGGGAGAAGAACTGTCCAGCGGCAATGCTGCGGCAGGTGGCTGTTCTGCAGCCGGTTGCGGGCCGCCCGCAGCGCGGTCATTACTGAGAATAATCTGTTGATCCTTGCGCTGATCAACAGGCGCAGATACTTTTGCGTCGCGCCCAGCACCGGTTTCGCCAGCGGGGGTATGGCTGAACTGTGGCGTCGTTTCAAGGCGCCCGCCTGCCGCCGGTGGAGTCGGTACGGGCGGAATTGCGCTCGCCCGCTCTAAGTTGGGAACGGCAGACTCGATGACCGGAGCCGATCCCGGAGCTGGCGGCGAGGGTTCGGGATGAGTGCGCTGATCTACCGCAGGAGGTAGCACTATAACGGGGGGTTGAACATCTACCGGTTTAACTGGAGTCGAAGCGCGTCCTGGATCGGTAGCCGACACCCTCCCCGGCGTTGGCAACATTATCGGCGGCGACGACCGACTTTTCGTCCACCAGTATGCCGCCAGCAGGGCCAGCAGTACGACGAGTGCGATTAGTAACCACCACCAGCGTGATCGGCCACTACCATCCGGCTGCAACGACGCAGATTCCAGCACAGGATCAACCGCGACCGTCGTTGCCACCGGTTCGGACAATGGCGGCGATTCTGCCTGGATCGGCGACATCACCGGTTTCGGCAACGGCGCGGGTAGCGGTGGCGGCAACTCTGGGGGCGGTTCGGCGGCTGGCGGAGTTGCCTCCAACACAGCGGCGTTCGCAAGTTGCGGCATAGTGGTGTCCGGCAATGCCCCATCATGCGGCGCACCGGTGGCAGATTCCGTCAGCGGCGACGCTGGACAGCGCTCTGAACCGGCCACGATGTCCCAAGGCCGATCCAGCGCGAACGCCCAACCGATGATCACCGGCCGATCGTGGACTAGAAAAATATCGGTCTCGGCGGGTGGATGCAGCGCCGCTTGCAACAGCGCGCCCAATTGGACCCGGCGCGGATCGGCGGAAGCGGTGTAGCGTTCCGCCAGTTCCCGCCCGCGTCGCAGAAAATCTTCGATCCGGTTGAGAACGGTTTGGCGCTGGTCGTCGGGCAGGGTATTCAAGCCAACCGGCGGATGATCAGGGTCGCCCTGGGTGTACCAGTCAATCCGGTTGCCGGTGCGATCCACCACCGGATCGGCCAGCATGCTCGCCGTTTCCGGCCCCAGTTCGTTGGTCAGCACGGCCCGGATTTGCGGATACAGCAGGTGCAGTGGCTGGCCAAAGCCGCCCATCTCCCGCACTCCCGCCAACGAACTATTGCCGAGAAAAACCTGTTCCATCATCACCGCCGCGCCTCTTCATCGTGGGTAGTGCCTCCCGCACCGACGGGCAAAATCGCTCGCGCCCTCAGCGGGCCGACGCATTTTCCATCACTGCCGGAATTACCTTCTCGGTTGGATCGGTCAGCGCTATGGAAAGGCCGCCACCGCCCAGCGTCAATTCAAGGCCCTGTTGGAGATTTTGCAAGTAAATCGTTACGCCTTTTTCGTTGCGCAATACCGCGTTGCCGCCACCTTGAACCAGAGTCAGCGCCCCCTCGACCGCGATATAGCGTCCGGCCAAATCGGCCACTTCACGCAGACGATAAACTTGACCCACTGCGCTGACCCGGCTAATGCCGACCGTCGCCAGCTTAATGCCCGATACCGTGAATGGATACCGCTGACCGGCAAAGTCCAGCGTCCCCTCACCCTGGCTATAGCCGAACAGCAAGCCAACCGAGAAGCTGGAAAACTGAAGGCGTGCATCCGGGCGAGCGTCCTGCGCCCACGCCCCGATCGGGTTCATTGCTCCCATCAACAGAGCCGCCATAGCGACTCGCACTATCCACGCTACCCGCATCATTGCCTCCTCCGCTCTATTCGATTCAGGACTTTCGCTAAACCGGTAAATTCGTCATACCCGCGAAAGCGGGTATCCAGGCTTTTCAGCGGCTTACTGGATTCCCGC
The DNA here is from genome assembly GCF_000531125.1 of Candidatus Contendobacter odensis Run_B_J11. GTDB lineage: Bacteria > Pseudomonadota > Gammaproteobacteria > Competibacterales > Competibacteraceae > Contendibacter > Contendibacter odensensis. The sequence continues at coordinate 7,512 of NZ_CBTK010000085.1, read as the reverse complement.
CTACGCGGGAATGACGGAAAGCGAAAGTCCTGCGATTTTTCGCCACCCAACCGTGCTGGCCGGTCCACTGAGAGGTCACCGCACCACTCAAAACAGCTCAACATCCCCTTCTTCCATGGATTGTTGCAATACCGTCGTACTCTTTTGTGACATTGCCGAGCCACGCAACGCCTGCAAGCCATTACCGAGATGGTGCAGCGCCGTCCAGGCATCACGTCCACCCCGAGCGGTATCAACAAAAATCTGCAAGCGCCCACAGACATCACCTAATACCTGCTCTTGCTCACTCATTTCCCGCTCAGCATGGGTTAGCAACTGACCCACAATATCCTCGAACTGCAACGACTGCACCGCCATCCCGACACTACGGTCAATGCCCAGAGTCATTTCGGACACCTGGCCCAAATTTTCCGAGAGATGCAAATTCATATCAGCCAGTTTGGCGAACAGCAGATCGGCATCGTCTTTAGCATCGGACAGCGCGTTCATATCGCGCATCGCCATCTGGTTTACAACCTCCCTGGTTTCATTGACAATTTTCTTGGATATATCAACCTGAACCCGGATTTGCTCGTTCAGCTTGGCGGAACCCTGCGACAAATTGCGCATCTCCGAAGCCACCACCTGAAACCCCCGGCCTGCTTCACCGGATCGGGCTGCCTCGATAAAGGCGTTCAGTGACAATAAATTGGTTTGCTTGGTGATCATCTCGACCTTGGCCAGCAGCGAAAAGGTTTGATTCATCACCTCGGTCATCGCTTCCATCTTGGCAATAACGCCGCTGCTCTGGGTACCCACCTCGCCCAGCATATCCATGAACCGGCCCATAATGGCGGACATGCCATCAGCGATTTGCCGGACACTGGCGCGACTGGAATGTGCGCCGCCATGATCCTGCGAGACTTCATCAATTAAGGTGGCAACCACTTGCTGCTGGGTGCGAGTCTGCTTGTTCAGGCCATTAAAACTCTCGCCCAGCTTGACCACGGCATCACTGATAATGGTTTTGCCGCGCCGAATGTCCTCGTGAACCCGGTTGTCATTCAGCATCAGCACGTCCAGCAGAGCGCCCAGCACGTCGGTGGTGACTCGTAGCAATTCCTCCTCGCGCCCCTCGCGCCCACCGCCACTCATCGGGAACGTTCCTCTGCAAACCGCAGAATCTGGGCGGGGATCGCTTCCAGCGGCATGATTTTATCAACCCCGCCCAGCTTCACCGCTTGACCGGGCATCCCCCAAACCACGCTGGTCTGCTCGTCCTGGGCGATGGTGGGCGCTCCGGCGACATTCATTTCCTTCATCCCCCGCGCTCCGTCGTCACCCATCCCGGTCAGAATTACACCTACCGCATTCAGGCCAACATTCTCTGCCACCGACCGGAACAGGACATCCACACTGGGCCGGTGCCGGTTGACCGGCGGGCCATCGTTCAGGCGGCAGACATAGCGGGCGCCGTCGCGCACCACCATTAAATGCCGGTCGCCGGGCGCAATGTAAGCATGTCCGGGAATGATCTGCTGACCGTCCTGGGCCTCGCAGACCGAAATAGCAGCCACCGAATCCATCCGCCGGGCGAACGGTCCGCTGAATGCCTCCGGGATATGCTGGGTAATGACGATGCCCGGACAATCCAGCGGGATACGGATCAACACTTCCTTGATCGCTTCGGTACCGCCGGTCGATGCGCCAATCGCAATAATGCTGTCGGTAGTCTTGAACGGCCTTCGCTGACCCTCGCGCTTCAGGATCACATCGGCCGAGAATTTTTCCGCTACCGGTGCCGGTCTGATCGAGGTGGACGAGCGGTCTTGAATTCGGGCGCGAGCCGCAACCCGGACCTTCTCGCGGATTTCCAGAGCGTAATCATCCAGGGTATGCGCCAGATCTACCTTGGGTTTGGTAACGAAGTCTACCGCGCCCAACTCCAGCGCCTGCAACGTCACCGCCGCTCCCGCTTCGGTCAGTGACGACACCATCACTACCGGCATCGGATGCAGTCGCATCAGATTGCTCAGAAAGGTCAAGCCGTCCATGCGCGGCATTTCCACATCGAGGGTCAATACGTCAGGATTCAGCCGTTTGATCTTTTCCCGCGCCGCGTAAGGATCCGTCGCCGATCCCACTACTTCGATCCCTGGATCCCGGTTCAGCATCTCAGTCAGAATCTGGCGAACCAGCGCCGAGTCATCGACGATCAACACTTTAATTTTATCGTTTGCCATCGCCTTAATCCCCGAACAGTTCGATGTCGCCGCCCTTGGCTGTTTGTTGCCGGATTTCGCCGAGATAAGCGGTTTCCTGCTTGATAATGGTCTCATTGCGGATATTGCGCAGCTTCTTGACCCAGACCTTGCCGGTTGCCGGGAAATAGGCCATCCGCCGGGGAAAGTTGTCACCCACATCCTCGGCCACCACCGCCAAATTTTCGGTGTGCAAATAGGCGCGGACGAACTCAATGTTTTGTAAACCAATATCGGTCATGCCGCCCATGATCCGCCCGCCGCCAAATACCTTCACCTCCAGATTTTCGTGCCGACCGCCGTACTTGAGAATGCAGTTGATCAGCCGCTCCATGGCATAACCGCCGTAGGCAGTATCGGAACTCAGACCGCGATACCCCGGTATCCCGCCCGGACGGGTTTCAGCAGGCAGCATAAAATGATTCATCCCGCCAATACCGGCTACGGTGTCGCGAATACACGCCGACACACAGGAACCGAGTACGGTGGTGATCATTTCGTCACAGTGGGTGGCGTAATACTCGCCGGCCAGGATCCGCACCACTTCAATATTCTGGATGGGATCCCAATAGCTGCCCATCTGGCTGAATTCCGCGATCCGCAGATGTTTCAACCGATGGGAAGGGCGCAGGACTGCGGCCATGTGGATTCGCCTAAATACAACGTCGGTAGATGGTTTTGCCCAAGGGCGCAAAGCGTTCAGTCACCTTGAACAGCGATTCGGAATGACCCACGAACAGATGCCCCTGTTCGATCAGCCGATCAGCGAAGCGATCAAACAAGACTTGCTGGGTCGGTTTATCGAAATAAATCACGACATTGCGACAGAATACGATGTCGAAAGCGCCGCGCATCGGCCATTCTTCCATCAGATTCAGCCGCCGGAAGGTGATCAAGTCGCACAACGCTGGCGCGACCCGAACCTGACCCTCCTGGGCGCCGCAGCCTTTGAGAAACCAGCGTCGCCGCCGTGCTTCGGACAAATCCTTAACCCGATCCCAGTCATAAATACCCCGTTGCGCGGTAGCCAGCACATTGGAATCCAGATCGGTGGCCAGAATTTTTATATCCCAACCCACCGCCGGCAGGGTTTCCCGCAGCACCATCGCAATGGTGTAGGGTTCCTCGCCGGTGGAGCAACCCGCCGACCAGATCCGCAGCCGCCGATTGGCAAAGCCGCGCTCCCGGGTCAAGGTTGGCAACAGTTCGCCGGCCAGAAAATCGAAATGGTGCGGTTCCCGGAAAAACGAGGTCAGGTTGGTGGTCAGCGCATTGACGAATTCGCTCAACTCGGCAGTATCGTTGCCACTCTCCAGCAGGGTGCAGTACTCCTCGAATCGCCGCAGCCCCAGTTGGCGCAAGCGGCGGGACAACCGGCTGTACACCAGTTCACGCTTGCCATCGGCCAGCGAAATCCCCGCTACTTCGTTGATGATCCGACGGATGTGCTGAAAATCCTGGTCGGAAAACTCGAACTCGCCACTCGCCACGGCGGTTACGCCGCCAGCATGGCAACGCCACGCGATTCGGTGGTCCGTACTGCTTCCAGCGCGAACATTTCATCAATACTCAGTAACCGATCCACGTCCAGCAACATGACCATTCCGGCTTCAATCGTCACCAAGCCGCTGATGAACTCGGTATGCACCGCTGTACCGAAATCAGGCGAGGGCTTAATGTCGGTAGCATTGACATTTAACACATCCGATACGCCGTCCACCACCATCCCGATGATCCGGCTACCGCTGTCCGACTGTACCGTGACCACAATGACTACGGTGATCTTGGTGTACTCGACCGCCTCCAGTCCGAATCGCAACCGCAGATCGATCACCGGCACAATGGCTCCGCGCAGATTCATCACACCACGCACGAACACCGGCGCATTCGGCACCTTGGTGACCGGCATCCAGCCGCGAATCTCCTGAACCTTGAGAATATCGATCCCGTACTCTTCGCCGGCGAGGTTAAAGGTCAGGTATTGCAGTCCTTCCGCCAGAATGTCGCGTTTGAGGCTGCGCGTACCCAAGGTGGTGGCTAATTCAGTATTTTTTGTCTCCATCATCACACCCTCACGTCACTGCGTTGTTGACCCGGATCAGTCCGGAGATATCGAGAATGAGTCCCACCCGTCCGTCCCCCAGAATGGTCGCGCCGGACACGCCGGGCACCCGCCGGAAGTTTTTTTCCATGGATTTGATCGACACTTGCTGCTGGCCCTGCAAATCGTCCACGAACAGTCCAACCTGGCGGCCATCGGCCTCTACCACCACCAGCAGCCCTTTTTCCAAATCAGTGACTGCGCCTTCCGCGCCGAACATCTGATACAAGCGCAGGATCGGCAGATGCTGGCCACGGAACCGCAACACCTCACCCCGACCGGCTACCCGATTGACCGATCCAGCGCGAAGCTGTACCGACTCGACGATGGATAGCAACGGAATAATGTAGCAATCCTGGCCGATGCTCACCAATTGGCCGTCCAGGATCGCCAGCGTCAATGGCAGGCAGATGGTGATTTGGGTGCCTTGCCCGCGCTGGCTGCCGATCTGGATGCTGCCGCCCAGATCCTGGATATTGCGACGCACCACGTCCATACCGACGCCGCGCCCGGATACATCGCTGATCTGCGCGGCGGTAGACAGTCCCGGATGGAAAATCAGATCGTGAATCTGTTCGTCGCTGTAGTCCTCGCCGGGCTTGAGCAAGCCCGCATCCAACCCTTTGCGCAACAAGGCGTCCCGATTCAGTCCCCGGCCATCATCACCAACCTCGATGAAAATGCTGCCGCTTTTGTGGTAGGCGTTGAGCATGATCGCCCCGGTTTCCGGCTTGCCCTGCTCGAGGCGTTCCGCAGGTGGCTCCAAGCCATGATCCAGACTATTGCGCACCAGATGCACCAGCGGATCGCCAATTTTTTCGATGACGGTCTTGTCCAGTTCGGTCTGCTCGCCGTTGATCCGCAGCTCCACCTGCTTGCCGAGTTTGCCGCTGATGTCGTGAACCATGCGCGGAAAGCGGCTGAATACGGAACTGACCGGCATCATCCGAATCCGCATCACGTGTTCCTGGAGATCGCGGGTGTTGCGATCCAGTTGATCCAGCGCCTCGTGCAGCTTGTCCAGCCGGCTCATGTCGAAATCAACCCCCAGCACGCTGAGCATGGATTGGGTGGTTACCAGCTCGCCCACCAGGTTGATCACGGCGTCCACTTTGTCGATACCGACCCGGATCGATGCCGTGTCGGCAGGCGCTGGTCCTCGTCGATCACTCTGACGCCGATCCTCACTCTTACGGCGTTCGAGTAACAACTCGCCCTGTTGTCCTTCTTCACCGGGTGTCCGAGCGACTACGGGATTGGAGGCGGTCGGTTCCTTTGCCAGCGCTTCGATGCGCAGATCGCAATCGTCCTCGACCCAGGCAAAGACCTCCACCAACTCTTCATGCGAGACGGTGCCTTGCAGTTCCAGTTCCCACGACAGGTAGCAGTCTTCCGGCTTCAACTTTGCCAGGTGCGGCAACTGGCGGGGATCACATCGAACCGTCAGTTCGCCCAAGGTGGACAACTCGCGGAACAGTCGCACCGGATCATTACCGTTGTGCATCAAGTCGGAATGAGGCTGGAAGTTGATCCGCCAGCCGGTCGGCGGGGTGGTGGTTGGGGAAACAGGGGAGGGCGATGCCGTATGTTCACTCACTGCGACATTAACCTGATTCAACAACAGGTGCAGCCGCTCGCGCAAGTGTTCAACCCGGTCATTGTCTACCGCTGCACCGGCCCGCGCCGCGACCAGCATTTCCCGGAGACAGTCTACCGATTCCAGCAGCGTATTCACGGCTTCGCTGGTCACGTCCATCTGGCCTTGCCGCATTCGATCCAGCAGGGTTTCCATGACGTGCGCGAACGCGGTCAAGTCCTGAAAGCCGAAGGTGCCGCTGCCGCCCTTGATAGAGTGAACGGCCCGGAAAATGGTGTTGATCTGCTCCATATCCACCGCACCGGGCGGCAAAGCCAGCAGACCCGCTTCCATAATGTCCAGTCCTTCGAGACTTTCCTCGAAGAAGGTCTGGACAAACTGCCCGATGTCAATGGCCATGGCGCGTTATCCCAACACCTTGTTGACCGTCATCAAGAGTTTTTCGGGATTGAAGGGTTTGACGATCCAGCCGGTAGCGCCAGCATCCTTGCCTTCCATTTTTTTCTCGGTGGTGGATTCGGTCGTCAGGGTAAGAATAGGAGTGAACTTGAAGGCCGGCAGCGCCCGCAGTTCCCGAATCAGGGTGATGCCATCCATATTGGGCATGTTGACATCAGTAATGACCAGATCCGCTGTCATCCCTCTGGCAAGATTCAGCGCTGCCTGCCCATCTTCCGCCACCACCACCTGATGACCGGCTTCCTTGAGGGTAAATTCCACCATCTGCCGCATGGAGGCGGAATCATCCGCCACGAGTATCTTCGCCATACTGAAAATCTCCATTGCCTTAAATGCTATTGCCCCTTCTCCAGCGGGGAGAGGGGGCGTTTTCGTAAACAGTGTTCAGAGCCGGCATAAAAACCATGATCTCAGGGCTTTCGCCGGGATGATGATTAGCGACTCCCGGCATCCGGTTCAAGCCCCAACGGCTCAGCCAATCCGAGCAACCGTGCGCCTTCCAGCAGCGCGGGCGAGGGATTACGCCAGTGTACCGGCACCGCTCGCGCTTTGGCCTCGTTCATCAGGCTCAAGAACAACTGTAGTACCGCCGTATGAATCTTGCGCACCGCTCGACCGTCAATTTCCAATGGCTGTTGCGTTTGCAGCGCGTCCAGCAGTTGTCGGTGCAGGGTTGCGGCGGCGGCAATATCCAGATCAGGTTGGCATTCAATGATCGCCATCAGGGTCTCCTAGAACTCTTCCCATTCCTCGGAACTGGAAGCGGTAGTGGTCGGTTTTCTTTCGACCGGCGTGCGCCGGGCGGCGGGTTGTGATGGGGCCGGCGCGGGACGGGTGCCGGAGTGCAGCTTGGCCACTGAACGTGGCTTGGATAACGCGGGCTTGGCTGAGGCGCCGGAGTGTGTTCCTGGACCCGCCGCCGAACGCGATGCAGTCGCTATCCTGCTCGTGGTGCCCCCGTGTTCATCCAGCGTGAAAAAGCCCATCAGGTTTTGCAGTTCCTGGGCTTGATCGCCCATGGCGTGACTGGCGGCAGCGGTTTGTTCCACCAGTGCAGCGTTTTGCTGGGTGACTTGATCCATTTGCAAAATGGCCTTGTTGACCTGTTCGATTCC
>NZ_CBTK010000084.1 GCF_000531125.1 Candidatus Contendobacter odensis Run_B_J11 | reverse complement strand
CTCCTCGCGACTTTAGTTAAACTCACCTTATAGTCTAACTCAGAACTGATAGGTGGTAAGATTCGCGCCTATATGCTGCAAAAATCCGGGTTGAACGAAAGTGATCTCGCAGCCGCCGCTAAACCACGGCATTACCATATCAACGAGGTGGATGACGTGTTCATCGTTACCACCGATGACGATTGATTCCCGATCAGACTACTCCGCGTTTTTCCCTCTCCCGCTTGGGGAGAGGTGAGTTTTGGTATCGCCTTGATGTCACTCAGCAGGGTAGCCCAGCGTAGTGTTGGGCTACCCTGCTCACTTCTCAGACAAGCGTTGCATCAGCCGCGCCCGGCGTTCGACCGATCCGCCGTAGCGGCCGGTGCGCTGATTGGAGCCATCGCGTAAAAATTCATCCAGCAGGTAGCCGTTGGCGCCATGCACTTCCACCCCATTGAAGCCTGCGGCCTTGGCTTTCTCAGCAGCCTTGCCGAATCCCGCGACGATGCCGGGGAGTTCATCATCGCGAAGTTCACGCGGGACGACGTAAGGCTTATTACCTTCGGGGGTGTGGACTTCGTCACCGGTGATCGCGATAGGTCTGGGGGCCACCGGTTGCGCACCCTGATTAAGCAGGGGATGGCAGGCGCGTCCGCCATGCCAGATCTGGAGGAAGATTCTACCCCCGGCGGCATGTACCAAATCAGTAATTTTCTGCCAACCGACGACCTGAGTATCGGAGTAAATATGACGCTCAATATTTGAGCGCACCGGTTGCTGTAGGCAATCGGTTGTAACAAGAGGTTAGCCCTCTACAACGCCTTGCCTCTGATATACCGAAACTCCTGCGTCTGGCCTTGATAACCCCATGCGTCTGCGTGGATCTCATGAATGACGATGTAACTTGCCGGTGCGAGAGAACCTATGATTGCCTCAATTGCTGCAAATACGCGAGAGACGTAAATCGCTTTTTCGTCCTTAGTGTTTGTTCCTTCTGTGACCCTGATGTCGAGGTAGAAGCTGCTCACTAATTGGTCAGCAATAGGAGTGCCGCCGATAAACCACTGTTCTGCTGCAATGTACTCGACAGTAACAGCAGTGAGCTCACGCTTCTTCTTGAGCAATTCGGTAGTGAGGTCGGTGAGAACTAGAGCTATTTCTGCTGACAGTTCTTGCGAAGATGCTGCGCGGATCTTGACGTTAAGGTAGGGCATAAAAATCTCAGGTTTATTGAGAAGCCTAATGCTTCACATTGTCGAAAAAACAGACCGGGAACTACTGACAAGGCCCGGTTCGTTATCCTTGAAGGTGTTCGGCAGCGGCGGTTTCCCCTCCACTGCCGGCAGCATGTCGGCCAGCCGGCTAACGCCATGGCAATGCGAGGCGCCGCCAGCGGCCTACGAAAATAGCGCGATTACGCCGCGAGCTTGAGGAGGTCGACCTTGGGAAAATCCACATCGGTCAGGGCGACGTTGTTGACATAGTTGGTAAGTACGTTCAGCGCCACGTTCACCACGATTTCGATAACGCCAGCGTCATCAAAACCTGCTGTGCGCAAGGCGGCGAGGTCGGAATCGCTGACGCGGCCATGCTCGCTGGCTACCCGGCGGGCGAATCGCAGGGCAGCGTCGGCCTTGGTATCGTTCGACCGGCCATCGCGGGCGGCGCGGATTTCGGACTCGTTGAGTTTAGCCACGTTCTTGCCCAAGTATGTATGCGCGGCCAGACAGTATTCGCAGCCGTTGAACTCTGCAACGGCCAAGGCGATGCGTTCGCGCAACGCGCCGTCCAGCACACCCTTGGCCAGTGCGCCATTGAGCGACAGATAGCCCTCAAGCGCGGCTGGGCTGTGACCGACCAGCTTCATTAGATTAGGCACAACACCCAGTTGCTTGTGTACCGCGTCGAGGAGCGGCTTCGACGCGGTAGAGGTTTGTTCGACAGTCGGGATGGCGATTCGGGACATGTTATTTCTCCATTGCAAATGGGGTTATTTAATTCGCATCGCACACGATGTACTGCGAACGACGATACTTTGCCAAATTCCACAAAGGCTGGGTTAGGAATAGCCGGGGTTGGCAATAAATGTAATAGGCAACACCCGTGCCATCATAAAAATTTATTAAAATAAACCTAATAATCATTAAGTAAAATTCAGTCTCAAACTCATAGCGGATTACAAATTCACAGAACCCCGCGATATATCGCAAGGCCGTTAAATATCAAGGCAGACCGCAATCATTTGAATGTCGCAATCGGCCATTAGATTTTTCAGAGGCTATTAAATTCGCCCACTTTGCGACCGAATGCTGACAGGCATGGACACACAAAAACCACCGGACGGGAACCGATGGTAGAGGAAACGAAGACGGAGCTAATTCAAACCGGGAATTTAGGCTTGCGAATGTTCAGCTTCTGCATCCGGGAGCGCAGGGTACTAGGGTTAAGATCCAGAATCGCCGCTGCGCCCGGTTCGCCCTCGATCACCCAGCCGGTGCGCTCCAGCACCTGGAGAATGTAGGCGCGCTCCATTGCTTCGAGTGAGGCTAAAGGTTGTGGCGCATTCGTCGAATCCTGATCATCCAGACGCAGTTCAAGCGCATTGTCGATTTCCAGCAGCGAACCCCGGGCGAGAATGGTCGCACGCTCGATGACGTTTTGCAGTTCTCGGATATTGCCGGGCCACGAATAACGCAGCAACCGCTCGCGGGCGTTGGGCGAAAGGTCGCGAATGGATTTGTTCATCTTCCGCGCAAACTTGTCCAGAAAATGATGAACCAGCAGCGGAATATCGGATGGGCGTTCACGCAGAGACGGCAGCCGGATGGGAAACACGTTCAGCCGGTAATAGAGATCGGTGCGAAAACTCCCCTCCTTGACCATCTTCGCCAGATCGCGATTGGTAGCGGCGACCAGCCGGACATCAACCTTTAGCGTATGGGTGCCGCCAACGCGCTCGAATTCCTGATCCTGCAACACCCGCAACAGTTTGGCCTGAGCGCCAGCGGTCAGCTCACCCACTTCGTCCAGAAACAGAGTGCCGCCGTCAGCGAGTTCAAACCGGCCCTTGCGCTGGGCGGTCGCGCCGGTGAACGCGCCTTTTTCATGGCCGAACAACTCACTTTCCACCAATTCGCCGGGCAGAGCAGCACAGTTGACGTTGACAAACAATTTGTCGCGCCGGGGGCTGAGGTCGTGAATCGCCCGTGCGATGACACTTTTTCCGGTGCCGGTTTCTCCGGTCAATAGCACAGTGGCGTCGGCGTCGGCCACTTGCTCAACCTGGACGAACACCTCCTGCATGGCCGGCGAATCGCCGATGATATGGCCGGGACTTTGCCGGGTTTTGATCTCTTCCTGGAGATAGATGTTTTCCAGTTGCAATTGTTTGAGAGTTTCTGCGGAATGCCAACGCTCGGTCACGTCCCGCAGGATTACGGTGTAAAAATGCTGGCCGCCAATCTCCAGCGGCGAGAGCGTGGCTTCCACCAGAAATTCCTCGCCGTCGCAGCGGCGGGCGGTCAAGCCTTCGGGTGCCCATAGTTGTTGCGAGTTCACCGTAGCGGGCTGAACCGCCAAGCAATAGCCTTTGAGCAGGTTACCGAAGCGCTTGGAGAGCAGCGGCATAAACGACTGGCCGATCATCGGTTCCGCCGAGCAGCGGAAAATCTTCTCGGCTGCCGGATTGAGCAGGGTGATGCGTTGCTCGGCATCCAGGGTGATGATGGCATCCAGGGCGCTGGACAAAATACTGTTCAGTCGTTCCTCGCTCGTGCGCAACGCCTGTTCGGCCCGTTTGCGCTCCAGTTCCACCCGGGCGCGGGCAGCGAAAATCTTCAACAGCGCCATGCCCTTGAATTCCTTGACCAGCGGCTGATCATGGCACACCGCCAAGTGACCCATCATTTCATTCCCCGATTCGGACACCAGCGGCACACCGAAATAGCTCTCGATACCCGCTTCTTTAAGGTAGGTGTTCTGGGGGAATACGTCGTAGACCTTGTGGGTGTAATAGACCGTATCGCCTCGAATCACGACCTCACAGGGGGTACCGTCCAAATCGAATTCAATGTTATCGATGAGTTGTCCGTCAAACCAAAGCGCCAGGGTGCGTACTCGCGCCTTGCTTTCCAATAGCTCGGCTACAAAGGCTTGCCGCACGTTCAGAGCCAGGGCCAGTTCTCGCACCAAGGCGTAGAAGAACTCGGTACCCGTGGCGGTGGCGGTGCCTTCAACGATAGTGCGTAAGGCCAGATGCATGGCGTCGCGTTCGTCGGCGGATTGAAGCATCGCATCGTTTCGTGGGACGGATCGCTGTTCAGTGGGTTGTGCGACGATTTCATTCATGCAAAAACCTCCATATAGTCTCTCGCGCTGATAACCCGACATGACCACAACTTTCATTCTGGCTTGGAGCGGTCTCAACCATAATCCATGTCTGTTTATCAGGTTACGATACCATAACACTACTCCAGACAGGTGTTCAGCGCCAACGCCTGCCATACCTGTCCATCGGTCTGATCCTGGACGAAGGCCGCCACTCCGAAATCGCGGGAATCGGCATCCAAAGGCAGGCGGAAACGATGCTGGTGGGTAAAGTGGTCATCCGCCACCACCGGCAGCGGTCCAATCAACTCCCGCGTTACCCGCTCGTGACGGAGTTGCCGTGCTGCATTTTCACCGGCAGTGACCTGACTGGACAAACCATTCTGGTACAAAGCCACAAATACGCCAGCGCGTGCGGAGGATAGGTGAGGTTGCAACCGGCCTTGAATCTGGACCTGCCAAGCGTCAGAGGCAGGGAGAATTTCCAAGGTGAGATCCACCTTGGCGGGTTGGGCGTTGATCGCAGCCATGCGCTGGCGAAACGCCGTGTTCCGACTCCAATCCAGCGTGGTGCGACCGTTGACCATCACCTGTGGGGTAAACACCGTGGCGCTGCCTTGCGCGGCGGTCAGGGCGCGTTGCCGAACGCTGAAACCGGGCTGGGCGAAGCGGTCGCGCCAGCCCAGGCCATCCCAGTAATCCACATGCAAGGCCAGCGACACGACTTTACCGTTCAGGGCCGGTTCCGCTGCCAAATCCGCCAACCAGCGATCCGCAGGCGGACAACTACTGCATCCCTCCGAGGTGTACAACTCAATCAGGGCGGTTTGTACCGGCCCGCTTTGCGCCCGACAGCGTGCAGCGGGTGCAGCAGAGTGAAGTAGCCCTGCCACCGCCAAGCTCAATACCAAGGGCGCCCACTGACTGCTGCACCATCGCCCAGCATCCACGACTCTAGCGCTCATCTCTCACCTCATGCCGTTCGCGAATAGCAAATCAGTGTGGGCTATAGCCCATCGCTCGCAGGATCAAGTTAGCGAGCTACCCTCGTAATCGTGATCGACGCCATTGGATTGCGCCAATCGTAATCCGCAGCCTTGAGATCACCGATACCATGAATCCCGGCATGGATATGCACGAAACCTTCGCCACCGGCCGCCGCCGAGACCCCGACACCGCCGCATTGCGGGCCAGGAATGCTGGCACAAAGCTCGTCGTTGGGTTCCGAACCGGCGTCATAACCGGGAACTCGGTCATTCAGACTGCCAAAACGTGGGGCTTCGATGCCGTTTAGCGCGATGAAGCCATCGTTGGTCGGCAAAATCATCGCGGCGAGGCTGATACGGTCGGCGCTCCGAGCCGCGACCCGGACGGTGACCGACTCACCAGGCTTCAGTAACCCCCCCGAATCAGCAACATCAACCACCCGAGGGTCCGCACGCAGCGCCTGTTTCAGTGGAGCGACATCGCCGCCTTCGGCCAGGATCGCCAACTCGTCACTGGCCGGCTGGCCCAAGGTGAACAGGTTTACGCCGGATCGGTGGCTCGCCACCAGAATCGGGGTGAAGAATGTGCCACGGGTGATGTTGGTGATCGTCACTTCGTACATTGGTTCGCCAATGCGAGTGATGCTGACGGAACTTCCCGAAGATTGCGCCCAGCCACTCGTCAAGGGAGCGGCCAGTAACAGAGATGCTGCCAAGGTGGTTAACCGTTTCATTGTCAAATCCTCCGTCTATGTGCGTGAGCGTTGGGGAACTACTGGATTACCCAGTACGCACAGTGCCATCTTGATTTCACGGAACGCTCACGGAGTCATCACATTTCCATCACGACGCTGATTTTTCGCCCGATTGCCCTCTCATCGCCTTGAATCTGGGGTCATCCACTCATCAGGGCGCACAGACCGGCAAATCGAACGTAAACCGAGTTCCTTGATTCACCTCGCTGCTCACTCGCAATTCACCACCCTGTAATTCAGCAATGCGCTTGGCGATAGCCAACCCCAGTCCCAAGTGGTTGCCATCATCCGTTACCTGGCGCGAACCGCGATGAAAGCGGTCGAACACGAACGGTAAATCGTCGGGGGCGATGCCGTGGCCGGTATCGGCGACAGCGAAGACGGCGATGTTCTCGCGGGTGCCGAGTTCGAGGGTAATACAGCCCTCAGACGGGGTGTGATGCAGGGCGTTGAGGATCACATTATCCAGCAGCCGTTCGATCATGCCGATGTCGGCCTCGATAAACAGCGCCGTGGGCGGCAGGCGCAGATCGATCTGGATAGACTGTTCCCGTGCAGCGATCTGGTACTTTTGGGCGATATCTTGCAGCAGTTCGGCGGCGGGAAAGCGCTCGCGGCGCGGCTGGATCGCGTGGGCATCGAGCTTGGCCAGTTCGAACAGATCGCCCACCAGTCGGCCCAATCGTCGCGAGTGGCGCAGGGCAGCGCCGAGATAGAGCTGTTGTTCGGTGGGCGATAGCCGGTCGGCTTTCAGTTGCAGCGTTTCCAGATAGCCGTGCAAAGTGGCCAGCGGTGTGCGCAAATCGTGCGAGACGTGATTGACCAATTCGCGCCGCAGGGTGTCGCGTTCCCGCAAGGCGCCGATCAGGGCTTGCAGGCGTTCAGCCATCCGGTCGAAATTTGTCCCCAGTTGTTCGATCTCGTCACCGCCACCCTCTTGCCGGTGATAGGGAACGTAGGTGGCGAACTCACTGTGTTGGAAGGCATCAACCACCGCTGTCAACCGCCGCAGTCGGCGGGTCAGCAGGCGGAACAGCAGCAGCCCCGCCAGCAACCCCGCCAACAGACTGCCGGCCAGCACCCAAGCGCTGAGCTGTAGCAGCAGACTGTCCTGATAGAAGCGCTCGAAGGATTCATACATTTGGCCGCGCAATACCACGTACAGGTAGCCTTCGGGCGGTTCTGTCGCAGGAATGGGCGTCACCGAGAAGCTTTTGCGGGCGTCGTGGCTACGTGGATCGTCGCCGAGGATCGGCAACTCGGCGCCGGCCAGGAACGCCCGGATCGGTTCCAGCGCCACCCGGTCGCGTTTGACCACTGCCGGTTCGGCGGAGTAGGCGAGAATCGCGCCGGTCGTGTCCAGCCAATAGATTTCGATGCTGGGATTGATGGTCATGTAGCGCTCGAAAGTGGCTTTTAACGCCTTCGGATCGAGCTTGCCTTCAGCGATCAGCCGCTGATCCGCGACCAGATTGCGGGCCAGATCGCGATTGAAACTCTGCTGCGCTTCCTGGAGATAGCGTTGGGTCAGGGTGTGACTGATCAGGCCGTAGCTCAGGCCGATGGCGCCCAGCAAGGTCGCCAGCACCAGAGCCAGCTTGCCATACAGAGTGTTCAGCATGATTCGGTAAACTTGTAGCCGATCCCCCACACGGTAAGGAGGTAGTGAGGCTCCGCCGGATTCGGTTCCAGTTTGGCGCGCAACCGGTTGATGTGGGAATTGACCGTGTGCTCGTAGCCCTCGTGACTGTAACCCCAAATCTGATCCAGCAATTGGCTGCGGCTGAACACCCGGCCGGGCTGACGGGCGAAATGCAGCAGCAGATCGAACTCCTTGACTGTCAGTGCCAGTTCCCGGCCCGCCAGAGTAACCCGGCGTTGGCTCACCTCGATCACGAGGGAACCGCAGGTGACGCGGGCGTCGTCCGGGGTCGCTCCGCCAGAGCTACGCAGGGCTTCGGCCCGCCGCAGCAGCGCCTTCACACGGGCGAGCAGTTCCGGGAAGCTGAACGGCTTCACCAGGTAATCGTCGGCGCCTAATTCCAGACCCAGCACCCGGTCGAGTTCCGACGACTTGGCGGTCAGCATCAGGATCGGCACGTAGTCGCCGCCGGCGCGTAGCCGCTGGCAGACCGTCAGCCCGTCCAAATCGGGCAGCATCAGATCCAGGATCACCAGGTCGTAGCGGCAGCGGGCATAGCGGGTTAGCGCGTCTTGCCCGCTCCCGGTGATATCCGCTGTGCAATAAATATCCCGGAGATGCAGTTCGACCAGCGCAGCGATCTCGCGGTCATCCTCAACAAGCAGCAGGTGGCGCGCCATCGGTTCCAACTCGGTCTTTGTATCTGCCCACATGGAGAACCCCCGTCGCTTCTCGGTTTCAAAACACCATCATCGGCGACGGATATCGCATTTTTATCACGAAGCGATCACGACAGGCGACCCTGATCGATTAAAGCGCCTGCCAGCGCGTTTGGCACAACAACGATTGGGGCGGAGGCTACGGATTCGGAGCCATGGGCTGCATCGCCGTCCAGAGTTTGCCTTGGGTAGGCCGCACCATTCCAGACGGCATCGGTACAGTGCGCGTCCCGCCGTCATCGGGCGCGAACAGTCTTGCACCGGAGTGGTGACTCGCCACCAGAATGGGGATTAAGAATACGCCACGGGTAATTTTGGTGATCGCCACTTCGTAACCCCCCAAGTCGGATCTTTTCGGACTTTCATGAGTGTATTTTTATTGAGTACCCCAAAGTTCTTCGAGACGTTGATCCCGTCCGCAGGAATGACGATAAAATTTATAGCGTATCGGGTTTTTCTGAGAGTAATGCTGATGATAGTCTTCAGCGGGATAAAAAGTCATCGCCGGAATTATCGTGGTTACTAAGGGCTGTTTGAACCGGGCAGACTGTTCCAGCACCTGTTTGGATGTTTCAGCCAAGCGCTTTTGCTCATCGTCATGGTAGAAGATAGCTGAACGGTATTGCTGGCCCTTGTCACAAAATTGCCCGGTGGCGTCGAGTGGGTCGATATTGCGCCAGAAGACATCCAGCAAGCGGGAATAGCTGATTTTAGCGGGATCGTAGACAATTTCGACTGCTTCAGCATGTCCTGTGCTGCCAGATGAAACCTCCTGATAGGTTGGGTTCGCTTTTTGGCCGCCGGTATAGCCGGAAGTCACCGAAACTACGCCTGGCAATAGCTCAAACGGCGGTTCCATGCACCAGAAACAGCCACCGGCAAATGTAGCTTTGGCAAACCCTTGGCTGGCGATTGGAATTGGATCGCTCAAGGCTGATTGGAACACGCTGGACAAGATTAAACTGCTGATCAAGAGTAACCATCGAAAATTAAACAGGCGTATCATTATCAGTCTCGCGAATGCAGGATTGACAGGAATGGGAGTAAACATCAACAGAAACTCGATGGAAAACGACAAGAGGGAAATAAAAAAAGGGGTGGCTATTGTTCCACCCCTTTGTGACTTGTGGCTGCTGATGATGCAGTAGTGCGGTATTCCTGTTCAGCAGACTAAATTACTTGTCGGTAAAACCGGCCTTGATTTCCTTTGCATCCAACACCCCATCCTTATTAGTATCCATCTTGGTCCATGCTGCCATATCATTGCTTTGTTTCATGTATTCTTCCTTGGTAATGGTGCCATCCTTATTAGTATCCATGATCTGTGCTGTTGACATATTGAAACCTGCGGCGAACGCAGTGCTCAGGGTCAGGCCAGAAATCAGGATGAAAGTCAGTTTGGTCAACGTCTTCATTGCAAGTTCCTCATCGTAAAAACAGGTTTTGGGATTGGTTTGTGGCTGCACTGCTGTCTTTGTTATTAGCAAAGACGATGCCAGTTTTTAATAAGCAGCTTTATTACTAAAAATCATCAACAATTACAATCGGTTAAAATTTTTAATTAGAAAAACAGCTTGGCTAAAACTATGAAGCGGAAGTTTGAAACAGGAGTGAATACTGCGATATTTCGCGGAACCACGAAAAGCCGCAGTTACGCATGAGGCGGACTTACGCTTGCTAATGGCCGTTACCATAGCCCTTCCTTGACGTAGAGTTTACTTAACAGAGCCACTTGCAGGAGGATGGCTTTCAGCAGGGCGTGCAGCATCCGTTCAATGTCTTGAGGATCGCGCCCATTAGCAGCCAGAAACGGACGTGCCGTAGCGACCAGCGGATACGTTAAGGCAATGGCATGGCGAAACCCCGGCAGTAATGTCGGAGACGATTGCACCGAGGAATCTGGCGGTGACTGTTCCAAGTACAGTTGTTTAAGCCAAGGCGGCTCATGGGGAAAAAAACAGGTTTCAAACAGCCATTGCCGGAAACAATCACGAGCAGCCGCAGCCCCATCCCACGAACGGCTGGCGGATTCCTCCCCGCACAGTTCGGCCAAAGCCGCAACCAGCGCAGGATGAGCGGCCACCATACCAAGAATTATATCCAGATAATCGTCGGTCTGTCCCTTGAGAATCCGCCACACTTTTCGCAAAGATATATCGTCTTCCGGCGAGAACAAACCCACTCGCAACAGCAGCTCCATCTCTGCACGGTCCGGAAACCCAGGCGGATCAGGACGAGTAACATCCTCCTTACCGGAGATCTGAACCGGGATATTCATGAAGTTCTCCTCTTTAGCCGCACCGTCGGTTAAAGCGAAAGTGACTGATTAGCGACGAATGAGTCGTTCGATCAATGCATCGACCGACAGCTTGCCGGGACCGTGGCAAATGGTAATCAGCAGCAGCAATCCCCAAACCTGATGCTGTGCCAAACCCGCACCCATCAAATCGGGGTAGGAAATTACCGCCACGATATTAAAGATGAATAAAGCCAGCGCGGCGTAACGGGTTCCGATACCCAGGAATAGAAATACCGGCAGCAGTAATTCCGCCGCTGTGCCCATATAAGCGGCCAGCATTGATGGCAATAGCGGAACCTGATATTCATATTCAAACAGGGTCAAGGTGCTTTCGGTCGGCAACAGACTCAGTGGATAACTAAAAGCGTGGCCCAATAACGTAAAACTGCCGGTTGTGGTTTTGGTTAAGCCGGAACTGAAGAAGGCAGCGGCAACCCAGTAACGAGCCAGAAAATCGGCGACGGGTGTTAATAACTCAGCCGTCTTGCGAAACAGCACATCGGCCTTGCACAAAAGCGGCGCTACTTTCGCCCATAGCGAATTACGGGGCGCATCGGCCATTGTGTCGGTATTAGTGGCGCTCATCGTGAAATTTCTCCCGGATAGATAGTGAAAAGAAAAAACTCAAGCGTCTTGCAGGTGGAAAGCGACTAATACGCCTTGCACTATGTGCCGGCTGAAACAGGCGGGCAAATTGAAGCCGGGTTGCGCGGCTAACGCCCGCTCGCAAGCTATAGCGAAGGAGTAATCCTCGGTTAAAGCGCACAGCAAACTAAATTCACCAGCCTCAAGAGTTTGAAATTCGATCTCCAGATTCTCGCGGCGGAACGCCAGCAGCTTGAGCCCGCCTGCCGTCAAATCCACCGACGGATCGCCCGCATAGTCATCCTGATTGACTTGCCAAATCCGCAGGATCGGAAAAACCGATTCCAGCAAACGGGCGGCGGGATGCAGTTGAAAATGCAATTCGCCCTGCTGCTCGGCGGGTACTTGCGCCAGCGCGACCAGGTCGAGTGGTGGATGACCAGCGGCATGAAAAACCTGGTGATACGTCCATTCCAGCCGGGCGACATCGGGCAGATAAACCTGTTCAGCCGCTGGCGCGAATGCTTGGAGAAACGTCGCGAAAAATTCACCAAACTCGTGCAAATCGCCGGAACGAGACGGATGGCGGGCGATGTATTGCGCCGACGCATACTCAAAGAAGCCGTCGCCAACTAACCGGCATACCACCGGGTAAACCGCTTTCAATGCACCAGTCAGGCTAAGCAGCGTGTTGTTGCGGTAAATCTGCAAACGGCGAGCGCCGCTCAAACCCGCAGCGCGGATATGCTGCTCGAATCCGTTCTGCTCATCGTCAAGCACCGCAGCGGCAAAGCCCAATTGCAATTCACGCAGCTTGAGCATGACGTTCCTCCAGAATCGCATTGGCTCGCTCGGCCTCCGCGACCAGCACCGCCAATTCAGGCACGTCGGTGTCCCACTCAATCAGCGTTGGAATTCGTCCGAAGCGTTGCACCGCTTGGCGGTAAAGCGCCCAGACCGCCGGACACACCGGCTGGTTATGGGTATCAATTAAAATTTCGCCGTCATCAAAGCGATTCACCATAAATCCGGCCAGATGAATCTCTTGAACCATCGAGCGCGGAATGGCCTGTAAATAAGCACTGGCGTCAAAGCCATGATTACGGGCGCTGACATAAATGTTATTGACATCCAGCAAGATGCCGCAACCACTGCGCTGGGCCAGTTCGGCCAGAAACTCCCATTCGGGTAGTGCTGATTCCATGTATTGCAGATAGCTGGACGGATTCTCGATCAGGATTTGCCGACCGAGAATTTCCTGTGCTTGGCACACTCGCGCAACCAGGTGGTAAAGCGCTTCTTCGGTATAAGGCAAGGGCAACAAGTCGTTGAGATGGCGTCCGCCGACCGAACCCCAGGATAGATGTTCCGAAACCAGCGCTGGTTCAAAGCGCCGGATCAGCGTTTTGAGCGCGGCCAGGTGTCGGCGATTGAGCGGGTCGGTCGAGCCGATGGACAAACCAACGCCGTGCAGGCTCAAGGGGTAGTGGGCGCGGATGCGTTCCAGGTAATCCAGTGGTTTGCCGCCCGCGCCGAAGTAGTTTTCGCTGTGGACTTCCAGCCAGCCGACCGGCGGCTGAGTCTCCAGCACCGCGTCATAGTGTTCGGCCCGCAGGCCGATTCCGGCACGATCCGGAATGGAGCCGGGGCCAAGCACGGACAATACCGGCTTGGCGATCATCGGAGAGCCTCAGACTTTCGGCTTCAAGCTACCGTCAACGATCTTTTCACAGGAACCCTTGGGGACATAGACCCAGGAATCCCCTTGGCCGTCCTTGCTGGCTTGCCCGGCGCAGGCATGAGCGCTGGTCTGACAGTCATTCTTACCGGCTTTGACGATGCCGTAGCACTTCTCGGCGCCTTTTCCCTTATCTTCCTCGGCGGCACTGGCCTGACCGGCGGCGGCCAACAGACCCAGGCTGAGAACACTGGCGAGGGCGGAATGGACGATAGCTTTGCTGTTCATGGGTGAAACTCCTGAGTAAAGTTAAAAGATGTTGAAGACATCGAGCATTTTGCGGGATGGCTGTATTCCCGCTTGAACCTGTATCAAACCCCGTGCCAACTTATAAATTTTGATAAAATAATATATTTATCAATAAGTTATTTTAGAGTTGGCAGCCTGAGTGAGGCCGGGGCTACGAAGGGAACTGCTTTATTTCGCAGTTGCCGCGATATGGCGCGGCAGGGCGTAAGCTACGCACGGTTGCCAAAGAGTACGGGCGGGGTTCACGCAACAGCAGCGGCATCAATCCTCTCTACATACACAATCCATTCATTCTCGCTACTTGACTCGGTCAACCTATGACCTCTACATGACGCGATTGCCTTACCGATCAGACTAAACTCCGTGGCAAATTCAAGTTTCGATGATCAGTGATGAGTCATAGCAACAACAATCCCATCGGCGTATTCGATTCCGGGGTAGGCGGGCTGTCGGTATTCCGGCGAATTCGCGCCGATTTGCCCGATGAAACGCTGCTGTATGTCGCCGATTCGGGCCATGCGCCTTACGGTAACAAGCCAGCTGACTTTATCGTGCGGCGTTCGTTCGCTATCACTGAATTCCTGCTGGAACAGGGCGCCAAGGCGGTGGTCGTGGCCTGCAACACCGCCACGGCGGCGGCTATCGCCCGGTTACGCGCCCAGCTCGACATTCCGATCATTGGCATCGAACCCGCGCTCAAGCCGGCTGTAGCCGGAACTCGTTCCGGTGTAGTCGGCATTCTGGCCACTGGCAACACGGTGCGCAGCGACAAGTTTGCTGCGCTGCTCGACCGACACCGCCAGCACACACGGGTGCTGGTGCAGCCCTGTCCCGGCTTGGCTGATTGCGTGGAACGGGGTGAACTGAGCGGCCCACATCCCCGCACCCTGCTGGAACGCTATCTGGAGCCGCTGCTGACGCAAGGCGCCGACACTCTGGTGTTGGGCTGCACCCACTATCCATTTCTGATCCCGCTGATTCAACGCCTGGTCGGACCGAACGTCGTCATTCTCGACCCCAGCCCGGCGGTTGCTCAGCAATTGCGCCGGCGGCTGGAATGGGGGGGATTGTTGGCAGAGGATGACACCCCCGCTGGCGAACGCTACTTCACCAGCGGTCCGCCGGAGCAGACATCGCCGGTTATGAGCCGACTGTTGGGGTATCCGGTAACACTCGACGTATTGCCCGAACGCTACCGCAACGCTGGAACCCTACCGACCGGGTTGAAACCCGCTCCCACCGCGCCGCCTGCTCTGGATCGGGTTCACTGGATCGAATAGCCGCCGCGCTTCATGTCATCCAGCCCACCCTTATTTTCGATCCGTCCATAACCTATCTGCCGCAGCGCCTGCTCGGCGATGCCGGCGCGGCGCCCGCTGCGGCAGTAGAGCACGATGGAAGTATCGTGGTCGGAAGTCACGGCGGCGATGCGGCTGGCGATTTCATCATAGGGAATGTTGAGCGCATCCTGCACATGGCCTTGGCGGTACTCCTCTGCGGTACGTACATCAATCACCAGCGGCTGGCCGGCGAGTACCGAAACAGAAAACAATAGCGCCGCAAGAAATCCGGCTGGCTTGTGCATATTCACATCTCCTGAAACGAAGAATATTGGTAACGTTATATTTTATAGCGGATTTTACAATTGGCGCTCAACCCACCGTTGTCGGCACCCGGACAACCACCCGCAACCCTTGGCCCGCCTCGGCATCTTCCAAGTGGATGTTCGCCCGGTGGCGGTCGGCGATGCGCTGGACGATAGCCAGCCCTAGCCCACTGCCGGGCGCGACAGTGTGGGCGCCGCGATGGAATCGGCCAAACACCTGCGCCCGTTCCGCTGCGGGAATGCCCGGCCCGGTGTCACTCACCGTCAGCACGGCGTCATCTCCGATACGCTGAATTTGGACATCAACCCGCCCGCCCGTCGGGGTGTAGCGCAAGGCGTTATCCATCAGATTACCCAACAGGGTGCGTAATTCCCCCGGATCGCCGGCAATGGTAGCGGCCTCGCTGGGCAATAGACCCAGATCGAGAGAGCGGTCGTCCGCGATGGGCGCGTACTCGGTGATCACCCGTTTGGCCAAATCCAAAAGATCCACGGCTTCAACCCGACTCACGGTAGAACCGGCGTCCAGCCGGGCCAGAGCCAGCAATTGCTCGATCAGATGCGAAGCGCGCAGCAGACCGGCGCGCAATGCATCCAGCGTCGCAGCGCGGTCCGCCATATCGGTCGCCCGTTGCGCCATCTCCGCCTGAAGCCGAACCGCCGTCAGCGGGGTGCGCAATTCATGGGCGGCGTCAGCGATGAACTGGCGCTGGGCGTCGAGGGTGTGCGCCAGCCGCGCCAGCAGGTCATTGAGCGCATGGACCAGCGGGGTAATTTCCGCCGGCAACCGCTCCGCCATCACCGGCTCCAGCGCCCCTGGCCGGCGTTGCTCGATGTCGGCGGCGAGGCGATGCAAAGGTTGCAGGCCGGCGCCCACACCAAACCAGATCACCAACGCCATGCCGGGCAGTAATAGCAGGAAGGGCGCCAGATTGCGCAACGCAATGTCGGCGCTCATTCGTAGTCGCAACCGCGCCGGTTGCGCGACCTGAACGATGCGGTCGCTAACGTGCAGGGCGAACAACCGCCAGCGCTGGTCACGCCAAAGTAGATCGGCGAAACCGGGCTGAGTAGCAAAGGGCAGTTCCCATGCCTTGCGGGAGACGTACAACAGACCGCCGCCGCGATCCCAAATCTGCACCAAGAGATCGCCTTCGCCGTCGCCGACTTGGCCGCTCATCGCCAGCGCCAGCAGGTTTTGACTGCGCAGGGCCAGAGCCGCCTGCTGCAACTGATAATCGAACAGGGCGTTGACCTCGGCACGGGCCTGATAGTAGGTGGCATAACCGGCGACGCCCAAGACCAGGGTCAATCCGACCAGCAGTCCTGCCAGCAGGCGCTGGCGGATCGACGTCACGGCTTTTCCCCAAGCCGGTAGCCAACGCCCCGCACGGTGCGAATAACGCCGGGGCTGAGTTTGCGCCGCAGGTTGTGGATATGCACTTCGATGGTATTGCTTTCCACCTCATCGCCCCAGCCGTACAGCCGTTCTTCCAGTTGCTCGCGGGAGAGTACTACGCCCGGTTGTTCCAGCAGGGCGTACAGTAGAGCAAATTCCCGGGCGGACAACGACACCGGCTGGCTCTGGTACTCGACGGTATGGGCAGCGGGATCGAGCCGCAACCCGCCGATTTCGACGATTTCCCGCACCCGTCCGGCTTGCCGACGCAGCAGTGCCCGCATCCGCGCCAGCAGTTCACTCAAGTCGAAGGGTTTGACCAGGTAGTCATCCGCGCCGCTGTCCAGACCCTTGACCCGATCCGGCACCGCATCGCGGGCAGTGAGGATCAGCACCGGAACGGCCAAGCCGCGTTGGCGCCAGCCGTGCAATACCGCCAAGCCATCCTTTTTCGGCAGACCGAGATCCAGCAGTACCAGCGCATACTCGGTGGTATCCAGCGCCCGTTCCGCGCTGCGTCCGTCCTGAACCCAGTCCACAGTGAAGCCTTCGCTACGCAGCCCTTGGCGCAGACTGTCGCCAATCATTGGGTCATCTTCCGCCAGCAGGATGCGCATAAGTTTGGAGCAGTAGAGGTGAGAGCGGCCTTGGCCGCTCCTGCAAAGTTTAACCCGCCGGCTTGTCGCTCGACGGCATTTCCAGCGCCAGATACAGCGCGCCATCGTCACGCTTGATCAGCAGCGGCACCCGCTTGCCGGGCGGCAGTTCCCGTACCAGTTGCCGTAGATGCACGGCGTCCTTGATCGGCTGGTTGTTCAGGCTCAACAGAATATCGCCCGGCTGCACCCCCGCCTCGGCGGCAACGCCCGGCCCGACCTGTTGCACCAGCACCCCGCCTTGGCCTCGACCGTGCTGGCCGGTGGGCACATCCGTCACTGCAACATTGAGCCGGGGTGAGCCGTCGTCCGGGGCATTGTTCAACGCCAGTTCCTTCTGATCCTTGCCCGATAGTTGGCCGAGCGTGACCGCGATTTCCTGCGGCTTGCCATCACGGATCACGGTCAGAGTCTTGTTCACACCGGGTTTGGTCGCACCCACCAGCGGCGGCAAATCGGCGCTGTCGTTCACTGGTTTACCAGCGTAGGCGACGATAACATCGCCCGCTTTCAATCCAGCCTTGGCCGCCGGGCTATCCGCGCTCACGTCCGCCACTAAGGCGCCGTGCGGCTGCTCCAGATTGAACGAGCGTGCGAGATCCTGCGTCACCTCCTGCAAAGTCACACCCATCCAGCCCCGGGTGACGCGACCGTCGGTCTTGAGCTGTGCCACCACATTCATTGCTACATCCACCGGAATGGCGAACGACAGCCCCATATAGCCGCCGCTGCGACTGAAAATCTGGGAATTGATGCCGACCACCCTGCCGTTGAGATCGAACAGCGGGCCACCAGAATTGCCGGGATTGATCGGTACGTCGGTCTGAATGAACGGCACATAGGTGTCGTTCGGCAACGAGCGGCCCAGGGCGCTGACGATGCCTTTAGTGGCGGTGCGCTCCAGCCCGAACGGCGCGCCGATGGCGAAGACCCACTGGCCCACCTTGAGGCTGTCGGTATCGCCGAGGGTTACGGTGGGCAGATCGGCAGCGGCGATTTTCAGCAGGGCGATGTCGGATTGCGGATCGCTGCCCACCACCTTGGCTGGAAATTCGCGCTTGTCATTCAGTTTAACCGTGATTTTTTCCGCCCCGTCCACCACATGATGATTGGTGATGAGATAACCATCATTGGAGATAATGAAACCGGAACCGAGTCCCTGGGTCGGCATTCCCTTACCGCCGCCCGGTGGCGTCGGGAAATGTCTAAAGAATTCGCCGAACGGTTGGTTCTCGTCCTCCATGCCGGGCATTCCACGCCACGCCACAGCGGGCGCACTCTTGCCGGTCACAGTAATGTTGACGACCGCCGCCGCGTTCTGCTGAACCAGGGTGCTGAAATCGGGGACGGTCATTTCGACGCGAACCAGCGACGTATCGGTCGCCAGCGCTGGCGGCAAGGTGCCTACCGCTAAAACTGCGGTGCTGGTCGCCAGCGCGACCGCCATCGTGAGTTTCTTGAGGGTGCTGGGGAATAGCATGGGGGTAACCTCGTGCAATGTGAGTTGAGATGGAGATCGGAACCATTCCGGTCCCGTTACTGCGCGGCATTGTGACCCGCGATGCTTAAGGGAAACTTAAGACGGCGGTTGATGAGTCAACGGGCTGGAAGTCGGTGCTACGACGAATTCCACAAGAGCAGTTGCAACACCTTCGATTCCCGCATTCCCGTAGGCGGGTCCAGTAGCCTGATACATACCTTGCGCTATACCAACGAAGGTGGCATCGCTCCGGGCAGGGCCGGTGGAGCCTCCGTGGCAGGATTATGGGTTCATCCCAACAAAGGTACGTAACCCACCACAAAGTAGGCTGTTTAGTTTGAATTGGGA
>NZ_CBTK010000083.1 GCF_000531125.1 Candidatus Contendobacter odensis Run_B_J11 | reverse complement strand
CCTAGCACATGACTAGACAAGTTCTTGCTCCCTCCACGCGCAATCCCCGGCTCCCCGCCGGTTGCAAAGCGGTAGATATTCTTGGCCGCGTTCACGTCGCGGTCATGCCGCGTTCCGCAATCGGGACACGTCCAATTTCTGATTTTCAGCGGCATGGCGTTCTGATAACTACCGCACGCGCTACAGGTTTTGCTACTCGGAAACCAGCGGTCTACTGCCACCACTTGCCGTCCGTACCAGTCCGCTTTGTACTCGATTTGCCGCCGGAACTCGCCCATGCCGACATCGGCGATAGCGCCCGCGAGGCAGTGGTTTTTCAGCATCCCGGCGACGTTCAAATCTTCGAGCTTAATCACCTCAGCGCTGCGAACAATGGCCGTGGTGGTCTTATGCAGGAAGTCAGCGCGCATCGCCGCAACGTGGGCATGAATCTTGGCAACCTTGACTCGTTGCCGAGCACGGCGGTGGCTGCCCTTCTGCATCCGTGCTAAGCGGCGTTGCTGCTTTTTCAAATGCCGCAGTTGCTTTTTCAGGTGCTTTGGATTGCCGGAGCGGCTTTCTTCAGTTCCGTTCCACCCCACTACTACCTCTTTGATTCCCAAGTCCAGACCGATGGTGTTCCCGGTCAGCGGCAACGCCTGAATCTCGACTGCGCAGGCAAAGCTCACGAAGTAGCGCCCATCGGGCGTCTTGCTGACCGTCGCCATTTTTGGGATACCTGCTGGAACTTGCGACCAGCGGATATTCAGAAAACCGAGCTTTGGCAGTCTTAGGAATTCGCCTGCGCTGTAGGTGCTTTGAATCTGACGTTGATCCAATTGATAGCGTACTGACTGGCGGTCATACCTGGATTTGAATTTCGGATAGCCGGGTTTCTGTCCGGCCTTGACGCGGCGAAAGAAGGCGTCGAACGCTTTATCCTGGTGAATCAGGCATTGCGTCAGACAGCAGGCGGCGGAATCTGCCAACCAAGGGAATTCTCCACGCTTCCATTCGGTCACCTGCTTATTGAGCGAGACGTAGTTATTGCGTTCTTGGCGTTCTTCCCATGCCGTGCGGCGCAGTTCCAAGCAGCGGTTCCACACGAACCGAGCGTTTCCGAACTCGACCGCCCGTTGATGACGCTGTTCGGGAGTCGGTTCAAAGATAAATTTGAAGGCTTTCGGGCGAATGACCATAGCTGCTACAATAATGAATATATCTTTATTTTGCAAGGGGTATCTGATGGAATCAAAGCCTGTAAAAACCACTATCAACATGGTCGTTACTCCCGAATTCAAGGAATTGCTTCGGAAACGGGCAGACCAACAAAACCGCAGCATGACTTCGTATATCGAATGGCTGGTGCTGCAAGA
>NZ_CBTK010000082.1 GCF_000531125.1 Candidatus Contendobacter odensis Run_B_J11 | reverse complement strand
GGCGGGTCAACTCGGGCATAGTGTCAGAATAGTGGATGTCGGGGAGGGTAGGTAGTTACAAGGTTTTCATGAACGTTGCCGAGACGGTCTTTGCTGTTGTCCATTCCCCCTTTTAGCTTGTTCCATATCACGCTGTTACGCAGGATCCAGCCTTGATTGTCAACAAGTTCAAAAGCGACGCGCCAAGGCACACCGACTAAACCCTTGCCATTGTAGCTATCGCCGAGGTTTAACCAGAAAGAACCTTCGGGTTTCAGCACTCGCTTCAGTTCAGCGAAAACAGTAGCTAAATGTTTAACGAAATCCCGATAGTCGTTTTCCAAGCCGATGCCGCCGTTTTCGTACTCACGCTTGCCCCAATAGGGTGGAGATGTCATTGTAAAATCGATGCAACCGTCAGGGAGAGCGCGCAATACTGCGACTGCATCGCCATTCAGTAGCAAAGGAGATTTTATGGTGGCGCTTTGGTGAACAATAAAGGCTTGCCGAAAATTTTCACTGACGATATCGTCGGAAGATCTAGGGCAGCATTGTGTCGGGGACGAGCCAATTACGGTCTCCCCAATAGAAGTACTTTCAGTGTAGTCCATAATTGTCATTATCTGATGTTGGCTCCGAGCTGACTACACCACAGCAATTGGCACATCTGTAGTGAGCAACGCAAACGAAAAATACGTCCTAGTTGATGACATCGTTAGGTTTCATTTTCCATTACGACTTTTCGCTACTTGACATGTGTGGTGAACCTAAATAGTTCCTTCTATCGCTCACTCACTATTTCTGATGGATCTGCGTCCAACTTAGTGCCTTTTTATTGAGACCTAATTGAGACCTAATAAGTTGTTATCCGGTTCCGCATATCCTGTGCTATAGCAAGATATGCGGGGTTATGATGAGCGTTAGGCGTCTTAATAACACTGCATCGGTACTCTCGCGCTAAGGATCAATCTTTGTTCCCAGTACTTGCAGGAATTTGGCAAGCCAATCCGGATGAGCCGGCCATGCTGGCGCAGTGACCAACTTGCCGTCCACATGGGCCTTGTCCACTGGAATATCGACATACTGGCCGCCCGCACGAGTGACATCCGGCCCCACCGCTGGATAAGCAGAGCAGGCTTTGCCCTCCATCACGCCGGCGGCGGCCAATACCTGCGCGCCGTGGCAAATGGAGGCAATGGGTTTGTCAGCTTGTGAAAAGTGCCGCACGATTTTCAGCACGGTTTGATTCAGGCGAATGTACTCCGGCGCACGTCCACCGGGAATGACCAGCGCATCGTATTCTTCAGCTTTGACCTCTGCAAAAGTCGCATTTAACACGAAGTTGTGGCCGGGCTTTTCGCTGTAGGTCTGGTCTCCCTCGAAATCATGGATCGCCGTGCGCACTTTCTCACCGGCCTTCTTGTCAGGACAGACCGCATGCACGGTATGTCCCACCATCAACAGCGCTTGGAAAGGCACCATGACTTCGTAATCTTCCACATAGTCGCCGACTAGCATCAAGATTTTCTTTGCACTCATCGTAAACTCCTTTCTGGCGTTAAAGCCTGCATCATGGAAATTCGCCTAGCGTCACCCGTCGCCAAGTCTACTGTCAAGATGGTGAAAAACCGGGCGACGCGGAAACCCTACTGTGGGAAGAGTCGCTGGACCAGGATTGAGACTGGCTGCTTCCCATACAGCCAACTTCGCCAAACAGGCCGGGTAACACTGGCTATAATTCATCAACAGCCGTTGCTTCTACCCTCAGAAAACCCCGTCCAACCTCCCAATTTCGGAGTGCTGCAATGCCTATGAAAACTCGAACAACCACTCTCCGCTTGGCCCCACTTTGCCTCGCCTTCAGTTTGATTGCATTCAGCAGCGCCAACGCGGCTACCCGAGCAGATTTCTACGCCGAATTCAATCCCACCGCCGGCCAGCTTCCCTTCCCCACCAATCTGCTGTTCAGCGGTTCGACCGATGGTACCCTGAACATCCCGGTCGCTGATCCCAATAATCTGGCCGACCCGAAGGTTGCTCTGAACGCACTCGACGGTTTCTCTACCGTTGCGCCGCTGACCGCGCAGTTTTCCAGCACCCTGAAAGCCAGCACCATCAAGGCCGGGAGTACGGTGCGGGTGTTCGAGGTCGCGCTGGTGAATCCGGTCCTGAATCCGGCTACCAAGACGCCTTTTGCGATTACCGAAGTCAAGCGCGAACTCCAGGCCGGTAGCGACTATGAAGCAGCCCTGCTGTCGCAGGATCCCAACCAGACCACGCTGACCATCAGTCCGCTGCGCCCGCTGACGCCCAAGAGCGGCTATCTGGTGGTGCTCACCAATGGTATTCAGGACAGCAGCGGTTTCGACGCCTTGCCATCGCTGACCTACGCCGCGACCAAGTTGACCACGCCACTGGTGGATGCCAATGGCAAGAGCGTCATTCCCGGCCTGAGTGATGCTCAGGCGCTGGCGCTGGAACCGCTCCGGCAATTGACCAATAACCAGGAAAACGCTGCCGCCAGTCGGGGCGTTCCCGCCAGCGGAATCGTGTTGAGTTGGACGTTTATGACCCAGTCTACCGACGATGCTTTTACCGCATTGGGTAAGACCATTAAGCCACTGGGAATGGCGGTTAAACCGACCGGTGCGACGACCGCCGCCGTTGGGCTGGGCTTGCCCGGTTTCTCCGACATTTACGCCGGGGCGCTGACGATTCCCTACTACCTCAGCAAGGACAAGCCGCTCAGCGGTTACTGGCAAACAGCCAGCGGCGGGAATATCACCCAGTACAACCCGCTGCCAGCGGCGACCGCAACCTTGCCAATTCCGGTATTGATGACCGTGCCCAACGCCAAGAGCGGACAGACCAAGCCAGCCAACGGCTGGCCGGTGGTGATCTTCCAGCATGGCTTCAGACAGGATCGCAGCAATTTGCTCCTGTTGGCCGACGCCTTGTCGTTTGTTGGTTTCGCTGCGGTGGCTATTGATTTGCCACTGCACGGGATTACCAACAAAAACAGCCCGTTTTATATATCCGGCATGGAGCGAACCTTCGATCTGGATTTGGTCAACAATACAACGCTGGCTCCCCCTCCAGATGGGGTCATTGATCCTTCCGGCACCCATTTCCTGAACCTGAGGAATCTGCTCGCCATCCGCGATAACTCACGCCAAGGTGAACAGGATATTCGGCAATTGACCGCGACCCTGCCGCTGGTGGATTTGAACGGCGACCAAAAGCCCGATCTTGACGCCGGGCGCATTTACTTTGTGGGACATTCACTGGGCGGCATCCTCGGCGGCACGTTTCTCGCTATCGAGGACAACGTGACCAGCGCAACGCTGGCTATGGCGGGCGGCGGTATTGCTAAAGTGGCCGATGCTTCACCCGCCTATAGCCCACTCATCGTCGCCGGACTGGCCGCAGCCGGCATCAATAAAGGCACACCTGAATACGAAGGCTTTATGGTTTTATTTCAAACGGCGATTGATTCCGCCGACCCGATCAATTACGGCGCTCAAGCGGCCAGCTTGCACCCGATCCATTTGATTGAAGTGGTGGGCGGCGCTGGTTCGCTGCCCGATCAGGTGGTGCCAAACTCGGTCGTGAACGCGCCGTTATCAGGCACTGAGCCGCTGGCCAGGATCATGGGGCTGCAATCGGCTAACCGCACCGTTACTGATGACCAGGGGGTGCGCGCTATCGTCCGTTTCACTCAGGGCGATCATGGCTCGATTATCAGCCCCGCCGCCTCCGTTGGAGCCACTGCGGAAATGCAGGGGCAAATGATCAAGTTCCTGCAAACCGAAGGTGAGAAACTGGAAATCATCTATCACCCGGTCGTGCAATAGCCAAAAATCTTTCTGCGCTTTGCGCGCACCCCTTGGTTCAAGAAGGGGCTGTATAAAAGGTGATTCTTTGAGTTGTAGAAGCAATAGCGCCGGCTTCCAGCCCGTAAAACCGGTTGGAAGTCGGCTTTGCTTTTTGATGCAATAATCGAAAAGATTAAATCGGTTTCGCCCACTTTTACTCCACCATGGACTGACCCTATGGAACCCGGTTTTTGGCACGAGCGCTGGGAGAAAGCCGAAATAGGCTTTCACCAGCAAGAAATCAATACGCATCTCCGGCAATTCTGGAAGTCGCTGGATTTGCAACCCGGCCAGCGGGTCTTTGTACCGCTCTGCGGCAAAAGCCACGATCTATTGTGGTTGGCCGGTGAAGGCCATCCAGTGACCGGGGTGGAACTCAGCCCAATTGCCATCGAAGCGTTCTTTGCCGAAAACGGATTGCATCCGCGCCGTTGGCAGGAGGGCGCGTTTGAAATCTGGGAAGCGGATGAGATCCATATCCTGTGCGGCGATTTTTTCGCGTTGGAATCGCGTCATTTAACGGATATGGCCGGGGTTTACGACCGTGCTGCGCTGATTGCGCTGCCACCGGCGCTGCGGATGCGCTACGCCCGCCATCTGGGAGCGGTTTTACCCGCCGGGATTCAAATGTTGCTGGTTACGATGGAGTACGACCCATCGATTCTAACAGGACCACCATTCACCGTCAGTGAGGACGAGGTGCGGGCACTGTATGCACCGATGTGTGAAGTGGCGTTGCTCCACACCCGCGATGCGCTTTCTGAGGAATCCCGGTGGCGGGATCGCGGTTTGACCTGGTTGTTGGAAAAGGTTTATCGGCTGACACATCGCCCAATAGGTTCCGAATGACCGGATCGCCGGCCTTATCCTCCTCAGCGATTCTGGTGCGGGTTTTTCTCCCCTTCGCCGCCGGTTATTTTCTGTCCTATCTGTACCGCACGATCAATGCGGTGCTGTCGCCTCATCTAGCGGCGGATTTACGCCTGGATGCCGGCGATCTCGGCTTGTTGACCAGCGTCTACTTTCTTACCTTCGCTGCCTTCCAGTTGCCGTTGGGTTTGTTGCTGGATCGGTTCGGACCGCGCCGGGTCGAGGCGACGCTGCTGCTGTTTGCGGCGGCTGGAGCGGGGCTGTTCGCGTTCAGCGCCAACCGCATCGAATTGCTGGTCGGACGGGGCTTGATAGGGTTGGGAGTGTCGGCATGCCTGATGGCCAGCCTCAAGGCCTTTGTACTGTGGTTTCCGGTTACGCGATTGCCAGTAGTCAACGGCTGGATTCTGGCAGCGGGCGGACTGGGGGCGCTGGCAGCGACGACGCCAGTGGAAATGGCGCTGAAATTGACCGATTGGCGCGGGGTATTCGCGGGGCTGGCGGTATTGAGTTTCATGGCGGCGGCAGCGCTGTTTTTGGCAGTGCCGGAGCGGAGCAGTGGTGGTCCGGTCGGCGATTGGCGCGAGCAATGGCGCGGTCTGGTGGATATTTACTGCAGCCCGGTGTTCTGGCGGATCGCGCCGAGTAGCGTGTTGTCGCAAGCCACCTTTTTGGCTATTCAAGGCTTGTGGGCGGGACCGTGGCTGCGCGACGTGGCGGGTTTGGACAAAGTAGCGGCTGCTGGCATCCTGTTCTGGATAGCGGCGGCGATGGTCGCTGGATTTCTCAGTATAGGGCAACTGGCATACCGGCTATCACGGCGTGCGGTGCCGCCATTAGCGGTAACAGCAGTCGGCATGGCGCTGTTCATGGGAGTGCAACTGGCGCTGTTGTTCAAACTGGGGCCGATTTTGTTGCTATGGGTACTGTTCGGCTTTATCGGTACCGTCGGGACACTGAGCTATGCGATTCTAACTCAGGCATTTCCACCCACGCTGGCGGGTCGGGTGAACACCGCGCTGAATGTACTGGTCTTCGTGGTGGCGTTCACCGGGCAATGGGGTATGGGCGCGATCATTAACCATTGGCCGGTGGTGGGTAACGGTTATGCGGAGTCGGGGTATCAATGGGCCTTCGGATTGGCGCTGATGGCGCAGTTGGTAACTTGGGTTTGGTTGCTGCTAGGGTGGCGGCGGAAGTGAGATTGCAGTGAATGCGGGGAGTTGGAAAATGGAGCGACATGAAAACCGATAGCCTGTTTTATCGTCTGTTTCAGGAGCGTCCCGAATTGGCGTTCGAGTTGGCGGGCTGGCTGGTTCCGGTGGGTGGCCGTTATACGCTGCGTGCCGACGAAGTGAAGCAGACCAGTTTTCGCTTGGATGGAGTGCTATTGCCACCAAACGATCAATTGGACTGGCCGCTGGTATTCCTGGAAGTGCAATTTCAGCCGGATGCGGCTTTTTATGGGCGCTGGTTCGCAGAGTTGTTCCTGTGGTTGTACCAGCGCAATCCACAACGACCTTGGCGGGCGGTGGCGATTTTTCCTGATCGGGCGACGGACAATGGCGCGACGGTGTGTTATCAACCGCTGCTGGATTGCGCTTGGGTGCGGCGGGTCTATCTGGAGGATTGGGTGAATCGGCCTGCGCCGACGCCCGGTTTGCGGCTGGTGCAATTGATCGTCGCCAAACCGGCTGTTGCGATAGCTCAGGCGCGGGTGTTGTTGAATGAATCGGTGGGAGACAACGAGCGTGACTGGCCGGGTTGGATCAACCTGATCGAAACGATTCTGGTGTACAAACTGCCGCGCTTGTCGCGGGAGGAGATTCAGAAGATGTTGGGATTAAATGATGTGAACTTGAAAGAAACGCAATTCTACAAGGATGTGTTCGGTGAAGGTCTAGCCGAGGGGCTGACTCAAGGGCTGACTCAAGGGCTGACTCAAGGGCTGACTCAAGGGCTGACTCAAGGGCTGACTCAAGGGCTGACTCAAGGGCTGACTCAAGGGCTGACTCAAGGCCAGCAGCGCGAAGCAGCCTTAGTGCTACGGCTTTTGCGTCGCCGATTGGGTGCGTTAACATCGATGCAGGAAACGCAGATTCAGCAATTGCCGGTGCTGGAATTGGAAGCGTTGGGCGAGGCGCTGCTGGATTTCAGCCAGCCAGCAGATTTGGCGTGTTGGCTGGCGGCGCGGGCATAACAGTGCGGCAGCGAGAAAATCAGAGCGGGGCGCATGACGCGCCTCGTCACCAGGTTACCGATCACCGATCACGAAACTTCGGCTTGCGCTTCTCCTGAAACGCCCGCACCCCTTCCTGGGATTCCTCAGTGCCGTAGAACAGGCTGACCGCCTGCAAACCGAGCGCAGAAATGCCGGCGATATGGGCAGTGTCGGCATTGAAGGATCGCTTGGCCAGCGCCAGCGCGGTCGGGCTTTTTTCCATAATTTCCGCGCACCAGCGATCCACTTCAGCATCCAGTTCGGCATCGGGGACTGCTTTGTTCGCCAAGCCCATTTGCACCGCTTCGGCGGCGCTGTACTGGCGGCACAGATACCAGACTTCCCGTGCCCGCTTCTCACCGATCACCCGCGCCATGTAGGCGGTGCCGAAGCCGGGGTCCACCGAACCGACCTTGGGGCCGACTTGGCCGAATTTGGCGGATTCCGCCGCGAGGGTCAAATCGCACAGCAGCGCCAGCACATGGCCGCCACCGATGGCATAGCCGCGCACCTTGGCGATCACCGGTTTGGGCACATCACGGATCACGCCCTGCAATTCCTCCAGCGGCAACCCAATCACCCCGCGCCCATCGTAATGGCCGGCATGGGCGGATTGGTCGCCACCGGTACAAAACGCCTTGTGACCGGCGCCGGTGAGTACGATGACGCCGATGGATTTATCCCATCCGGCCTGCTGAAACGCATGGATCAGCTCTTCGCAGGTCTGGGCGCGAAAGGCGTTATATTTGTCGGGACGGTTGATGGTGATCGTGGCAACGCTGTCCTTGATTTCATACAGAATATCTTCGTAGGTTATAGGCATCAGGTTTCCTTGCCGGAATTTGAACGTAGCGGTAATTTAATCCGATTCCTGTTTTTCACCCAGCAGCAGCGCCAGATCATACAGCGGTTTTTTCCGCAGCCCCGTCAGTTTGACTGCTACCACTACGGCTCGGCTGAGCGGCAATTCAGACAATAGCGCTAATAATAATCGTCGGTTCTCGGGCGTATCCGCCTCGTTCGCGGCTATTGCGCCCTGCACCAATACCACAAATTCGCCCTTGCTACGGTTGGGATCAGCTTTTAGCCAAGCTGTCAGTTGACCCAAAGGCGCACCCTGCACCTCCTCAAATCGTTTGGTCAGTTCGCGGGCGACGACGGCTGGCCGTTCGCCGCCGAACACTGCCGCCATATCCATCAGCGTCTCCGCGATCCTGTGGCTGGCTTCGAGAAAGGCCAGCGTTCGTTCATCTGCTGCAAGCGTTCGCAAGCGTTCGCAGCGAGCTGCGGTTTTAGCGGGTAGGAAGCCTTCGAATACAAAGCGGTCGGTCGGCAATCCCGCTACCGATAGCGCTGCCAGGATGCTGCTGGGTCCAGGCACCGGGATGACGGGTAATCCTTGTCGGCGCAATTCACGCACCAGCGGAAAACCAGGATCGCTGATCAACGGCGTACCGGCGTCCGACACCAGCGCCAGTGTCTTCCCTTCGCGCAGCCGGGCCACGATGTGTTCCAAGCGGTCGCGCTCGTTGTGTTCGTGCAGCGACAGCAACGGCGTCTCAATACCAAAGTGCCGCAGCAATTGCCCGGTATGGCGGGTGTCCTCCGCCGCGATGCAATCCACTTCCCGTAGCACCCGCAGCGCCCGGGCGCTGATGTCCTCAAGATTGCCAATCGGCGTTGCCACCACATACAGTGCCCCGGATTCGACGGTCATAGTCCGAACCTCATACAATGCGTGAACTTTTAGAATTTCGATCTTCCATTCCATCCGTGGAGACGGTACGTGATCAGCCGCGTTGCCCAGGGAACCGCCGCCGAACAATTAGCCTGCCGCTATCTGGAAGCGCACGGACTGACCCTGGTGATGCGCAATTTCCGCTGCCGCTGGGGCGAGTTGGACCTGATTATGCGCGATAGCGAGCAACTGGTGTTCGTTGAAGTGCGCAGCCGTCGCCATATCCGCTACGGCACGCCCGCCGAGTCCGTCACTCGCGTCAAGCAGCAACGGCTCTTACGCACGGCAGCGTTCTATCTGCAAAACCAAAGCCTCGACCTGCCCTGCCGTTTCGACGTGGTAGCCATTGTCCAGCCCGACGGCGAAGCGCAAATGGAGTGGATTCGGGATGCGTTCCAATTGACTTGAACTTTCGACCTGCCGCCGAAGTGGCTGAGTATCTTACTGATGACTGTTGATCGCACCGCTGAATTGTCCGCATTGCTCGCCCGCCGTATCCTGATTCTGGACGGGGCGATGGGCACCATGATCCAAAGCTACCGGCTGCAAGAGGCCGATTATCGCGGGGATCGCTTCCGCAACTGGCCGAGCGATCTCAAGGGCAACAACGATCTGCTGGTGCTGACTCAGCCGAACATAATCCGCGAGATTCACGCCGCCTATCTCGACGCCGGCGCGGATATTCTCGAAACCAACACTTTCAATTCCACCACGGTTTCGATGCAGGACTACGGCATGGCCAGCCTCGCGCCGGAATTGAACCGGGCAGCAGCGCAATTGGCGCGCTCGGTCGCCGATGAGTTTACCGCTCGCGATCCGGCCAAGCCGCGCTTTGTCGCTGGTGTCCTCGGCCCCACCAGCCGCACCGCCAGTCTATCGCCGGATGTGAATAATCCGGGTTTCCGCAATATCTACTTCGATGAACTGGTCGCTGCTTATACCGAAGCGGCACAAGCCTTAGTCGAAGGTGGTGTAGATATTCTGCTGGTCGAGACTATTTTCGATACCCTGAACGCCAAGGCAGCAGTATTTGCGATCCAGCAGTTATTTGACCAGAGTGGCATTCGTCTGCCGGTGATGATTTCCGGCACCATTACTGACGCTTCGGGCCGCACTCTGTCCGGGCAAACCACTGAAGCGTTCTGGAATTCGCTGTCGTACATTCGTCCGTTATCGTTCGGGCTGAATTGCGCGCTGGGCGCTACTCAACTGCGGCCTTATGTCGCCGAATTGGCCCGGATCGCCGATACCCACGTTTCCGCTCATCCGAATGCGGGCTTGCCCAATGCTTTTGGCGAATATGATGAAACCCCGGTGCAAATGGCAGCGATCATTCACGAATTCGCTGAAAGCGGGTTTCTCAACATCGTCGGCGGTTGTTGCGGCACTACCCCGGCCCACATCCGCGCCATCGTCGAGGCCGTTAAAGATTTACCGCCGCGCCCGGTTCCGACTATTGAGCCGCAATGCCGGTTAGCTGGACTGGAGCCGTTCAATATTGGCGCGGATTCGCTATTCATCAATGTTGGTGAGCGTACCAACGTCACCGGATCGGCGGTATTCAAGCGGCTGATTAAGGCCGGTGACTACAACGCCGCTCTCGACACCGCTCGTCAGCAGGTTGAGAACGGTGCGCAGATCATTGATATCAACATGGATGAAGGAATGCTGGATTCCAAGGAGGCGATAGTGACATTCCTGAATCTCATCGCTGCTGAACCGGATATTAGTCGGGTGCCGGTGATGATTGATTCCTCTAAATGGGAGATTCTGGAAGCGGGCCTGAAGTGCATTCAAGGTAAGCCGGTAGTTAATTCCATCAGTATGAAAGAAGGTGAAGCAGAATTTATCCGCCAGGCGCGGCTGATTCATCGCTACGGTGCGGCGGTGATTGTCATGGCTTTTGACGAACAGGGCCAGGCCGATACCGAAGAACGCAAGTTCGTTATTTGCCAACGGGCTTACCGGATTCTCACTGAGCAGGGCTTTCCGCCGCAGGACATTATTTTCGATCCCAATATCTTTGCGGTCGCTACCGGGATTGAAGAACACAATCATTACGCAATGGATTTCATTGCAGCTACCCGGCGGATTAAAACGGAGTTGCCCTATGCGTTGATTTCGGGTGGCGTCTCCAACGTCTCCTTTTCGTTCCGGGGCAATAACCCGGTACGCGAAGCGATTCATTCGGTATTCCTTTATCACGCCATCCACGCCGGCATGAGCATGGGCATTGTTAATGCCGGCCAATTGGCGATTTACGAAGATATTCCACTGCAATTGCGGGAGCGGGTGGAAGACGTGATTCTCGACCGCCGCCCCGACGCGACCGAGCGATTGCTGGAAGTGGCCGACCAGTACAAGGATGACTCGGCTGCAATGGGCAAAGGGGCCAAAAATGAGAGCGCTGATTGGCGCTCGTGGCCCGCAACCAAGCGGCTGGAACACGCGCTGGTCAAAGGTATTGATGAGTTCATCGTGACCGATACCGAGGAGGCCCGCCAGCAGAGCGAACGGCCGTTGCATGTGATCGAAGGCCCGCTGATGGACGGCATGAACGTGGTCGGTGATCTGTTCGGTGCCGGCAAGATGTTTCTGCCGCAAGTAGTCAAATCGGCGCGGGTGATGAAAAAAGCAGTGGCGTATCTGATCCCGTTCATCGAGGCGGAACAGGCCGATGGTCAACGCCGTTCCAATGGCCGGATCGTGCTGGCTACGGTCAAGGGCGATGTGCATGACATTGGCAAGAACATCGTCGGGGTGGTGCTTCAGTGCAACAACTTCGAGGTCATCGATCTCGGTGTGATGATGCCGGGGCAGAAGATTCTCGCCGCCGCCTGTGAACATCACGCCGATATGATCGGCTTGTCCGGGCTGATCACGCCGTCGCTGGATGAAATGGTCAATGTCGCCAAGGAAATGAGCCGGCAAGGTTTTACCGTGCCGTTGCTGATCGGCGGCGCCACCACTTCGGCCATGCACACTGCGGTCAAGATCGACCCGCACTATGCTGGACCCGTGGTTTACGTCAAGGACGCCTCGCGGGCGGTGGGCGTGGCGCAGAATCTCATTGGTGCGGATTCCAAAGCGGGCTTTATCACCCGCACCAAAGCCGATTATGTCCAGAAGCGCGAACAACATGCCAACCGCCGTCAGCGAGAGCCATTGCTACCGCTGGCGCAAGTGCACGCCAATCGGCCCAAGCTGGATTGGGCAACCTACATTCCGCCGCGCCCCAAGTTTTTCGGGGTACGGGCGTTTGACGACTATCCGCTGGTGGAACTGGTGGAGCGGATTGACTGGACCCCGTTTTTTCATGCCTGGGAATTGCGCGGGCGCTATCCGGTGATTTTCGACGACCCGGAACAGGGTGAGCAGGCTCGGCATCTATTCAGCGACGCTCAAACGATGCTGGATAAAATCATCACCGAACGCTGGCTGATGGCGCGGGCGGTGATCGGTTTTTTCCCCGCTAACCGGATTGGCGATGATGACATTGCCTTGTACGCCGATGCCAGCCGCCAGCAGCATTTGCTAACGCTACATCATTTACGGCAACAGGGACCAAAACCGGCCGGCAAACCGCACTGCTGTCTGGCGGACTGGATTGCGCCAGTTGAATCTGGAGTGGCCGATGCTTTGGGCGCATTTGCGGTTACGACCGGCATCGGTATTGATGAACGGGTGGCGGCATTCGAGCGGGATCACGATGATTACAGCGCCATCCTGCTGAAAGCCTTGGCTGACCGGCTGGCGGAAGCTCTGGCCGAACGGTTGCATGAGCGGGTGCGCCGGGAATTTTGGGGTTACGCGGCGGATGAACAGTTAAGCGCCGACGATTTCATTGCCGAAAATTATCGCGGCATCCGCCCTGCGCCGGGCTATCCGGCCTGTCCCGATCACACCGAAAAGGCGCTGCTTTGGCAATTGCTGGATGTGGATCGCAACGCCGGGATTCATCTGACCGAGAGCTTTGCGATGACGCCGACAGCGGCGGTGAGCGGCTGGTATTTCAGCCATCCCGAAGCACGTTATTTCGGCGTCGGTCGGCTGGATCGCGATCAGGTGGCTGCTTATGCCGAGCGCAAGGGCTGGACTTTAGCGGAAGCGGAAAAGTGGCTGGCACCGAACTTGGGCTATGAACCGGAGGATTGACATCCTCCCCGCCCCCCACCTACGCGGGGGCAGGCTCTGAAGGACGGGGATTCCTGACTTCACAATCAGAGTTTTCTGTTTCACTGAGGAGTGCCCAGAGGAGTGAAGGCTTGGTTTTCGCCGATTCGATTCCCCGGAGTAGGGAGTCTTACCCGGGTTGAACCGCAGCCAGAAACTCCCCCAAGTCTCACCTCCTCTCCACAGACTTCACATCCCGCCCGCCCGGCGGTAGGTCATAGGAGACGTTGAAGATGTTACCCAAAAAACGCGGCGCTGAACCAGTCCCCACGCGGGGGACTGCCGCGCCTTCCGTTATCCCTCCCCGGCCTGAAGGCCGGGGTTTGTCGCGGAACATCCTGATAAGGTAACAATTGCAATGGATCCATCGGCGCGGATACAGCAAGCGGTAAAGATGCACTATGAGAAATATGTGTATCCCAGATTCCCGCTGCTTTCGTCGGTGAGGCGATGTGATACTTACGCGCTCAATCTGGATTCACTGTGGGCGCGTTTTAATGGAAAAAAGCCCCCGTCTGGTGATAAAAAAATTTTACTGGCCGGTTCCGGAAGTTTTTCACCCTATCCCACGGCTGTTGCCAACAAGGAAGCGAAAATAACGGCTCTTGATCTCTCAGGAGAAAATCTGAAAAGAGCAAGGCTTCATACCCTGATTCATCGGTGTTTTAATGTGGATTTTATTGAAGGTGATATTATCGAAGCGCACCAGTTTTTAGGAGGGGATAGGTTTCAATTTATTGATTGCTATGGTGTTTTGCACCACATTCCAGATGCCGTTTCTGCATTGAACTCCATCCATGCAATGTTAAAAACCGGGGGGTTATTGAGAATAATGGTCTATAGTAAATATGCGAGAAGACCCGCCCAATCGATTAGAACAGCTATGAAAATTCTTGATATTAATGAAATTAGCGAACTCAAAAAAATTTATAAGAAAGCAAGGGATGGAAGTCGTTTCAAGGAATATCTGGATTCAACCTATGAATCGAAATTTGATTCAGGGCTTGCGGATATGTTCCTGCATCCCTATGCAAAGACCTATACCATCAACGAGCTGTTGGAGCTGCTGAATGCTACTGATTTTGAGCCTCTGCTGTTTATCCACCATGGGGCACTCCCTGAGGTGAAAGCCGAAATTGAAAGAGTAGGGGATATGGAAAATAAAAATGAACTCTCTACGAATTTCATCCTGTTTGCAGGTCGTAAGCAAGATGTTGTAATGCGCCTGGAGTGGGAAACCATTAAAAATCATCAGGACACGGTTATCTCATTAAATCCGATCATCATGAATTCCCTTGCTCTACTGCCGTTGATTCCTCTGAAACCAGAATCGAAACTTGGATTTGAAAATCCACCAATAAATTTTAGGGGCAAACGGTTGCTGTCCAAGTTCAAGAAGCCTGTAAAGAAATCAAGTATTAAATATCACGATGATTGGGAATGGATAGAACAATATCTTAAGGCTATGTTTCTCATTGAGACTATGACTTGAGTACTTCGACAGGTTTCTGATCAGACTCGATCAATGGCTCGATATTCACCCATTCCGCCGCTCGATCCGCAGTAATACGGGCGATTTTATCTTCCAGGTCAGCCCACATCGCTTCGCTGGTCAATTCGTAACTGTGGCCCCAGAAGCAGAACACGCCTTTGTCGGTTTTAGCGCGTTCATAGTGATTCCAGAATGCAGAGTCCGCAAAGCGGCAACTGACTCCGAACTCGAACGGATCGGCCGGTGGAAACACCGATTCATGCTCATTCACAGTGCGGGCGTAAACATGACCGGCGCTGCGCACTGCCACCTTCACCGCCGGATTGACTCCGCCGAAGGGGTAGCAAAATCCGCGTACCGGCTGTTGAAACCAGTCCTGCAACATGTGCCGGCTATCTCGCACTTCCCGTTCCAGATCCGTCAGGGATAAATCTGGCAGATAGGGATGATTCAGCGAATGATTGGCGATCTCAAAGCCGGCGTAGACCTCTACCCACTCATCCACTCCGAGTCGCCAGACCTCTTTATCGCCATAGCACCAACTGAATGAACGCTGGCGCTGATGTAATCCGGGATTCAGGTTAAAGGTGGCCGTAGCCTGATAATGGCGTAGTAGTTCAGTCAATCGAATATCATCCACTACGCCATCATCCCAACTCTGAATGACCCTGATGTGATCACCATTCACCATTGCGCACCTTGCATACTAATGCCATTAGATCAGCGTCTGGTACATCGCTTAAA
This sequence comes from Candidatus Contendobacter odensis Run_B_J11, assembly GCF_000531125.1. Lineage (GTDB taxonomy): Bacteria > Pseudomonadota > Gammaproteobacteria > Competibacterales > Competibacteraceae > Contendibacter > Contendibacter odensensis. The sequence continues at coordinate 505 of NZ_CBTK010000082.1, read as the reverse complement.
CCGCGAATCAGTTCAGCGAACAGAATAGGTCGTTGTGTGATGGCCTCGCAGATATCGCTGGACACTTTGCCCGCCAGCGCCAGCAATACATCTACATCCTCGCCCAAATCCGCTGCCAGTCGTCGAATGGTCTCTTCGGACGGTGACGGTACGTCACCGCGTTCGATCTTGCTGAGATGGGCAGGTTCAATCCCGATCCTCTGGGCGGTCTGCCGGATCGAGTAGCGACGATTGATCTCACGACGCTGTTCACGGAGTTGTCGGACATAACTTCCAAAATCCATTGGCACACCACAGAGTTTGATTTGTAACAATAGTAAATATAGAGCAATCAACCTGACAACTCTATAAATCGGCATCTCAATCAGCGGTTGAATAAAAAGTTATCACGAATTCAAAGGGTTGGGAATTGCACCCGCCGCTAACAGAAATAACGGTTTTCGCGCTGAAGTGAGTCATGGATGACGAACGACCCCGCCGGTCGTAGAAGGGATTGCGTAGGGAC
>NZ_CBTK010000081.1 GCF_000531125.1 Candidatus Contendobacter odensis Run_B_J11 | reverse complement strand
CGAGTGCCCAGTGCAGTCACCCCGCCGGTCACCGAGACCGTAAAAGCGGTCCCGGTAGCAACTCCCGTCGAACGTCTGGATACAACGCCAGCGGTGGCGAAAACGGCCATTGCAATGCCCGCTGTCCCGCCCGTCGAACACCCGGAGCGAGTGCCCAGTGCAGTCACCCCGCCGGTCACCGAGACCATAAAAGCGGTACCGGTAGCGGCTGCCGTCGAACGTCTGGATACAACGCCAGTGGTAGCGAAAACGGCCATAGCAACGCCCGCTGTCCCGCCCGTCGAGCGAGTGGATCTGGCTCCAATGGAAATTACTACGCCGGTGGCTGCTGCCGTTGAACGGTCTGATTCGGCGTTGCCGGTGGCGAAGATGCCGGCAGCGACTTTTGTTATTCCGCCCGTTGATCGGCTGAATCAGGCTCCGATGGCGGTTATTACGCCAGTGGCTGAGACGGTAAGCGGGTTAGCGACGGTAACCATGGCAATGCCGGTAGCTGATATGGCGAAAAAGGTGAGCGCTGGGCAGCAGGATCGGACACCGGTACGGTTGGATGCACCGAGCATGACATTATCGTCGGCGATATCGGCAAGTACCGCGACCGAGGTTACAGCCGTCGCTGGCGCGGAGATCGATGCTGCCCTCCAGGATAATGTTGCCCCCAAGCCGAGTGCGTCTCAAACCATGGGCGGGCGTCCATTTCAACCGCGCCTAGCCGATCCGTTCAATGTTATCGAGCCGGTAGCAACCGTCGAAACGGATTCCGCAGTGCAAGTGCTCGCGGGTGAAGCGCAGCCAGTATCTGTGCCGGTAACCACCACCGGCCCAAGCACTACCCGTTCTGATCCATCGGCAACTTCGACGATCCACAATTCGCTCTCGCTCGTGACCGCCGCCGCTCCGATTCGCCCCCAGTCGGTTCATGGAGTCGATGCTGAAAATCCGCAACTGGAAAAACTGTCTGCGGAACCGGTGGTGATTCGTGCCGCTGAACCGACGGCTCCGGCGAGTGGATCAGCGATCACTCCTCCAGCAAGTGTGGCTTCAGTGGCATCGTCTCGTCCAGAGGCGGTAACCACTCCCACTTTTACCCAGACCACTTCAGATACCTTGGATTTGCAACAAAGTAACTGGGGAAGGACGCTCGGTCACCAACTCAACTGGATGATCAATAGTCGGGTGCAGGAAGCCCAGATCCGGGTCAATCCACCGGATTTGGGACCGATTGAGGTGCGAATGTCGATGCAGCAAAATCATACAAACGTAACTTTTTTATGTCATGAGGCTGCGGTGCGGGAAGCCATCGAAAATGCCTTGCCAAGGTTGCGGGAAATGCTGAACAGTCAGGGTATTTTATTGAACCAGGCTCAGGTGTCCGATCAGTCGCTGGCGCGTCAGCAATCAGGTTTCGGAGAGCAGCCCTACAGTCGGCGCGAGAGTGGATCGGAAACGGCTACCCCAGATCGGAATCCAGCGGCGGATACGGGCGAACCGCCGCTTCGCCCTCGGCGTTCACTGGGAATGGTCGATCATTACGTCTGAAATCATCCACCCCGCTTCACCGTCAGTCCGGCATGGAAGCCGGAATCCGGTGCGGGAGTGTCAGGAGGATTGAATCGGCAGGAGTTATTCGTCGAAAGGATTCAGGGCGCTATTCTTGCCGCTGAAATCAACAACTCGCGGGGAACGCTTGGGCGGCAGATCGCCAGTAGCCAAGCTGCCGGAACTGACCTGATTGTTAGCGTGCAACATGCGGATCAATTCCGCCTCACCACGGGCCAGCCCGCAAAGATCGACGATTTCGTCCACGTTGGCGCCTTGCAGGGCGAGTTTGGTGGCGATCTTGAAGGATTTTTGGTCGGAGTCCCGGCCCAAAGACGAACCTTGCTTATCCGCACTTTCCCGCAGTTGTCCGATCTGGAGTTCCAGTTTTGTCAGGCGCTCGCTTAGCGCCGCCAGCGAGAGCGTAACCCCCTTCAACTCCTGTCGCAGGCTGGAAAATCCCTCCTGATCGGATTCTGCGTCTGCTGCGTTGAAATACAAGCGGGCCGCCATAAATCCCAGTGCGATCAACATCACGTTACCGACCACCCAGGCGGTCAATGCGATACCGTGAAACAAAACGTCATTCATGGGCCAGCCTCGATGCATTGATAAAAGAGAAAATCAAGGTTTTTTGCTGGAAGTTTTCCCGCTGGCCGGCTTGGCTTCGGCGAGAGTGGTAGTAGTGGCTAGTGGCGTAGCGTTCACTTCACGGGCATTAGCCGGATAACGGCTATCGGTATTCCCCATGATCACCAGCACCACCCGCCGGTTTTGCATTCGTCCCTGCTCAGTGCCGTTATCGGCAATCGGTTGGTACTCACCGTAGCCAATCGCTGACATCCGTTCCGGCCTCACTCCGTCACCCATCAGGATATTGACGATATTAGCCGCCCGCGCCGCCGATAACTCCCAATTCGAGGGATAAACCGGGGTTTTAATCGGGCGATTGTCGGTGAAACCCTCGACCTGAATCCGGTTGGGAATCTCACGCAAAATTTCGGCGATGGTATTCAATGGCACCAGCGCTTCCGGATTAGCCAAGGCGCTACCGCTGGCAAACAGGATGCTGTTCTTAATCTCCACTTCTACCCAGAATTCGCTGCTCCGAATATTCACCAGATCGGTGCGAATCAAATCCGCCAGCGCCGCTTGCAGCTTCGCCATCACTTTAGCTAGATTTTTGTCGGCACCCACTCCGCCTCCCATGTTGCCTTCGGTGCTGGCAGTGATGGTTGAGGTACGGGATTTATCGGTTTTCGGATTAAAATCCCGCGCCTGTGACATCATTGCCCGAGGCGAGCGCTGAATGACCGAGGCGGGCAGTGGGCGCAAATCGGGAGCTACGTTGGCCTTCATACTGGCTTGGCCTACTGCCTGCGCGGTTGGACTACCGACCATGCCACCCACCTGGATGGGTTTCACGCTCTGGGGACTGGAGGTACGGAAAGCGGTCTGCATCGAATCGGACAGTACCCGGTATTTACCCTCGTTGACCGAGGACACTGCATACATCACCACGAAAAACGCGAACAGCAGCGTGATGAAATCGGCATAGGAGACCAGCCAGCGTTCATGGTTTTCGTGGGCTTCGGCGTGTTTCTTGCGACTCATGGCAGCGCCTTTATTTTATGATGAAGCCCTGGAGGCGGGATTCGATATTGCGTGGATTTTCGCCGTGGGCGATAGCGATGACGCCCTCGATGATTAACTCGCCAAGGCGGGTCTGTTTTTTGATGACGCTTTTGATTTTGTTACCCATCGGCAAGGCAAACACGTTGGCGAGAACCAGTCCATAAATGGTGGCAACGAACGCGGCAGCGATACCGCCACCCAACTTGCTGGGGTCGGCCAGGTTGCCCATGACGTGGATCAGTCCCAACACTGCGCCGATAATGCCGATGGTGGGGGCGTAGCCGCCCAAGCCGTCGTAAAAACCCATCGCCTGCATATCGGTTTCTTCCCGGATCCCCAGATCCATCTCCAGGATATGGCGAATTTCCTCCGGTTCCTTGCCATCTACCAGTAATTGCAGGGCCTTGGAGGCAAAGGGATCCGGCTCTTGCTGGATGTGGTCCTCCAGCCGCAGCAGTCCTTCCTTGCGGGCAATATTGCTCCAGCCGACGATTTTTTCGATAGTTTCCTGCATCGGGATCTTGGGCGGCATAAAGGCCCACTTGGACCGACTCAACGCCCGCTTGAAGGCGTCCATCGGCATCTGAATCAGGACAGCGCCGATGGTGCCGCCGAACACAATGATGAACGCTGCGGTGTTCAGCAGCGACCCAATATGGCCGCCTTCTTCCAGCATGCCGCCGATGATGCCGCCAAACGCCACTACCAAGCCGACAATGGTTAAAATATCCATGCATGTCGCTCCAGAAAGGGTACTTGCTCAGGTCGCGCCGCCAACGAACCGGGCACGCAGTCGGGCCAAAGCTTGACTGTGCAATTGACTAACCCGGGATTCGCTGACGCCCAGCACCGCGCCGATTTCCTTGAGATGCAGCTCTTCATTGTAGTAAAGCGAGAGCACCAGTCGTTCCCGTTCGGGTAAGTGATCAATGGCTCCGGCCAGTTGCTTGAGCAGATATTCCCGGTTAACCAGGTCGGAGGGATCACCATCGGGGGCGGGGATCTGTTCGACTTCATGAGTTCCGTCCGGACTGGATTCGTCAAGCGATAGCAGTTTCTGGCCGCGCAGGTCGCGCAGGGTGTCGTGGTATTCGGCCAGGGTGAGGCCCAGGTGTTTGGCGACCTCGGTATCGTGCGCTTCGTGGCCGGTAGCGGTTTCAACCGCGTGGATGGCCGCGCTCACCTGCCGCGCCTTGCGATGCACCGAACGGGGTGTCCAGTCACCCTTGCGGATTTCGTCGAGCATTGCGCCGCGAATCCGGGGTTCGGCAAAGGTGGCGAACGCCGCGCCCTGAGCTGGATCGTAGCGCTGAGCGGCATCCAGCAGGCCCAACATGCCGGCCTGAATCAAGTCATCCACCTGCACGGATGCCGGCAGCCGCGCCAGCAGATGGTAGGCAATCCGCTTGACCAGCGGCGCACATTGGGTGATCTGATCCTCCGCCTTGTCGCCGCCGACGCTGGCGTACAGGGCGAGGCTTTTCATTCGGCTTTTTCCTCCGGCGAATACGCCGGATTGATTAGCCGCTCGATGAAAAATTGCAGGTAACCGCTGGCGGTGCGGGGCATCGGCCAGCGCCCAATCATCTGGGCGGCCAGTCGGTGAAACGCTTCCGCCGAACGGCTGCCCGGAAAGGCGTCCACTACGGCCCGTTGCGCCTGCACTGCCTTGCGCAGTTGCGCGTCTTCAGGAATGGTGCCAAAAAAGCTCAAGGTAACGTCCAGGAAACGGTCGGAGACCTTGACCAGCTTGGCGAACAGATCGCGGCCTTCCTGGGCAGTGGCGACCCGATTAGCCAGGATGTGAAATCGATCCACGCTGTACTCCTGGCTCATCAGTTTGATCAGGGCGTAGGCATCAGTGATGGAGGCCGGTTCGTCGCAGACCACCACGATCACATCGTGGGCAGCCCGGCTAAAGGTGACGACGCTATCGGCAATACCGGCGGCGGAGTCAATCAGCATGATATCCAGTGAATCGTTCAATTCACTGAAGGCATTGACAATACCCGCGTTTTCATCAGACGTCAGCTCGGCCATCCGCTTGATTCCAGAACTGGCCGGAATGATCCGGATACCGTTCGGGCCGGTGACGATGACTTCTTCGAGGGTGCGCTCCTGATCGATGACATGCGACAGGTTGTAAAGCGGGTGTAGTCCCAGGATGACATCCACGTTAGCCAATCCCAGATCGGCGTCCAGCACCATGACACTCTGGTTTTGTTGGCTCAGCGCTATGGCCAGGTTGACGGTGATATTGGTTTTGCCCACCCCCCCTTTACCACTGGTCACGCAGACTACGCGCACCGGGCGGCGCCGATTCAGGTGTTGCAGGCCAGCGGCCTGGTTGCGAACCGGTTCAACGGACGACATGAGCAGCCAGCCTCCCACCAAAAGTCAGTGCCAGTGCGTCGCTGGCGGCTACTTCACCGTACAGCCCGGCAAAGGATTCACCCATGCGAATCAAGGCATCAATCCGTGCTACCTGGAGATCTTCAGGCACGCGCTGGCCATTGCTGATATAGGCCAGCGGCAATTCTTTTTCATGAACTACCGACAGCACGGCTCCCAGTCGGGTGGTTTCATCCACCTTGGTGAGAATGGCACCGCTCAGGGGAACCTGGGCGAAAGCTGCGACCGTTTCGCGGAGTACCGAATGCTGGGCGTTGGCCGCCAGCACCAGGTAGCTGCGAATGCGGGGAGTATGGTTTAACAGGGCGAACTGGTGCGACAGACGCACATCGCGCTGACTCATGCCTGCGGTATCGATCAAAACCAGGGATTTTTCGGCAAAAGAGGTGATGGCGTCTTGTAGCTCCTGGGCAGTGCTGACCAGCCGTACCGGCGTATCCATAATCATGCCGAAGGTGCAGAGTTGCTCGAAAGCACCGATTCGGTAGCTGTCAGTGGTGATCAGCGCGACCCGGCCGGGTCCGTGCCGCAGATTATAGCGCGCCGCCAGCTTGGCGACGGTGGTGGTTTTGCCCACCCCGGTGGGGCCGATCAGCGCGGCAATGCCGCCCTGAGTCAGAATATCGTCCTGCGTCACCGACAGCCCGCGCCCCAGAGTTTCCAGCGCCAGGCGCCAGGCTAATTCAGCGTTCTGTTCCTTGGTGGCGGCGTCCGCCAGGCGCAGGCACAGGTCGGGACCGAAACCGAAATCCATCAGATGACGCAACAGTTCTGCCCGATAGGGTTGGCGGCGCGCCAGTTCGCCCCAAGCCAGGCCGGAGAGTTGCTGCTCCAGCAACGTGTGCATGATCCGGATCTCATGGCGCATTTCGACCAGCAACGGATCTTGCGACCAGACCACCCGCGCTTTGCCACTGCTTGCTGCTTCGGCGGTTTCTCCGACCGCTACTGCTACGGTGGATGCGGAAGTCGGTGGATCAACTTCCCGGAGGATTTCGCGGAGATCGGGCTTGTCGTCTTCTGGCAGGGCCGAGTCACGCGCCAGCGTCCGCCGCTGCGCCGCTGCTTCAGTGGCGACCGTCTGTTGCATCCCCTGGAGCAGTTTTTCATCGTAATCCACCGCCGCAACGATTTCGAAGCCGGCGCTGGTTCGTTCATTGGACAGAATCACCGCGTCGGATCCCAACTCCTCCCGTACCTTACGCATCGCGTCGCGGATATTGGCAGCACACAGTCGTTTGATCTTCATGGCTCTCGTTCCCGCTATGGTTGCGACTGCCGTATCCAGGGCATGCCGCGTCTCATTCACTTACCGGCCCACCGTGGCGATCACCTTGAGCTTCTTGTCTTCGGGGATCTCGCCGAAAGCGAGGACATGGAGGTTGGGTATCCCGTGTCGCGCAAAGCGTGCCAGCATGACACGGATCACGTCCGGAACCAGCAACACCGCCGGCTGCCCAACCAACTCCTGCTTCTGGGCGGTTTCCAGCAGCGCCTTGTGCAGACGCTCGGCGAGTCCCGGTTCCAGGGGCGCTTGTTCATCCTTGCCCATCTGCAAGGTTCTGAGCAAGATTTGTTCCAATTCAGCAGCAAGGGTAATGACCGAGAGCTCATCATCCAAGCCATTGATATTTTGAATAATCATCCGACCTAAGGCAATTCGGACCGTAGCCGTCAATCCGTCAGGGTCCTGACTCCGGGTCCCGTGATCCGCCAAAGTTTCGGCGATAGTCCGCATATCCCGGATCGGCACCTGTTCCGCCAGCAGATTTTGCAGCACCCGCGCCACCACTCGCAGCGCCAAGGTCTTGGGAACCAAATCCTGAACCAGTCGCGGCGCGATAGTCGCCAGTCGATCCAGCAGTTGCTGGGTTTCTTCATGACCCAGCAGTTCGTGGGCATGGTTAAGCAGAACCTGGTTCAGGTGAGTGGCGATGACCGTGCTGGCATCCACCACGGTATAGCCGAGGGTCTGGGCTTGCTCGCGCAGGTTGGGTTCGATCCAGATCGCGGGGAGCTTGAACGCCGGGTCTTGAGTGGTGATCCCGGGCAGATGACCGTGGACCTGACCCGGATTGATCGCCAGTTGCCGGTCGGGAAAGGCTTCGGCGGCGGCGGCGGTCACTCCCAGCAACGCGATGCGGTAGGCGGTCGGTGCCAGGTCGAGATTATCGCGGATATGGACCGGCGGGATCAGGAAGCCCAGTTCCTGCGACAGCTTCTTGCGCACCCCCTTGATTCGGGTCAGCAATTGCCCGTTCTGGTTGCGATCCACCAGCGCGATCAAGCGGTAACCGACTTCCATGCCGACCGTATCCAGCGCCGGCACATCGTCCCAGCCAACTTCCTTCGTGTCCAGAGTTTCGGCGCTGCCCGGATCGGTAGAACCGCCCTCGGCAGTGGCAGACGCGGTAGCTGGCCGGCTATGGCGGGAGCGCCAAGCCAAATAGCCGGCACCGCTCGCTAGACTGAGAAACACCAGGTTGGGCATGCCCGGAATCAGTCCCAACATGCCAATAATGGCAGCGGTGATCGCCAGCGTTTGCGAGTTTCCGAACAGTTGCCGGGTGATCTGCTGGCCGATGTCCTGAGAACCGGAGGCGCGGGTGACAATAATGGCGGCGGCGGTGGAGAGCAGCAGCGAGGGAATTTGGGCCACCAACCCATCGCCGATGGTCAGCAGGGTGTAGAACGTGGTGGCTTCGGCCAGCGGTAGCCCGTGTTGCAAGGTGCCGATGGCGATGCCACCCAGCAGGTTGATGAACAGGATCAATAGGCCGGCGATGGCATCGCCGCGCACGAACTTGCTGGCGCCGTCCATGGAACCGTAGAAATCGGCTTCCTGCACCACCTCGGCGCGACGGCGCTTGGCTTCGGCCTGATCGATAGCGCCGGCGTTGAGGTCGGCGTCAATCGCCATTTGTTTGCCGGGCATGGCGTCGAGAGTGAAGCGGGCGCTGACCTCGGATACCCGTCCGGCGCCCTTGGTCACCACCACGAAATTGATGATGGTAAGAATGGCGAAGACTACGATCCCGACCGCGTAGTTGCCGCCGACCACGAAGTGCCCAAACGCCTCGATCACCTTGCCGGCGGCGTCCGGGCCGGTATGTCCATAGATCAGCACCACTCGGGTTGAAGCCACATTAAGGGCCAGCCGCAGCAGGGTAGTGACCAGCAGCACGGTGGGAAATACGGTGAAATCCAGCGGTCGTTCGCTGTAGACCGTCGCCAGCAATACCACCAGCGACAGGGCGATGTTGAAGGTGAAGAATACATCCAGCGCGAACGGCGGCAGCGGGATGACCAGCATCGCCAGGATGATGATCAGGATCGCTGGCACCCCCAGACCGGCGCGGGCGATCCCACGGAAAGCTGCGGTGAAGTTCATGGCAGTGCTGAGTCTCTACTGGGTACGCAAATCGGGTGGGACTGGCACATCGCTCATCGCAATCGGTTTCCCATCGAGCAGATCGTCCCGGCGCAACCGATAGATGTAACTGAGGACTTGGGCAACCGCCGCATACAGGCTGGTCGGGATCGGTTTGTCAAGTGCGCAATTGTAGTAGAGCGCCCGGGCCAACAGGGGCGAGGTCACCTGGGGGATGTGGTGGGGGGCGGCCCGCTCACGGATGCGTAGCGCCATATGGTCAATGCCGAAGGCGACGACCACCGGTGCGCTCATGGTGTCCGGTTGATAGTGCAGCGCCACCGTGTAATGGGTCGGGTTGGTGATGAGGACATCGGCGGTGGGGACTTTTTCCATCATCCGGCGTTGGGCGAACTCTTGTTGCAAGCGGCGAATCCGGCCCTTGACCTCGGGTTTGCCCTCATTGTCTTTGGACTCGTCGCGCACTTCCTGTTTGGTCATCCGCAGTTGGCGCAAGTGAGTGAGGATCTGGAAGGGTACATCCACCCCGGCAATCAGGATCATTGGCAGGGTCAGGATGAGAAAAATCCAGCCCAGTGCCTGAGCAGTGTGGGCCAGTGCCGGCAGCAGCGGCTCCTTTCCCAAGTGCAGCAGTTCCGGCTCGCGCACCCAAAGCAAGCCGACCGCTACGCTGGCCACGATCATGAACTTGGCCAGAGCTTTACCCAGTTCCATCAGCGATTGCCAGGAGAACAGACGGGCTACTCCTTTGATAGGGTCCAGCCGGTCCCATTTGAATCCCAGACTGAAAGTCCAGCCGCCGAGCGCCAGCGGGCCGAGCAGGGCAATGACCAGCATCAGGCCGAGCAAGGGCGCCAGGAGCCGCAACAAGTCCACGAAGGCCTGTCCCAGCACTGCTGGAATCTGGTTGGAGTCGAGAATTTTTTTGGAGTCGAGCGCCAGGCCCAGGTGCATTTGCGCAGCCAGCCCCTCAATCAAAGCGGGTCCCAGGATCAGCAGACCGGCGGCGGCGCCCAACAACATCGCCAGCGTCGTCAGTTCACGGGAACGAACAACCTGGCCTTTTTCCGCCGCTTCCTGCGCCCGTCGGGGCGTGGCCTCTTCGGTGCGTTCTTGACCGTCTTCATTTTCGGCCATCAGCCGCGTCCTCCTATCAGATGGCCGATGCTGCGAAATGCCTCAGCAAACAGATTATCCAGTTGGGGAAGCAGGGTGGGCAGGCTGTAGAGTACGATCAGCAGTCCCAGGATCAAGCCAATCGGGAACCCCACTGTGAAAATATTGAGCTGCGGCGCGGCGCGGGTCATGACCCCGAAGGCGAGATTGACTACTAATAGCGAAGTGACGGCGGGCAGCGCGATGAGTACCGCTCCAGCGAACATCTGGCTGGCCCAAGTTACCAAGGTCCACAGCACTTCGCGGTCGACGCCGGTCGCCGCTATTGGCAGGGTGGTGAAGCTCTCTACTAAAAACCGGATCAGCAATAGATGTCCATTCAGGCTCAGGAAAATCAAGGTGCCGAGCAGCCCGTAAAACTGGCTGATCAGCGGGCTTTGGGCCCCGCTTTGCGGGTCTACCAGGCTGGCAAATCCCAAGCCCATCTGGGTCGCGATCATATGCCCCCCAAGTTCCAGCGCCCCAAACACCAGCCGCAGCAGAAACCCCATACTCAGGCCGATCAAAACCTGCTGGGCTATGACCAGCAGGCCGGTCGGACTGAGCGGCTCAATCACCGGCACCGGCGGCACCAACGGCAAAATCGTCCAGGTGAGCGCCAGCGTCATCATCAGCCGAATTCGACGAGGCAGCGTTCGTGATCCGAACACTGGCGCCACACTGAGCAGGGCAGCCACCCGGGTGAGCGGCCAAAGAAAGCCTCCGACCCAGGCGGCGATTTCGGCACTGCTGAAGGGCATGGTCAATCAACCGATCATATTGGGGATTTCTTTGAACAGGTTACGGGTAAAATCAACCAGCAACTCCAGCATCCACGGCCCGGCCAGGAGCAGAATCAGTACCACCACCAGCAGTTTGGGAACAAAGCTCAACGTCATTTCATTGATCTGGGTGGCGGCTTGAAACAGGCTGATTAGCACCCCGACCACCAGGGATGCCAGCAACACCGGCGCCGATAGCAGGGTCGCCAGTTCCAGGGCACGCTGGCCGAGGGTAATAACCGTTTCCGGGGTCATGATCGCGGTCTCCAGGCATCAGGGAAGATAGAAGCTGGAGGCCAGCGTACTCATTATCAGGCTCCAGCCATCCACCAGCACAAACAGCATCAATTTGAACGGAAAGGAAATCATCATCGGCGATAGCATCATCATGCCCATCGCCATCAGGATACTGGCGACCACCAGATCAATGATCAGGAACGGAATGAACAGCATGAAACCAATCTGGAAAGCGGTCTTGAGTTCGCTGGTGATATACGCCGGCACCAGCAGCGTGAACGGCACCTGATCCGCCGATTCCAGCGATTCCCGCCCGGAAAGTTGGGTGAACAGCGCCAGATCGCTTTCCCGGGTTTGAGCGAGCATAAAGGTTTGCAGCGGTTGCTGACCTTCCCGCAGCGCCTGCTCAAAAGTGAGAGTGTCGTTCAGATACGGGGTGAGCGCCCGTTCGTTAATGCGCTCGAACACCGGGGCCATGATAAAAAAGGTCAGAAACAGCGCCAACCCGATCAGAATCTGGTTGGACGGAGTTTGCATGGTGCCCAGCGCCTGGCGCAGAAACGCCAGCACGATGATAATGCGGGTGAAAGCGGTCATCATCAGTAGCGCCGCCGGCAACAGCGAGAGCGCGGTCATCAGCGCGAGGATTTGCAGGCTCAGCGACCAGGTTTCGCCGCCGCCAGCGCACAACAGACGCTATGTTGCCAAAAGGCGTCCATATCAATGATCGCGCTGG
>NZ_CBTK010000080.1 GCF_000531125.1 Candidatus Contendobacter odensis Run_B_J11 | reverse complement strand
TGATGGGGAAGTCGATCGAGTTGAAACCAATTTCGATCTAGCCATAGCGGCTTGACGAAATTCGAAGCGGTTTGGAAAATGGGCGAAAGGGGCGTTGAACCATTACTGTTACTGGACTTTTATTAACAAACTTCTGTAAAATACTGCTAAATTCTGTGTTCATAACGAAATATGTTGATCCTGTGATTAAAAAATAGAGCCATTTTACTCGTAAAATCACCTTGAAAGGGCTGGTCTATGGAACCCATAGGTAGGCGAGTGAATGCGGATTTTCAAGAGCAAGTGGTTTACCAAATTCGCCAGAAAGGAGCGCATCTCAGACGCCAAGTTATGCGAAGCGATAAGGAATGCGGAGAAGGGCATCATTGATGCTGACTATGGCGGCGGAGTCATCAAGCAGCGGATCACGAGACTCCATGAAGGCAAGTCTGGCGGGTATCGGTCTATCATCCTTTTCCGCAAGAGGGCACTGTCTTTTTTCGTCTATGGGTTTGCCAAAAGTGAACAGCACAACATCGACGAGAGTGATGAACGGGATTTCAAGGACCTAGCAAAAATCGTTTTGATGCTCTCCGATGGAGAGCTGAGAAACCTTGTCGATAGCGGCCAGTATACAGAGGTGAAGTGTGATGACTAAAGCAAAAAGTTACAAGAGTGACATTAAGGCGGCCATTCACCAAACAGCCAGCGACCTCTATGAAGTCGGCCTGATCGACAAACAAACGATGCACCGTTTCGATGAATCCTGCCTAACACCTGTTCATCGATTTACCGCCCAAGAAATCCGTGCCCTGCGCGAGCGCGAGGAAGTCAGCCAGACCGTCTTTGCCCTCTATCTGAACGTGCCGAAGGATTCCATCAGCCAATGGGAGCGGGGTGAGAAACATCCCTCTGGCCCTTCTCTAAAACTGCTGGCTCTAGTGCAAAAAAAAGGCTTAGAGGCCATCGCTTGAATCCAATCAAGGTTTGTTGCAAAACTTTTGAATTTCGGCATAGGAGCGTGTTTTGTCCTTTGGGATAGGAGGTAGTCCTAATCTCAGTATCGCTATACAAATTATGTAGTCATTCACTCCCCCCGTCCTTGACTTTCCTTGGACGGGGAAGCATGGGACACTGAGAGGCTGTCTAAAAACCAAGTTATTGATCTGCTTAATGGTGGAGTCGGGTTAAAACTGGCTAGAAGCGGGTTCCGCGCTAAATTTTTGTTCAAAATTAATGGCGAGTTTTGCGACAGTCTCTGAGAACCGATCCCCCGAGTTGAGTTGACCCCGATCTATGCCCTTGAGCGATTACAGTCTGCGCCAGATGGATGACGACTACGTCCGGTCCTTGGAAGCGGAGGCGTTGCGTGGGCTGTCGTTGCGGCTGCTGGCGGATATCAAGGAAGCGCGGGAGCGATTGAATCAAGGGCCGGGGAACAGTTCGCGCCCGCCGAGCAGTCGGGTGCCGTGGGAACGGGGCGCATCGCTCGACCCGACCGATGAATCGGACGAGGCGAAGCTGGACGAGGCGGAACCAGGCGCGGCGGAACCGGCGAAGACCCCGCCGGCCCGCCAACCGGGCAAACAACCGGGGACGCCGGGAATCGGGCGGACGCAGGTATTCCAGGCGCACGAGGAACGCGCACACCATCCGGCCGTCTGCGCCGGCTGTGGCGAAGCGCTGGAGCCGGCGGGGGCGGTGGTCTACACGGGGTTTCAGGCGGTGGACCTGCGCTGGGGGGATCCGGCGCGACCGGGCCTGACCTTGTGGGTGGTGGACCATCGCTATTATGAGATCGGGTGTGCCTGCGGCCACCACACCCGGGCCGAAGCGGGGCGGGGCGCGGTCAACCCGCTGCTGGCGGGGATCGAATTGCGAGAATGGCGACTGGTGGGGCCGGGGCTGGCCGCCCTGATCGTCGCCCTGAGCCTGCGGTTCCGGCGGTCGCGGGCGCGGATTCAGGAATTCCTGGACCAGTGGCTGAAGCTGAGCCTCGGCACGATTCATCAGACGATCCACGAAGCGAGCGCGGCGGTGGCCCCGGCCGAAGACGAGTTGGTTGAGGCGGTGCTCGCCAGCGGTCTGCTGCACGCCGACGAAACGTCGTGGCCGGAACGGGGCCAACTGCTGTGGCTTAATTGACGATGCCAAGAAAGGTGGGGGTTATGTCGAGTATCTCTTTGATAAACCGTTGAAAGGTAAGTCGGTACTCAAGCTGGGGTATGCGGCAGGTCTGGACAAATGGCAGTGGATGATTAGCACCGGCTTTTACATTGACGACATTGACGAGGCGATTCAACGAGTGGAACAGGATGTCACCGAGGATCTCCGCGATACGATTGAAGTGGCGGTCGCGGTCGCGGCGGTGGCGCTGATCATTATATTGCTGGTCAGCCTGACGGTCGCGCGGGCGCTGGGCGGGCGAATCCAGACGGCAGTTGCGGTGGCCCAACAAATTGCCCACGGCGATCTGACGGCGGAGGTCCCGGTCGGGGCGGGCGATGAAACCGGGCAATTGCTGGGGGCCATGCGCACGATGACCGCCGAATTGCGGCGCATTACCCAAACGGTTCAGGACACCACCGCCACGGTGAACGCAGCAGCCCGCGAGATTACCCAGGGCAGCGCCGATCTGTCGCAGCGCACCGAAGAGCAAGCCTCCGCGCTGGAAGAAACCGCCGCCAGCATGGAAGAGATCACCGCCACGATCAAACACAGCGCCGACCACGCCGCGCAAGCCAACCAGTTGGTCGGGGGCGCGCGGACGCGAGCCGAACAGGGCGGAGTCGTGATCAACCGCACCATCACCGCGATGCAGGCGATCAGCCACAGCAGCCGCAAAATTGCCGACATCATCGGCGTGATTGATGAAATTGCCTTTCAAACCAATCCCCTCGCGCTCAACGCCGCCGTCGAAGCCGCCCGCGCCGGCAAACAGGGGTGCGGCTTTGCGGTGGTGGCCGGGGAAGTGCGCAAACTGGCGCAACGCAGCGCCGACGCCGCCAAGGAGATCAAAATCCTGATCACCGACAGCGTCGCCAAAGTCGAAGACGGCGGCACGCTGGTGGACGCCTCCGGCCAGACCTTGCGCGACATCGGGCTGAAAGTGAAAAAGGTCAGTGACCTGGTAGCGGAAATGGCGACGGCGACGCGGGAACAGGCCCTCAGCATTGACCAGGTGAACCAGGCCATCCTGCAAATGGATCAATCTACCCAACAAAACGCCGCGCTGGTGGAACAGACCGCCGCCGCCAGCAGCGCCATGGGCGATCAGGCGCAGGAACTGCAAAACCTGATGGGTTTCTTCACGCTGCCCGCCTAACGTCAGTCTGTTGCAGGTCGCGCAACGGCGCCGGCTATAGCCGTGCGGATTGGGGGACAGCGCGAACTGTTTTTAATCTTCGTTACTACCGCATTCTCCACCAACGGTTATTGCACCCATGGCTGTACTTTACTGGATTCATCCAACAGGCAAATTTCTTTACGCCAGTGAGCAGGCGTGTTGCGCACTGGGCTACAGTCGGGAGGTGCTGCAAACCATGGCGGTGTGGGACATTGATCCTGGGTTTCCCTGCGAGCGGTGGCCCGATCATTGGCGGGAGTTGCGCCAAGCTCAAATGCTCCATCTTCAGACGACTCACCGCCGCAGGGATGGTTCGCTGATCCCGGTTGAGGTTTCAGTCCATTACGTCGAGATCGATGGTAACGAATATAATTGTGCTCTTGTCCGTGAGATCACCGAGCCATGGCAAACGGAAAAAGCCTTGCGCGAGAGTGAAGAACGCCTCGCTTTGGCTCTGGCGGCCTCTGGTCAAGGATTATACGATCTCGATATCGCCACTGGTAAGGTGGTTTTCAGCAAGGAATGCGCCCAGATGCTCGGTTATACACCGTCCGAGCTAAAACTAACGTCAGCGACATGGGCAAGTTGGCTACATCCCGCAGATCGGGAGCAAGCCTTAATGCGTTATGAGGATTGCGTCACCGGCAAACGGCCTCACTATCAAGCCGAATTCCGCCTGCGCACCCGTTCCGGTCGCTGGATTTGGGTATTGTCCATGGGCAGGGTGGTGGAGTGGGATACCATCGGGCGGCCATCGCGCATGATGGGTACTCATCTAAATATCACTGAACGCAAACAGGCTGAGGAAGTGTTGCAGAGGAGGATTCTGGCCCTAACCCAGCCTCTGAATGAATCTGAATCTGTTGCGATTCAATTCACTGATTTGTTCAATCTTGAAGACGTGCAGCGTATTCAGGATGCATTCGCCGAGGCCACCAGCGTTGCCTCCATCATTACCCAACCGGATGGTGTGCCGATTACCGAACCGAGCAATTTTTGCCGCTTGTGCATGGATGTTATTCGCAAGACCGAGAAAGGTCTTAGCAACTGCTTTTACTCCGACGCGATGATCGGGCGCTATAACCCTGGCGGCCCCATCGTGCAGCTCTGCTTGAGCGGAGGACTGTGGGATGCGGGAGCCAGCATTACCGTCGGCGGCAAGCATATTGCCAACTGGCTTATTGGTCAGGTTAAAAATGAGGCGCTGGACGAAACCCGGATGCTCCGGTACGCCTCCGAGATCAATGCCGACCCGATTGAATTTCGAGCGGCGCTGGCGGACGTTCCGGTCATGTCCAAGGAACGTTTCGGAAAAGTCTCTCAGGCGCTTTTCCTGCTCGCGAATGAACTTTCTGCCAAGGCTTATCAGAATATTCAACAAGCACGATCCATCGCCGAGCGCCACAAAGTGGAAGCGGCGTTGCGTGAAAGCGAGGCGCGTTTCCGCTCCATCTTCGACCATGCTCCCTTGGGCATTGCCCTAGTCAATAGCGCAGATGGCCGTATTACCCTCTGCAATGCCGCCTTTCAGCACCTGATCGGCTATAGCGCGGAACAATTGCAGGGCATGACCGTGGCGGAGATCACCTGTCCCGACGATATCAGCAAGGATATGGAACAGTATCGCGCTCTGCTTGAGGATCGCCTCTCGAACTATTCCATGGAAAAGCGTTATCTGCACCGGGATGGCGCGATAGTCTGGGTCAATCTGACCGTCTCGGCAATCCGAGATGAAGCTGGCAAACCCGCTTATGCAATGGGGATGGTAGAAGACATTACTGAGCGCAAGAGGGCTGAGAAAGCGATCCAGGAAAACGAGCGGCTGTTTCGGTTACTCTTCGAGAAATCCGGAGACGCCAACCTGCTGCTGGATGGCGAGATTTTCTTCGATTGCAATGAAATCACGGTCAAGATGCTGGGCGCAGTGACCAAAGAGCAGGTTCTCCAACGCCGTCCGGCTGAATTATCGCCGGAGCGCCAGCCGGATGGCCGATTATCCGCCGATAAGGCGCAAGAAATCATCGCCATGACTTTTCGGGAAGGCAGTCATCGCTTTGAATGGGTTCATCGCCGTCTGGACGGGACCGATTTCTGGGTAGAAGTATTGCTAACGATGGTCCCCTGGCATGGTCAACAAATTTTGCATACGGCCTGGCGCGACATCAGTGAACGCAAACGAACCGAAGAAGTGCTGCAACTAATGCAACTTTCCATCATGCGGGCCTCGGATGCCGTATTCTGGATTTTGCCAGACGGACGATTTGTTAATGTCAACGAGCAGGCTTGCCATTCCCTCGGGTACACACGCGACGAACTGTTATCTATGGCGGTCTGGGATGTCGATCCTGGTTTTCCCCAGGAGAAGTGGTCGTCGCATTGGGAGCGGACGCGACAGTTAGCAAAACGTCATTTTGAAACACAACATCAACGCAAGGATGGCACGATTTTCCCCGTGGAGATCACTGCCAACCATATTGAATACAATCACCAAGAGTACGATTTTGCTTTCGCCCGCGACATTACCGAGCGCAAGCGGACGGAAACGGCGCTGCGGGAAAGCGAAGCACGACTTCGCACTGCTATTGAAAGTATCCCCTTCGATTTTTTCCTGATCAATGCCAACGGCTGCTATGTTCTGCAAAACTCCTCTTCCAAAAAAAATTGGGGAGATGTTGTTGGCAAACGCCCCGAAGAAGTCACCGACAATGCGGAAATGCTGGCGCATTGGAATGGCAACAATCGCAGAGCTTTTGCTGGGGAGATTCTAGAAGAAGATGCGCTTTTAATTGTCGGTGATGAAGAGAGATGTATCCATAACGTCATCGCTCCCATTAAAGACCAAGATGAAATATTGGGTATCGTCGGACTCAATATTGACATCACCGACCGCAAGCGGGCCGAAGCAGAATTGCAGCGACACCGGGAACACCTGGAGGAATTAGTCGCCGAGCGCACTGCCGATCTACAACGCGCCAACACCGAGTTGCGCCAAGCCATGGACCGACTGGTGCAGGCGGAAAAGCTGGCCGCGCTGGGCAGCCTGGTGGCGGGGGTGGCCCACGAACTCAATACTCCGCTGGGCAACACTCGCACCGTCGCCAGCGCGCTGGGTGAGTCACTGCGCGAGTTCGCCGCCGCCGTCGAAACCGGCGCCCTGCGTCGCTCTCAGTTGGAGGCGTTTCTGGCCCGTGGTCGCCAAGCCGTCGATCTGTTGGAGAAAAATACCGCCCGCGCCAGCGATCTGATTGGCAGTTTCAAGCAGATCGCGGTGGATCAAACCAGCGTCCGGCGACGGCTATTCCCCTTGCGACAGACCCTGGAGGAGGTGATCGTCACCTTACAACCGTTGTTCAAGCGCACCGCTCATCGGGTCGAACTGGATATCCCTCGGGAACTGACGCTGGACAGTTATCCCGGCCCCCTCGAACAGGTGATCACCAATCTGATCAACAACTCTCTCACCCACGGCTTCGACGGTATTGCTACGGGAATGATTCGTATCCACGCTGTGGTGCTTGACGCGACTCAAATCCGACTGGACTACTCGGATAATGGGATTGGTGTATCTGAAAATATACTTAAACATCTATTTGACCCATTTTTTACTACAAAACTGGGTTGCGGTGGTAGCGGATTGGGGCTTTATATTGTCTATAATCTTACCATTGGTATGCTTGGTGGTAATATACAGATCCGTAGCACTCTCGGCCAAGGCACAACGTTTGAACTGACCTTGCCCCGCAGAGCTCCCGACTCATCAGCCTTTGGGGTGTCTGCATGATTGATGAACTCATCACACTGGTAGACGACGCGCATGGAGTGGACGCGCCCCGGCGGCACCCCGATTTGCCACCGTGGAAATTGCTGATCGTAGATGACGACGAGGAAGTCCATGACGCCACCCAGTTTGTGTTGCGGGATCTCGTCATTTTCGAGCGGCCACTGTGCTTGCTGCATGCGTACAGCGCTGGCGAAGCGCGCGAGCAATTGCGGCGACATCGCGACATCGCGGTCGCGATCCTGGATGTGGTGATGGAAACCGAACGGGCGGGACTCGACTTGGTCGGTTATATCCGCGATGAACTGGGCCTTGCGGAGTGCCGGATCATCCTGCGCACCGGCCAGCCGGGTTATGCGCCGGAATTAACGGTCATCCATCAACATGACATCAACGACTATCGCACCAAGGCCGATCTGACCCATACCCGATTGATCACCATGGTCAGTACGGCTCTGCGCTCCTACGAGCAGTTCTGCACTATCGAGCAAAGCCGGCGTGGTTTAGGGTTGATCGTGCACGCCGCCGCCGACCTGATGGAACAGCACGCCATTTCCAATCTCGCCGAAGGTGTGCTGACTCAACTCGCCGTGCTGCTCAAGCTGCCGCTGGATGGCATCGTCTGCACGCACAGAGGTTCTCCCTTCAGTGAGGATAATGGGGGATACTGTTGTTACGTGATCGCCGCCGCAGGACGGCATGCCCCTTACATCGCCCAACCGCTGGCCGCATTACCGGACTCACGGATCGCCTACGCCATTCTGAGCAGCATGGCACAGGGTCAACATGTGTTTGGCGAAGATTACACCGTGCTGTACCTGAAAGCCGCCCCCCATCAGGAAGCCGCCATTTTTCTCGATACCGGCCATGCGCTGTCCATGCTGGATCGTCCACTGCTTGAAGTGTTCGTCTCGAACATCGCAGCCTGCTTTCGCAACGTTAACCTGGTCGAGCGGCTCAACCATGTCGCCTATCACGATCCGCTGACCCATCTATCCAACCGCTCGCGATTCATCGCTGATCTTGATGGCGTCACCCGCGAGCAGACCGATATCGTCGTGGCGCTGCTCGATATCGAACACTTTGCCGATCTGAATGATGGCCTCGGCCAGGACATTGGCAACGCGCTGCTGGTGGCTGTGGCCGAGCGTCTTCGGTCAATGCTGGAGCCTGAGTGCCGGATCGCCCGCCTCGGCGCCGATGTGTTCGGCGTGATCGGGCCGGAACCCCAAGTCAATCCGACCACATTGTTCGCGCTGTTCCAGCAGCCTTTTGCCGTGGATGAACACCAACTGCCCGTCACTGTCACCATCGGCCTTTGCCACGATCTGGAACACGCCAGTTCGGGCATGGCCTTGCTCAAGCGTGCCAACATCGCTTTGAATCGCGCCAAGAAAAACCTCCGGTCCCACCATGAATATTACTTGGTGGAGATGGAGGACAGTACACGCTGGCGACTGGAGATCATTCATCAGTTGCGGCGGGCATTCGACGCCCACCAGCTTCAACCCTGGTATCAACCGCAGATCGCCCTGGCGACCGGCAAGGTAGTCGGTGTTGAAGTGCTGTTGCGCTGGCCAGGCGAGCAGGGTTTTATCCAGCCGCCCGATGTCTTTATCCCGCTGGCCGAATACTCGGGGTTGATCGTTCAGATCGGCGCCTGGGTTCTGGATCAGGCGTGCGCTCAACATGCCCAGCTCACGCAATGGGGGTTCACCCGGTTGAAAATGGCGGTCAACGTCAGTATGCCGCAATTCCGCAAGGCCGATTTTGTCGAGAACGTGGCGGCTACCCTGGTGCATTATCGAATGCCGCCCCAGTTGCTGGAACTGGAAATTACCGAGAGCATCGCCATGGATGAGCCGAAAGTGATCTTGCAGAAGCTGGAAGCGCTCAAGCGGCTCGGTATTTTGATCGCCATCGATGATTTTGGCACCGGCTATTCCTCGTTGGGTCAGTTGCGGTCCCTGCCCATCGACTGCCTCAAGATCGATAAATGCTTCGTCCAGGAAATTCATGATGGCAAGGGCGGCATGTTTGCCGAAACCATCGTGGGCCTGAGTCAGAAACTGGGCGTGGGATCGGTCGCAGAAGGGGTGGAAACCCTGGAACAAGCCGGCTTTCTGCGCGCTTTGGGTTGTTCGGTCGCCCAGGGTTATCTGTACGCGAAGCCCATGCCCGCCGACCAGCTTGTGGAGTGGCTGCGCCAGCAAGCCACCACGTAGTCATATGGTCATGGAAGGCAGGCTTACAGGAATTTCGCTTCATCCGTTCGCTCTGAGTCTGTCGAAGGGCATTCATCGCTAAAAACAGGGTTTGACCGGCTCACCCCGAACGGTTTTTGAACCCGAAGCGAAAGTCCTACTATTAATAACCGACGGTACGGAGGTGCGGTTTTATTTCAATATCCAAGGTTAAAACCACCGGCTTTAGCCGGTCAGCTTTCAGCTACGACTCTCCAAGCGGACTCAGAGGCTCTCTAAATGGGTGTAGTGACCCCGAAAAATTGGACAGTTGACGAAGAGAAGTCAAACTATCCAGTGAGGGGATTACGATGGGCGAGCGTAGACAGTTTTCACCCCAGTTCAAGGCGGAGCGGGTCTTGGAGTTGATCAGCGGTGCTCAAACGCCGGCAGAGGTCTGTCGGTCCCATGGGATCAAGCCGTCGCTACTGCTGGCCTGGCGGAAGCGGCTGTTGGAACAGGCTCCGAAGGTGTTCGAGCGAGAAGGCGACCGGGATCCCGCCCAAGCGCGGATTGCGGATTTAGAGCGGTTAGTGGGCCGTCTAACCTTGGAGTTGGACGTCGCAAAAAAAGCCTCCAATCTTTGGCAGATACCCCGGCTCGGAAGCGGGATCGGGTGATGCACCTGGCGCAAGACTATCCGCTGGCGGTGGTCGCTCGCGTGTTGGGCTGTCCACGCAGTACGGTGTATGCCCCCGTGATCCCGCGAGCGGATCTGAATCCGCTTAAGACCGCAGTGCTGGATGTGGTCACTGAGTGGCCGACTTATGGGTACCGGCGAGTCACGGCTGAGTTGCGACGGCGCGGCTGGCGGGTGGGGCATAACCGCGTTCAGCGGTTGATGCGAACCTTGGGGTTGGCGCACGTCCCCCGACGGCGTGAGGTGCGTACCACCGACAGTGCCCATGCGTTCCCGCGCTACCCGAATCGGGTGACCGGTCTGTGGGTGATCCGTCCGGATCAGGTTTGGGTGGGGGATATTACCTACATCCGGCTGTTGACGGGGTTCGTCTACTTGGCAGTCTTGATGGATGTCTTCACCCGTGCCATCCGAGGCTGGCATTTGGGACGTTACCTGGATCAGTCACTGACCTTGACGGCCTTGCGGCGAGCGCTGGTGCAGGCCACACCCACGATTCATCACTCCGATCAAGGCGTTCAGTATGCGGCCACCGCTTATGTCGACCTGCTGACCCTGCATCACGTCGCGATCAGCATGGCTGAGGTCGGCGAGCCGACCCAGAATGGCTATGCCGAACGCTTGATGCGCACGATCAAAGAAGAGGAGGTTGAGTTGTCCGAGTATCATGACTACGCCGATGCCTATCGACAGATGGGCCGGTTCCTCGATCAGGTCTACATGCACAAGCGGATTCATTCCGCGTTGGGTTATCTGACCCCAGTTGAGTTCGAGCTGCAGTGGCTCCGACAGCAAACGGAATCATGGCGTTTTTAAATATCTCGATTTTAGTGTCCAAAAAATCGGGGTCAGTACAGGTCTTGATGGAGTGCCGGACGCTATTGTTGCAATCGTAATGTTTTTAAAGCGCCGGGCGCATTGATGGGGGGACTTTCAGTCCTCTGCGCCCGGCGCAGAACCCACCAGCTTTAGCTGGTGGTCGTTCAGTTATCGCTAACCAAGGGGGAGATTATGTGAGGTGCCCCCTGGATTTCGTCTTCCAAGGGTCGATGATTAACATCGAGACTGGAAGG
>NZ_CBTK010000079.1 GCF_000531125.1 Candidatus Contendobacter odensis Run_B_J11 | reverse complement strand
GAACTTTAGCCGGTTCCATCCCAGGAGCTACCCCCCATCCTTATCCAGAACTCACGTTAATACAGGCTGAAGGGCGTACCCGTAACGCGGATCATTTCTCCAAGCGTTTTATTTTCACACCCGATGATGGAACCACAGGCGGGTGTCGGGTCATCCAGTTTTTGTTTTGCGTCAGACGGGGGCGGTGGCAGTTGCGGCGCAGTCGCACCACTCGCCGCAGTCGCACCACTCGCCGGCACTACGCCGTAATTGCAGTCGTAAGTGGACAAATGGGTCAGCGGCACCCGCCACACGGTCTTACCCGCCGCATACAGCGTTGCCAACTGTTGCCGTTCCGCATCGGTCACTCCCAGCGCCGCGCCGTTATCCGCCGCGCCGTTGCCGGTGGTATCCAGTTCCGCCAAGCCATTGGTAATGCGTAGAACCTTGATCACCCGCCCATCATTGGCCGGAATCCACGCGCTCTTGGCCGGATCGTAATAGCCGACCGGCACCGCAATCCCGACCGGCATGTTCAGGAAATTGTCCACATAAAATGGCACCGGCTGACTGAACAGCACATCCTTGCCGTCCTTCTTGATCACGCCCTCGTCGGTATTCAAGGCCACCGCATAGGTATAGGCGCTGGTCGGCGGCAACGGTCCCGGCATCGCCGCCGGGCCATTGGGACCCACGGTGTATTCAGTGGCGCGCAAGGTGAGACTCGTCACCGTCCGGGTACTGCCATCGGCGTTGTAGACCTGCGCCTGAGTGCCGGGCGGAATCAACACCGTCGCCTGCCGTGGCCCGCTGGTATCGCTCACCACGCTGCCGCGCGCCACCTGGAGGGTGCTGGCGGTCAGATTGATGGTGTTGACTTGTGGATCAGCGGTGAGCAGCACCACGTCCGGCGTGGGGGTGAAATCCTGCCACGGTGCATTGACTTGCCGCTGCGCGGGCAAATACCCGGCCCGTTGATAATTCACGGTCAATAGCCCGCCGCCGTTGACCGCCAGATCGAACCCGCCGTCGGCGCGGCTGAGGGTCTGGCCGAATTCGGGATGGTTGAGGACGGTCATCGTCACGCCCGATAGCGGCGCGTTGTTTTTATCCAGCACTTGGCCGCGAATCACTGCGCTGCGCACCGGGTTGATGGTGCCGGGGGCAACGCCGGTTTGAATCGGATTGCTGCCGGTGTAGAGAAAGTGGGTCGCGGCGTAATTCGTGGTGGCGACCGTCGGATTGATCGGCGGGGCGACGGTTTCGGGCGCGGGCGGCAGGGGCGGACCTACCGGCGCCGTGACCTGAATGGTGAACGACTGGGTGGCGTTACCGCCCTTGCCGTCGCGGACTTCGATCCCGACCGGTGCATCGCCCGCCGCGGTGGGCGTCCACGCGATCAAGCCGCTACTGGCATTGATGCTCATGCTCGCCGGGGCGGTGTTCAGGACATAAGTCAAGGTGTCGCCATCGGCATCGGTGGCGTTGACATCGTAGTTGTAGAGCTGGCCGACCGTGGCCTTGGTGACCGGGCTGGAGGTGATCTGCGGATTGTGGTTCGTGGGCGTGGGCGTGGTCACCGTCACCGTTGCGGTATCGGGAGCGCTGCTCACGAAGCTGTCGTTGACGATCAACTGTGCGATGTATTGACCGACGAGATCCGGCACGAACGTCGCTTGGACGCGGGTGGCGTTCTGCACCACCGCCTGACTCTGCGGCGGGCGAGTGGTTAACGCCCACTGGTAGGTCAAGGGATCGCCATCGGCATCGCGGGAATCGGCCCCGTTCAAAGTCACGGTCTGCCCGGTGACTGCCGCCTGATCCGGGCCGGCATCGGCGACCGGCTTGGAATTCTCGGTGCTGATCCGCACCGTATCAGGATTACTGGGGGTCTTGCCATCATTGACGATCAACTGCACCACATAATCGCCGACCTTATCCACCGTGAAACTCGGATTCACCGTGGTCGGATTCGCCAGCGTCGCCGCGCTGCCGACCGGTTGCGTGGTCAACGCCCATTGATAGCTCAGCGCATCGCCATCGGCATCGCCGGAGCCGGATCCCGTCAACCGCACGGTCGCGCCGACCGCCACGCTCTGATCCGGGCCGGCATTCGCCACCGGTTGCGTATTCGCGGTGGAAATCGTCACGCTGGCCGGGGCGCTGTCCACCGTCCCATCGTTGACGATCAGTTGCGCGGTGTAGGTTCCGGCCTTGTCGAGGGTCAGGGTTGGCTTCACCGTGGTCGGATTCGCCAGCGTCGCCGCGCTGCCGTCGGGTCGGGTGGGCAGCGTCCAGCGGTAGGTCAACAGGTTGCCATCCACATCGCTGGAGGCGCTGCCGTCCAGGGTCACGGTCGCGCCGACCGGCGCCCGTTGATCGGCACCGGCTTTGGCCAGTGGCGGGGTATTACTGGTGCTGATCGTCACCGTATCCGGGGCGCTGTCGGCTTGACCGTCGTTGACCACCAGGCGCGCCGCATAGGTGCCGGGTTTATCCAGCGTCAGGGTTGGATGGACTGTGGTCGAGGCGGCCAGCGTCGCCACACTGCCCGCCGGCACGGTCGGCAAGGTCCAGAGATAGCCCAGGGCGTCGCCATCGGGATCCGTCGAGGCGCTGCCGTCCAAGGTGACCGGGGTACCGACTCGGGCGCTCTGATCCGGCCCGGCGTTCGCCACCGGCGGCTTATTGCTGGCCGCCAGCATCCCGATGACCTGATGGGTGAAGGTGAATTGAACATTGCTGGAATTGCGGAAGCGCAGCGCGACATTGGTCACGGTGGCGCCCGGGGCCAGAATGCCGGTGGGCAAAGGGATAGCGACGTAGGGAAAGCCGCTGCTGGTGGTTCCGGTCGGATTGTCCAGCGTCACGCTGGCCGGCGTGATCGCGGTGAGGCGCAGTTCCAGCGGGGCCAGGATCGGGACGGTAGCCGAGGTGTTGGTCAGGGTGGCGACGGTATCGTAGGTCTGGGTGGTGCGGTTGAGGCGCAACCCGGAAAACGCCACTTTTACTTGAGTGGTCAGATCGGCGCTGACCGTTCCCCCGGAACTGGCCGATTCGGTGCGCAACACCCACCCGCTCAAAATCAACGCCAACAGCACCCACAAACCGACCCCCTTCACCGAAGAACGCATCAACGCCATGACCCATCGCTCCCAATAAAAATTTTAATTTACAATAAGTTATTTCTGATTCTTGAACATCCAGGGGTGTGGGGAACCCAACGCCCTCACCCCCGACCTCTCTCCCAGTGGGAGAGGTGAGCCGATCACCCTCGTCGCCGCCCGGCAACCCAGCCGAGGAGGCCCACACCGACTAACAGCGCGGTGGAGGGTAGCGGCACCGCCACCGGCTCCAGCGTCCAGGTGACGGGCGTGCCACCGGTACCGGCGTAATTGAAGAGGTAACGAGTGCCGCTGGGCGTACCGTTGATGTCCACTGCAAACAGCGCATCCGCGCCGAGCGGATCGCTGGTAGCAAACAGCGGTAACAGCGAAGCGTCCAGCAGGAAAAAGGAGAACGAATCTGGAGTTGACGATCCCGACGATGCAAGCTGCTCGGTCAGGTTCAGGGTGAAGCTCACCGTGTCGCCCAAGGTGAGTTCTTGCAGGAATTCGTTGAAGAAACCGCTATCGGTCAGGGTGACGGGGAACGGGCCGGGCGGGCTGGGATGGGTCACGGCAATACCGCCAGAGAAGCTGTTATTTCCGAGCGTTCCGCTAGTGTAAAAATTGCTGACGACGACGGTATTGTTGCCCGCCAGGCCATCGTTGCCGATGAAATCGAAGGCCAAACTCGCCGCTGTGCCGTTCAGAGCAGCGGTATTGAGGCTGAATTGGAGCGTGGTGGCGTGGGCGGGCGTGGGGCCGGCCCACAAAAAAGCCGCCAACGCGGCGGCGAAAACCGAACAGCGACCAAAATCCGCTACATTTTTGTTACAATGGGGGGGGTAAAAATCATTGGAGTCCTCGGCTATCGCTGCGTCTTGTCATTGGTCAGAAAATAAAGCATTAAACGAGCCAAAAATATATAAGGATTAGTGATCAATAGGATACCAAAAACAATCGGCCCAACGCTACCCGGTAGGTGTAAAATTTCCTGACTATGCAGAATAGTAACAATTAACCTATAAGATTTTTAACTTCAATAAGTTATAAAAAATATCGCTCTTCCCCGCGCCCCGAACCCGCCAAAATGCCCGGAAATCAGTGTAAAAAATCCTGACAAACCACAGCGGGGTCAGTACCCATCGGCCAGACCGGATGGCGGATCGCCATGCCCCAGAGCATTCATCGCGGGTTATTACGGTTCAAGATTTTCGCTTTCCGTCATTCCCGCGTTAGGCGGGAATCCAGTAAGCTGCTGAAAAGATTGGATACCCGCTTTCGCGGGTATGACGAATTTACGGGTTTAGCAAAAGTCCTGTTACGGTTCAGGACTTTTGCTTACGGTGATGCGGCACCGGCTTCCAGCCCGTGAACCGAACACGGGCAAGATGCCGGTGCTACCTCACTCAAATGATCGGGAATGGGTATGAGGATCATCCCGCCGCGTGAGTCCAGAGAAAATCCTCCCTTCAGCCAGCCTGAATGAGGGTCGCATACTGTTCACGCATCGCCTTTTTATTGAGCTTGCCGACGCTGGTTTTGGGAATCGCTTCAATGAACAACACCCGGTCGGGAATGCCCCATTTGGAGATAACGCCTTGGTCCGCAAAATTCTGGAGCCAGGCGCGGATCGCAGCTTCGTCCACCTCCCGCTCCGGGCGCAGCACCACCAGCGCCAATGGCCGCTCACCCCATTTCAGATCGGGGAGGCCGACGACTGCCGCTTCTGCCACCGCCGGATGTTTAAGAATAAGGTCTTCCAGTTCCAGCGACGAGATCCATTCGCCGCCAGTCTTGATCACGTCTTTTAGCCGGTCGGTGATCTTGAGATAGCCTTCTGCGTCGATCACGCCAATATCGCCGGTGTGCAGATAGCCGCCGCGCCATAAGGCTTCGGAATGGCGCGGGTCTTTCAAATAACCCTGGGTTAGCCACGGTGCGCGTACCACCACCTCACCGGGCGTTTTGCCATCGTGCGGCAAGTCGTTCATCGCATCGTCTACCACCCGCAATTCAACCATCGGCACCGGCAGCCCGGTCTTGCAACGAATTTCCAGTTGGCGGTCCTCGTCCCAGTCCAGCATGTGCGGCTTGAGTTGAGCGAAAGTCAGGATGGGGCAGGTTTCCGACATGCCATAAGCGGCGAAGATGTCTACGCCTCGGTCGCGAGCCTGTTTGGCCAGAGCTTGCGGTAGTGCTGCACCGCCGATGATGACTTTCCAGCGCGACAGATCGGTTTCATCAACCTGCGGACTGGACAGCAGCATTTGCAGGATAGTGGGTACGCAGTGGGAAAAGGTCACGTTTTCCCGTTCGATCAGGTGCAGCAAATGTTCCGGTATATAGCGGCCCGGATAGACCTGTTTCACGCCAAGTACGGTGGCAACATAAGGAATGCCCCAGGCGTGGACGTGAAACATCGGGGTAATCGGCAGATATACGTCGTCACGATTAAAGCGGCCTTGCCCGGTACCCATCAGCGCCGCCATCACCCCGAAGGTGTGCAGCACCAGTTGCCGGTGGCTGAAATACACCCCTTTGGGCAGGCCAGTAGTGCCGGTGGTGTAGAAGGTGGTGGCGCGGGCATCTTCGGAAAAGTCCGGGAATTTATAAGCAGGATCGCCGGCTGCCAGCAGGTCTTCATATTCGGTACTGATGTCGAGCCGGGTCGCCGGTGGCTGGCCGGTATCATCCAGCAGCACCAGCTTTTTGACCGGTTCAATCCGGTCGCGGATGATCTCCAAAATCGGCAGAAACTCGGTGTTGACCAGAATCACATCATCTTCGGCGTGATTGATGGTGTAGAGAATCTGCTCCGGCGACAGCCGGATGTTCACGGTATGTAGCACTGCGCCCAGCATGGGCACCGCGAAAAAGCATTCCAGATAGCGATGGCTGTCCCAGTCCATCACCGCCACCGTATCACCCGGTCTGACGCCGAGTCCCGCCAGACCGCTGGCCAGCCGGCCAATACGTTCGCGGGTCTCCTGATAGCTTTGGCGCTTGAAATCACCATAGACAATTTCCTGGTTGGGAAACTGGCGCACCGGGTTATCCAGCAGGTTTTTGATCAACAACGGATAGCCGTAAGCCGATGGAGTGCGTTCGATAGTTTTTATGGACATTGTTGTTGTACTCCTCGCAGGGCCGTGAGGGTGGGTGGATTTTCAACCGGCTTTACAGCGCATTGGGATCGACGCCCAGCGCCCGTAACCGCTCGGCCAACCGTTCGGCGCGCTGATGTTCGGACTCGGCGCGCTGCTCCAATTCGAGGAAGGTTTCAAAGCGCCGCCCATCAGGCCGATACAGCATCAGATCAATTCCCAACAGAGTGAAACGCACACTGAGGCGTGGGCTGATCCAGCCTTGCATCTGCTGCACGCTTTCCAACCGGCCATCCCGTCGGATCGAACCATCCAGTTCGCCTCGATCCGGGTCGTAGATGTAGTATTCCTCGACGCCATAGCGGTCGTAGAACTGAAATTTGCGGGTCATTTCGGCCAGGGTGTTGCCGGGCGATAGCACCTCAAATACCACTTGCGGGGCCAGGCCGTCTTCCTGCCATTGCCTATAGGAACCCCAGTCGCCCGGCGGTCGCCCAAACACCACCATCACATCGGGCGCGACCCGAATTGTGTTGTCGCCCTCCACCGGATACCACAGCAGATCACCGGCGACGAACACGTTGGGATCATGGGCGAACAGCGCGGCGATGCCGCCCTGAATCATCACGATATAGCGGAACTGTTTGGTGTTGTCGGCCATGGGCAAACCATCGCTGTCGGGATAGATAATCTCGGCGGGTGATACTGGATTCAGCTTCTGAATTGGCGCGACGGGAGGATTGAGGGTTGCGGTCGCATTCATGGCTAATCTCCGATGTTCAGTCTTTACCTGATTTGAGTGTAGCTGGATTCAACCTGCATACCGGACGATATAGCCTTTGATCTCAGCTACATCCGCGTCCATCACCTCAAAGCGTTGCGGCAACGCCTCGATATTTTCGTAACCGGCGGGACGCTCCGGCGGATGACCCAGCGCCTCAACAATAGATTCCTCGAATTTGGCCGGCAGCGCGGTTTCCAGACAGATTAGCGGCACGCCGTCCTCGCGGTATTCCAAGCCGACCTTCACCCCGTCGGCGGTGTGGGTGTCCATGACGATGCCGCTGCCGCTGTCCTGATAAACCCGGCGAATAGTGTCCATGCGGTCTTGATGGGTGCTGGTCCCGGAAACGAAACCGGATTCCTGGATCGCGTGGAACGCATCGCTGCCAGATAGATCGAAGAACCCTTGCGTGTCTACCTGCCGCCAGAGATCACGAACCACTGCCGGATCGCGTCCTACGGCATCGAAAATGAAGCGCTCGAAATTGGACGCCTTGGAAATATCCATCGAGGGGCTGCTGGTTTGCGCCACCTGATCGGTTGGACGCACCCGGTAGACGCCGGTGCGAAAGAATTCATCGAGCACGTTATTTTCGTTGGTCGCCAAAATCAGCCGGCGGATCGGCAGACCCATGCGTTTGGCGATGTAGCCGGCGCAGATGTTGCCAAAATTGCCGGACGGCACCGCAAATGACACTTCCTGAACGTCGCGGTCGGTCACCGCCAGCCAGCCTTTGAAGTAGTAGACGATTTGCGCCGCCACCCGCGCCCAGTTAATCGAATTGACGGTACCGATGGCATAACGGGCCTTGAAATCGGCGTCATGGCTGACTGCCTTGACCATATCCTGACAGTCGTCGAACACGCCGCGCACCGCGATGTTGAAAATGTTGGGGTCTTGCAGTGAGAACATCTGTGCAGTCTGAAACCGGCTCATCTTCTGGTGCGGCGACAGCATGAACACCCGGATGTTGCGCTTGCCGCGCATGGCGTATTCGGCGCTGGAGCCGGTGTCGCCGGAGGTCGCGCCAAAGATGTTGAGGTGGCCGCCGGTTTTAAGCAGCACGTACTCGAACAGGTTGCCCAGCAACTGCATGGCAATATCTTTGAACGCCAAGGTTGGGCCGTTCGACAGCCCTAGCAACCAAACGCCGTCAGCGAGCGGCGTGAGCGGGGTAATGGCTTCGCTGCGGAAAATTTCGGCGGTGTAGGTGTGATCAATCAGCGCCCGCAACTCATCAGCCGGCAGATCGTCGGCGAACCGGCGCAAAATGGCGAACGCCAGTTCCGGGTAGGACAAGCCGCGCCAACCGGATAATTCCCCGGGGGCCAACGTCGGGTAGGCGTCCGGGAGGGCCAAACCGCCGTCAGGGGCCAAGCCACCCAGCAAAATGTCGGAAAAGGGTGCGGGGGCCATGCCGCCCCGGGTGCTGATATAGCGCATGTTGGAGAGTCCTTGGGAAGCGTGAAAAGCCAGGAAGGGTTGCGGAAATGGCCGCTATTGTACTCTGCCCTATCCGCCAAAGACGCCGGCCCTGCAAGGGGCTTCTAAGCAGCCGACGGCGCGTCGTCGGATTGCGCCGGAAGCAGCCTTTGCGCGATTTCCCTGGCCCACGGATTGATTGTCCGTGGGCGGCTTCAGCCCGCCCGAAGGGCGCTCGGCCCGTGGTGCAAACCACCGGCTTCCAGCCGCCTTCTCTTCCAGTCGGCGGTTTAGCCCGCCGATAGTCAACCCACCAGCTTCTAGCTGGTGGTAATTGAGTGTCTTCTCCAAAATTGATCGACATGGATGGGTGGTAGCCCGCCCGTTCTCGCGGGTAGCTGCAATATCTATTTTAGCTCAAGCCGCTGCGGGAGGGTTGGAGGTTCGGGCTAATTTCTTTCCAGGTCTTTCGTTCCATCCGTGCGCCCTGAGCGTGTCGAAGGGCCTTCATCGATGAAAATGAGGTTTGACCGGCTCACTCTGAACGGTTTTTTTAACCGGAAGCGAAAGTCCTGACTATAAATCCTAGCCTTTCGCCTTCGCCATTTCCGCCATGATCAGATGCGTCCAAGCCCCGGAGCCGGGCAAATTCTGGCCACCGTCGGCGACCACCAATGTACCGGTGATGTAGGACGCCAGCGGCGAGGCCAGAAACACGCTTAACTGCCCAATATCGTCCGGGGTGCCGAACCGCCCCAGCGGGATCATCTTCTTCAGCTTATCGGCGCTGCCTTCCGGCACCAGCCGGCGCACCCCCTCGGTGCCCTCAATCGGGCCGGGGGCGATGCTGTTACAGCGGATGCCGAATCGTCCCCATTCCAGCGCCAGATTGCGCATCATCTGATCAATGCCGGCCTTGGCCGCGCCGACGTGGGCCTGGAAGGCATAAGGCATGAACGCCTGTCCCGCCGAGATGAACAGGATGTTGCCACCGGTCTCCTTCAGTTGTTCAAACGCGGCCCGGCAAGCGTGAAAAGTACCCATCAGGTCAATATCAATCACCGACTTGAAGCCGTTGGGGCTGATCTGTTCGGCGGGACAGGGGAAATTACCGGCTGCGCCGCAGACCAGGGTATGAATCGGCCCCAACTCTTCTTTTAGCCGCTGCATGGCGCGGTCCAGCGCCGCGTAATCACGCACATCCGCCGAATGCGCCGACACCCGCGCACCGAGTTCGCGCAGTTCCGCCGAAGCGGCGTCCAGCTTATCCTGCGCCCGGCCACAAATGCCCAGATTCGCCCCGACCGCCGCAAAGTTGCGGGCGATGCCCAAATTGATGCCGCTGCTGCCACCGGTGATGAACACGGTTTTGCCCTGAAACAGGTCTTTGGAGAAGTAAGAGGTGATATTCATGGCATTACCTTTTGGTAGAAGTGTGGTAAACCGCTCAAGCCTAAGCAAAATCAGGCCGACATACCTAGCACGGTTTGGCTAACTTGACCGTTGCGCCACTCTTGTCAAGAATCCGTTGCCTGCATAACCTTGGAGTTCATCATGGCCGATTGCGATCTGCTGATCATTGGCGCCGGCATCAGTGGCCTGAGTATGGCCCATTACGCCGCCAGCGCCGGGCTGAAAACGCGGGTGCTGGAAAGCGAACAGCGGGCGGGCGGTTGCCTGCACTCACACCATTTCGGCGGAGCGCTGGACGACTTCTGGCTGGAACTGGGCGCGCACAGCAGCTTCAACTCCTATGGCAATCTGCTGGCGATTCTGGAACGTCTCCAACTGCTGAACCGGTTGCAACGCCGGGCCAGGGTCGGGTTTCGTCTGTTCGCTGATGGCAAGGTCCGTAGTATTCCCTCACAACTGTATTTTCCAGAATTGCTGCTGGCGCCCTTCCGCTTCATTGGAGCGAAAAAGGCTGGGCGCAGCGTCGCTGACTATTTCGGGCCTATCGTTGGCTCGCGCAATTATGCGGCGGTATTCGAACCGGCGTTCAGCGCGGTGATTTGCCAACCGGCTGGCGATTTCCCCGCCGATGGCCTGTTCCGATCCCGTCCCCGACGCAAGGACATCCCGCGCAGTTTCACTCTGTCCGGCGGCTTACAGACCATCGCCGACAGCCTGAGCCAGCAGCCGGGTATCGTGGTCGAACTCGGCCAAACCGTGCGGGAAATTCGGCGTACCAGCAAGGATTTTACTGTTCATACCGACGGTGGCGAATACACGGCCCGCGCTCTTTGCCTGGCTACGCCGGTCGCAGTCGCCGCCGAATTGCTGCGGGCGGAATTTCCAAATCTCGCTGATTCACTGGTGCGGATTCAAACTGCAAGGGTAGAGACGGTTGGGGTCGCGGCGCCCGCCGAAGCGTTAAAACTGCCGCCGCTGGCCGGCTTGATCGGACGGAATGAAGCGTTTTATTCGGCGGTGTCGCGTGACACTGTGCCGGACCCTGCGTATCGCGGCTTCACCTTTCATTTCCGGCCCGGCGTGCTGGATGAAGCTGGGAAATGGGCGCGAATAGGCGCGGTGCTGGGGTTGCCGCGCCCGGCGTTCAGCCCGGAGCATACGGTGATGAAGATGAACCAGTTGCCGGCGTTGCGGGTGGGTCATCACGCTGTCATCCGCGCCGTGGATCATGCGCTGGCCGGGAACCGCCTGGCGCTGACCGGCAATTATTTTACCGGCGTGGCTATCGAGGATTGCGTCACTCGCTCACTGGACGAATTTGCCCGGTTGCAGCGGGAAGGTGGGTGAGAACCGCGAAAGGATGCCGACCGCTGGAATCCCGGCGGTCGGCGTTGTTGGTTTGCGAGGCGGATTAGAAGTTAGGGGTGAGGGTGGTGGTCTCTCCAGTCGAGGCAGACATGTTGTCACCCGCTGACCAGATTTCGTCGTTGATCAGGAACTTGAACGCAACCATGCCTTCAGCGATTTGCGTCGTGGTCCATACCCATACGTCGCTACCGACATTGTCCATCAGGATCCCGGCATCCCAACTGAGGCTAGCGCCCTCGCCACGGATATAGAGACTGTTGCCATGTCCGACATCGTATTTGGCGACGACAATGGTGACTGGCGCACCAGACTTGGCGGTTGTCGCTTTGCCGGCTTTGGACAGAGCAGCAGATTTTGCGGCGGGCGCGGCCGGCTTTGTGGGCGCTTTGGCAGCGGCGGGAGCCGAAGCGGGTGTGGGCTTTTCCACAGCCTTGGCAGCAGGAGCAGCAGGTGTTGGCGCTGGCTTTTCAACGACCTTGGCAACGGGAGCAGCAGGTGTTGGCGCTGGCTTTTCAACGGCCTTGGCAGCGGGAGCGGGCGTTGGCGCTGGCTTTTCAACAGCCTTGGCAGCGGGAGCGGGCGTTGGCGCTGGCTTTTCAACGGCTTTGGCAGCGGGAACTGGAGCAGGAGCGGGCGGTGCGGGTGGTATAACCGGTGCTGGAACGACCTTGGTCTCAGCGGGTTTGGTGACAGCTTCAGCGACAGGTTTAGCGGCGACCGCTGGCTTGGCAGGTTCAGCAGCGGGCTTTAGCGCCAATGGCTCAGT
Source organism: Candidatus Contendobacter odensis Run_B_J11 (assembly GCF_000531125.1). Classification (GTDB taxonomy): domain Bacteria; phylum Pseudomonadota; class Gammaproteobacteria; order Competibacterales; family Competibacteraceae; genus Contendibacter; species Contendibacter odensensis. Next base: position 26,042 of record NZ_CBTK010000079.1, on the reverse strand, counting down.
GGTAGGTTTATCCGCCTTGGCGGCGGGCTTGGAGTCCTGCTTGACCGAGGGTTTGGTCGGCTGCTCTTTTTTCTTTGACATGAATCAATCCTCTGAATCGCTCGATGAATTGCCGGGTAAGGTCTGCACTACGCCATCACCGGTACGTTTTGAGTCTAACCCAAGCTTGAAGCGCTCTCCAAGCCAGGAACAGCGTGAATCGCTTTCACCTCAAATAAATTTAGCCGCTGTATGCCCATGTTTCGACATTCCTATCCCTTTGATCCTACTTATAGCCATGATCTCGCTGCTCTGCTGAGTATCGCCGCGCCGGCGGAACCTGCAGATTTCGCTCCGTTCTGGCGCGATTTGTACTCCCGCGCCCGATCAGTGCCGGTTGCGCCCACCTTGCAGGAGATATCCAGTCCACAGCCACGAATCCGAGTATTCGAGGTGGAATTTACTTCGCTCAATGGGGTTCGGATCGGGGGCTGGTTAACCCGGCCTCGCGCCGATCCGGTCGAGCGCGGGGTGGTGGTAAGCCACGGTTACGGCGGGCGGGATGAACCGGATTTTCATTTGCCGTTCAAGCGGGCGGCGCTGATTTTTCCCTGCGCCCGTGGTATCTCCCGCAGCGCTCGCGCCGATGTTCCCAGCGACCCCTATGCGCATGTGCTGCACGGGATCCAGCGGCCCGAAAGCTATGTTCACGGCGGCTGCGCCGCTGATACGGTGTGGTGCGCGGCCTCGGCGTTGCTGGAACTGTTCCCGATGGCCGCACGGCGCTTGGATTATCTGGGCATCAGTTTCGGGGGCGGTATCGGGGCGCTGGCCCTGCCGTGGGACCAGCGCTTTCATCGCGCCCATCTGAATGTGCCCAGTTTCGGCCATCATCCGTTGCGACTGTCCTTGCCATGCGTGGGCAGCGGCGAAGCGGTGCGCAGCTATCAGCGTCAAACCGGGCGGGCGCTGGATACGCTGCGTTATTTCGATGCTGCGGTAGCGGCGCGGTATTTACAGCTTCCCCTGCATATTGCCGCTGCCCGTTTCGATCCGGCGGTGCCGCCCCCCGGCCAGTTCGCGATCTACAACGCGATGGCCGGTTCCAAGCAACTGTTCGTGTTGCAAGCCGGCCATTTTGATCACGCGGGAACTGCTGCCGAAAATGCGCGACTGCTGGATGCGCTGGGGTATTTCTTCAACCATGATTGAAATGCCGGCTCTGTCATAACCCTGTCACCTCTATGCGTTAAATTTCAAACAATTCAGTTGGTTGAAAGGGCTATGCGCAGATGAATCGAGAATATCACAAGTGATATAGCCACCGGCTCGACCGTGATATGGAATTGCTGATCTTCGGCCATGGCGGGGCCAAGGTGCTGGTGTTTCCAACCCGCTGCGGCCGTTTTCACGAATATGAGGACGTGGGGATGGTCGGGGCGCTGCGCCATAAAATCGAGCAGGGCCAGTTGCAACTATATTGCGTGGATAGCGTTGATCAGGAAAGTTTCTACTGCTTTTGGTCCCGCCCCTGGGACCGGATTCACCGGCACCTGCGCTACGAGGACTATCTGCTCAACGAAGTGTTGCCGCTGATGTGGATGAAAAATTCCAACCCCTGCGTCATTTCGCACGGCTGTAGTTTCGGGGCGTTTCATGCGGTCAACTTCGCCTTCCGCCATCCACATGCGTTCCGCAAGGTGGTGGCGCTGAGCGGTCGCTATGATTTAACTCTATCGGTCGAAAGCTTCCGCAATTTGCTGGACGGTCATTATGACGAGCACGTTTATTTCAATACGCCCAGTCATTTCGTGCCCAATCTGGCGGATCCACAGGTTCTGGATCATTTGCGGCGGCTGGAAATCGTGCTGGCGGTGGGCGACCACGACCCGTTTCTGGACAACAACCGGCATCTCAGCGAGTCGCTGTGGCACAAAGGGGTCTGGCATTCGATGCACGTTTGGCAGGGGCGGGCGCATAACCCGAAATATTGGCGGAAAATGGTGGAATTGTATGTTTAGACTCGTCTCCACCCTCTGTCCATTTTTGCTGGTGGTCAAAACATGGGCTGATTTAGGCAGCCACGGCGGTGGGCTGAATAGTGACCGCCCGATCCAGCCAGTTCAGCAGGTGATCAGCCACGTTGCGCCAGCTCATCTCCAGCATCATGGCGTGGGCCATGTCCGGGAAGATGCGAACGTCAGCTTGGTACCAGCGAGCGGTTTCCTCGACCAGCGCCGGCGATACAAACACATCGTTGCGTGCGCCTAGCGCCAGAATCGGCATCCGTAACGACTCCGGCTTCAGCCGCAGCGGATTCAGCCCCATCATGTCCAGCGACACCGCCTGCGATTCTGCCTGCACATAGCTAAAGTATTTGCGAAGTCGGCTCTCCGGCAAATCCCTGGAAAACAGGAGTCGCTGCATCATCTCTGGAGTGCCAAAGCTGGGGCCGAGCAGTGAAAACAGGGCCATTTGCTGGAACAGGAACGGATGCCGCATCGCCATGTGCAGCGTGGTCGGCAGCAGTCCCTGCGGCGGCACCGAAGCCATCAATACCAGTCCAGCCGCGTTGGGATGCGTTTCCAGGTATTTCTGAATCACCATGCCGCCCATCGAATGGCCGATCAAGACCGGTGGGTTGGATAGAGTTGCAGCGGCTTTTTCCAGATCAGCGACATAATCGGCCAACCGCCAGGTGTGCAACCGTTCGTGCCCTTCGCTGAGACCGTGGCCGCGCAGACTGAAGGCATGGGCTTCGTAGCCGTGCTGGGCGAAGTAGGGCAGAAAGTTGTCATCCCAGATGCGGGCGTCGGAGAATGATCCGTGGACAAACAGCAGGGGCGTCGATTGGGGTGCCGTGTCGGGATAGCGGCTGATCATGTCTAATTTCATAATAAAAAGTCCTTGCGGCTGGGAAAATGGTTCGTCATGAGTCAATTGAGTTGTGGAATTCGTCGTAGCACGGACTTCCAGCCAGTCGACTTATCACGGGCAAGAGGCCGGTGCGACCTCCACAACCGGTCCAGGATTGCCATAGATTAGTGAGTTGGAAAAGCTTTGGCGATCTGGCCTATCCTACGATTCGTCGCTATCACAGGAAAATTTACAGAAGGAAGATGTCGGTATGCCAGAGATTTTAGTGGGCGCTGCTAGACGATAAGGACATAAAAAACCCGCTTAATCGCGGGTTTGGAGGCTTCGTTAGACAACCTTTGATGCTGAAATGGAGGCTAGGGTCGGGATCGAACCGGCGTCCACGGCTTTGCAGGCCGCTGCATGACCACTCTGCCACCTAGCCCTGATGGGAAATTCCGACGAGCAAACCGCCGAAAATGTAAAAAAGCCTCGAAAGATCGAGGCTTGGGAATTTGGAGCGGGAAACGAGACTCGAACTCGCGACCCCAACCTTGGCAAGGTTGTGCTCTACCAACTGAGCTATTCCCGCTGCGTGAAGGTTGGTAAGTCTAGCGTAAAAAAATACGTCGTCAAGCCTTTCAACCCTTTTTGACACCCCGGAGTACCGGCCATGCTGCCAACAGGTAATGCAGCATGGACCACAGGGTCAGCGCTACGGCAATCAGCAGCAAGCCCATCCCGACTTCCAGGGTTGGAAATGCCCCAATCGGTTCGCGGTACAACAGTAGCAACACCGCAGCCATCTGGGCGGTCGTTTTGAACTTGCCCACACTGGATACCGCCACCCGTCCGTGATCGCCGATGTGCGCCATCCACTCGCGCAGTGCCGAAATGGCAATTTCACGGCCGATGATGACCACCGCCGCCGCCGCCATCAATGGAGTAGAAATCGCCTGCACCAGCAATACCAACGCGGCAGCGACCATCAGTTTATCGGCGACGGGATCCAGAAATGCGCCGAAGGCCGAGGTCTGCCCGAGCCGCCGCGCCAGATAGCCGTCCAGCCAGTCGGTGAGCGCCGCTAGTCCGAACAGCGCAGTGCAAAACAGATTGGCGCCGGGGAACGGCAGGAAGAACACCCCCACGAACACCGGGATCAGTGCGATGCGCAGCAGGGTCAACACCGTGGGCAGGTTCAGTTGCATCATTCGACCGGCGCTCAGCTTTCGCCATGAAAGGCGTCATAAATCCGTTGCGCCAGATCGGCGTTGATACCGTCCACGCCGGCAAGGTCTTCAACGCCGGCCCGTGCCAGTTGTTTAACGCCGCCGAATTGTCTGAGCAGCGCCTGCCGACGTTTGGAACCGATACCGGGAATGTGTTCGAGGGCGGAGGTGACTCGGGCTTTGGCCCGACGCTGGCGGTGACCAGTGATGGCGAAGCGATGCGCTTCGTCGCGGATTTGTTGCACCAAATGCAGTGCGGACGAATCAGCAGGCAGTATAATCGGGCAGTTTTTCCCGGACAAATAAAGTGTCTCCAGCCCAGGTTTACGTTCTGGCCCCTTGGCGATGCCGACCGCCGTTACCCCCATCACTTGTAATTCTTCCAACATCGCGCACGCCTGGGTCAACTGTCCCTTGCCGCCATCGATGAACAGGATGTCGGGCAGACGACCTTCCTCCTCCCGCAGCCGGACATAGCGCCGGTGTAGCGCCTGCTGCAAGGCGGCGTAGTCGTCACCTGGCACGATGCCCTCAATATTGTAGCGGCGGTAGTCGGCCTTCATCGCTCCCTCCACGCCGAACACCACGCAAGCTGCGACGGTGGCTTCGCCCCCGGTATGACTGATATCAAAGCATTCCAGCCGGGTCAGCTCGAATTCCAGCCCTAGCGCGTCCCGCAGCGCCTCCAACCGCTGGCGCATCCCTGCCTGGCTGGACAGGTGTGCAGTCAGTGCGTGTTCGGCATTGCGCCGCGCCAGATCCAGCCAGCGAGCGCGTTCGCCACGGGGATGGGCGCTGATGGTCACCCGCCGACCGTTACGCTCCTGGAAGGCTTGAGACAACAACGCGGCATCGGCGGGTTCAGGGCTAACCAGCAGTTTGGCCGGAATCTCCTTGTCGAGATAGTACTGGGCCAGAAACGCGCCCAGCACCGCGCCAGCATCCACCTCTTCGGGCAGGCGGGGGAAGAAGGCTTTGTTACCAAGCAGCCGCCCACCCCGGAACACGAAGACTTGGATGCAGGCCGCCCCACCCCGTGCGGCGCACGCCACCCCATCGAGATCGCCGCTTTCCCCCTCGACATGCTGGCGCTGCTGAATCTGTCGCAGATCGACGATCTGATCGCGGCAAACCGCCGCCGCCTCGAAATCCAGTTCTGTCGCTGCGGCTTCCATGCGTCGCGCCAAATCCTCGATCACTTGCCCGCTCCGGCCTTCCAGAAACAACAGAGCGTCGTGCAATTGATGCTGATAGCTTTCGCGGTCAACCAGGCCGACGCAGGGTGCGGTGCAACGCTTGATCTGATATTGCAGGCAGGGTCGGCTGCGTGCACGGAAAAAGCTGTCCTCGCATGAGCGCAATCGAAATATTTTCTGGAGCAGATTCAGGGTATCGCGGACCGCGTTGGCGTTGGGGTAAGGTCCGAAGTAGCGCCCCGGTATTTGCCTGGCGCCGCGATGCAGCGCCAGGCGGGGAAAAGCGCCGCTGGAGACATGGATGTAGGGATAACCCTTGTCGTCGCGCAGCAGAATGTTGTAGCGCGGCTGAAGTTGCTTAATCAGCGTGCTTTCCAGAATCAGCGCCTCAGCTTCGGTATGGGTGACGGTGACTTCAATGGCGCGGATGTGGGCAACCAGGCTGAGCGTCTTGGCGGAGGTCTGGGTTTCCCGGAAATAGCTGGAAACCCGCTGCCGCAGGTTGCGAGCCTTGCCGACGTAGAGCGCCTGACTGCGCTCATCCAGCATCCGATAGACGCCAGGCAGCGTGGTCAGGGTCTTGAGGTAGGCTTTAGGGTCGAAAGCAGTCGCCATGCATCCACCGGTTCAATCAAGGCAGTTTACGGTTGTAGCCGCAACGCGGTGTCCACACCAGAAGCGTCGGTGGCAGTCGTCGGATTCAGTTCATTGTTCCCAATCGTTTAGCCGTTATCGCGGCGAATATCATACTTCTCCATCAACCGGTATAGGGTCATGCGCGACACGTTCAGTTCCTGGGAGGCGCGAGCGATATTGAAGCGGGTGCGCAACAGCGTCGCCTGAATCGTCTCCCGATCCGCCGCCATTCGCGCCTCGTCCAGCGTCACGAAGCCCCGGCCCAGCGAGCGCCGTTCCAGCTCCAGATCGCCAGGCGCAATGTAAGGCCCTTCGCTTAACAGTACCGCCCGTCGTGTCCGGTTCATCAGTTCCCGGATATTGCCCGGCCAGTCATAACGATTGATGACTTCCAGCGCGTCCCGACTGAACCCTTTGGCGACTGTTTTGACCTCAGCGGCAAATTTGTTGAAAAAGTGCCGGGCCAGCAGTTCTACATCACCCCGGCGCTCGCGCAGCGGAGGCACCCGCAAGTGCAGGACGTTCAGACGGTAGAACAAATCTTCGCGGAAGCGGCCATCGCGCACCGCCTGTTCCAGATTGGTGTTAGTGGCGGTGATCACTCGAACATTGGTGGGAATCGGCTTGGCGCCACCCAGCCGCCGGATTTTTTTCTCCTCCAGAAACCGCAGCAGTTGAACCTGCAATTCCTGCGCGAGATCGCCGATTTCATCCAGGAACAGGGTGCCACCGGTCGCCGCCTCGATCTGACCAATATGGCGTTCGCTGGCGCCCGCGAACGCTCCCTTTTCATGACCAAACAACTCCGATTGAAGAAGATTGACCGGCATCGCTGCGCAACTGACCGTCACAAAAGGCGCTGCCGCCCGGCTTGAATGTTCGTGAATGGTTCGGGCCGATTGTTCCTTGCCGGTTCCCACCTCGCCGGTGATCAGGATCGGCACATCGACCTCAGCCGCTTTTTGAATGCCCCGAAACAAAGTCTGCATAACTGGACTGTTGCCGATCTGGCCGAACTGGGTATCGGATTCGTGCTGTTGGCGCAGGTGGGTCTCGTCCAACTCAGCCATGCCATAGGCGTGCCCCAGGGTAACGGTCAGGCGCTGGGCGTCAATCGGCAGCGTCTGGTAGTCATAGCAGCGCTCGGCAATGAGGTTGGAGAGCGTTTTGCGCTCCACGCAGGGACGCGGCAGCGCGATGACCCACTGCATTTTTCGGCGAGCCTGGACCAGGTCGATGATCCACTGGAACGATCGTTCCGGCTCACAGCTAAATAGCAGGATTAAGCCGACGCGGAAGGTCTGTTCCGTTAACAGACCCCGCGCCTCGCCTGAATCCTGGGCTTGGGAGACTTCCCAATCTGCCGCAGAAATTTTCTGGATGAGTTCGTCTTCAACGGCAGCCGTGCTTAGAATGAGGAGTTTGCGCATTACCTTGTACCCGCAGCCAATGGAGCTATTTGCCCAGATCGAACCCGCATCATTGCGGATCCAGGCTTTATCTTTGAATCGGTTTCGGGAATCCAAGAAAAACACTGGTGAGATCAGCCAATGTTGATGATGAATTCTGTTACCCATTGTCGATTTATAGTATCAGGATTGTTGCCTGCTGTCACCTAAACACTACGTCAAATGCATGGATGATTAGCCGCACTGAAGAGGCATCTTTCCCATCTGCCATAAGGAATCCCATGTTCTACAGTCCGCTCCGTACCCTGATGTTCCAACTCGATCCCGAAACCGCGCATGACTGGACTCTACGCCTGCTGCGTTCGATGCCGGTGCCCCTGAGCCGTATGTTCGCCGCCTGCGTGCCGGCGGCGCCATGCCGGGTCATGGGCATTGATTTCCCCAATCCAGTCGGGTTGGCAGCGGGCCTGGATAAAAATGGCGAATGTATCAATAAGTTGTCAGGCTTTGGATTTGGTTTCGTCGAAATCGGCACCGTCACGCCCCGTCCACAGCCGGGTAACTCCAAGCCCCGGATGTTTCGGTTGCCGGCGGCGCAGGCGTTGATCAACCGGATGGGATTTAATAACAAAGGGGTGGATTATCTGGTTGAACAGGTACGGCATTCCGGTTTCAAGGGAGTGCTGGGTATCAATATCGGCAAGAACGCCGATACCCCGGTTGAACGCGCGACCGATGATTATCTGATCGGTCTGCGCAAGGTCTATCCTTGGGCCAGTTACGTTGCGGTCAACATCTCCTCGCCCAACACGCCGGGATTGCGCGACCTGCAATACGGTGCGGCGCTGGATCGTCTGCTGGAAGCCCTCAAAACCGAGCAGCGGCGGCTGGCCGATGAGCAGGGGCGTTATGTGCCGCTGGCGGTCAAGATTGCGCCGGATATCGCCGACGCTGATCTGCCGACGGTAGCCCAGGCGCTGCTACGCTATGAGGTGGATGGTGTTATTGCGACTAACACGACTTTTTCCCGCACCGGCGTGGAGCAATTGCCTGATGCCGATCAAGCTGGGGGGTTGAGCGGCGCGCCGCTGCGAGAGCGTGCTACCGCTGTCGTCAAACAGTTACGGGCGATTCTGGGTGATACGTTGCCGATTATCGCGGTCGGCGGGATCATGAGCGGGGCTGATGCCGCCGACCGCATCGCAGCCGGCGCCCGCCTGGTGCAGATTTACACGGGGTTGATTTATCGTGGGCCGGATTTGATCCAGGAGGCAGTCAAAGCGCTGCGCTAATTGAACCAGGACTTTCGCTTTTCGTCATTCCCGCGTCAGCGGGAATCCAGTAAGCTGCTGAAAAGACTGGATACCCGTTTTCACGGGTATGACGACACCCAGTTTATGAGCGAAAGTCCTGTGAACGAGTGGAGCCGGGAACCCGCCACCTTGATGCAGTCCAAATCGTTTTCCTACCATTGGAGGATATGTCTATGTCCAAAATGCTGTTGTTACTGCTGGCGCTGCTGGTGCCTACCCTGACTCAAGCCGCTATCGAAACCAAAACTGTTGAATACCGGCAAGGTGATACCCGGCTGGTGGGTTATCTGGCTTATCCCAAGGAGGCCAAGGGACCGCTGCCGGGAGTGCTGGTGGTGCACGAATGGCTGGGTTTGAACGACTACGCCAAGCGCCGCGCCGACCAACTGGCAGAATTGGGTTATGTAGCGTTCGCTGCGGACATCTACGGCGACGGAAAAGTTGTCGCTGACCCGAAGGAGGCCGGTACGCTATCTGGTTCCTACAAGAAGGATCGGCCGTTATTGCGGGCGCGGGTTGCCGCTGCTCTGGCGACCCTGAAGGCGCAGCCGGGCGTCGCCCCCGACAAGGTAGCCGCTATCGGCTACTGCTTTGGCGGTACTACGGTGCTGGAACTGGCGCGGAGTGGCGCGAATGTGGCGGGAGTAGTGAGCTTCCACGGGGGTCTCGACACGCCTGCGCCCCAGGACGCCAAGAATATCCACGCCAAGGTGCTGGCGCTGCACGGGGCGGATGATCCGTATGTGCCGGCGGATCAGGTGGCGGCGTTCGAGAATGAAATGCGTCAGGGCGGTGTCGATTGGCAGTTGGTCGCTTACGGTGGCGCGGTGCATGGCTTCACCAACCCGGCTAATGGCAACGACAACAGCAAGGGTGCTGCTTATAACGCCGTCGCTGATGCCCGTTCCTGGGCAGCGATGCAGCAATTTTTCGGGGAGCTGTTCGGCGGGCGCTAGAAAAGCGGGTCGGCTGAGATACGCTTAACGCTATGAAAATAAAAACGCCTCTTTTATGAGGCGTTTTTATTTTATATTGTGCTTTTGAGTACACACTCATAGCAGCTCTGCGATTTTTACGCCGTGAACTGACAATTTTGGTAACGATTGGACCGCTGCATTTGGGGCTGTGAGGCGAGACAATCAGTGGTGCGGCGTTTAATGGCAATCGACAAAGTCAACTTGAACCGATGCTCTCATAGTCGGCCAACGGGCTGACAATTATGGTCAATACCCTCGGATCGTTTTTGGTATGTAAAATGCGTTTTAATAATTTATTTATATAAAACAATTAATTATATTAATGGTATATCTTTTGCTTTACGCAACTTCAGACCTTTTAATTGAGTTAGCGTAGGAACTGAAATGAAAAAATTACTGACATTATCTTTAGCGCTAATCTCAGGATTAGGGCTGAATAGCGCGGCCAATGCGATCACGGTCGATGGTGGTTTGAGTGATTGGGGGTTGACAAACCAGTGGACGCCTTCAGGCAATGTGAATGGTCAGGGCGCGGGCACTTACCAATACAACGGCCTCAATATCTATTACACCGTTGAGGATTACATCAGCGGCAACGGTGGCCGGGTTGATCCAGGTTATGGCGGTCAAGCCTATGACGCTGAGGCGCTCTATGTGACTTGGGACAGCACCAATCTTTATATCGCTTTGGTGACCGGCCATGACCCGAACACCAAGCAAGCAGGAGGCGATTACGCAGCAGGGGATTTTGCTTTGAATTTCTGGAATGGCACAAGCCCGGATAGCAATTATGAAGTTGGTATCCGAACGCCACATCAGTTCAGCGGAGGTAACCCTGCCAACATCGGCCTATTTACAACCGGTGTGTATCAAACAACCAATGGTGATTGGCTGAAAGACCCGTTTTGGCACACCCAGGCGGTGACTTCGTTGAAGGGCGGACTCACTCCAATGTCTGAAAAGGCCACGATGTCTATTCAGCAGGGGCCGGAAAAAATGGGTGCGGGTTCTGGCCAACACTGGATCTACGAAGTCAGTGTTGCGAAGTCGGTTTTTGGAGCCTTGTTAAAGAATAACGACGAATTGAACGTGAGCTGGACCATGAACTGCGCTAATGACGTGATCACGGTCGAGGATGATGTTCCGGTGGACGAACCACCAGTTTGGGCCTTGCTGGGCTTGACTCTGCCAGCGATGTTCTGGCGGCGGAGACGTTCAGTTCGCTAAACGCAGCGCTTATCTCAACAACAGGGCGCGACTGGCATATCCAGCCGCGCCTTTTTTATTGTTACGCCGCCGTCACTGACGGCAATCCCGACAGCGCCATCGCCAGTTCCGCCTCGTCATAACTCTGATCGGTCAGCTTGCCGGCGAAATAATCCATGTAAGCCTGCATGTCGAAATGGCCGTGACCGCACAGATTGAACAGAATCGCCCGGCTGATCCCTTCCTCCTTGCAGCGCAACGCCTCGTCGATAGCTCCTTTCACCGCGTGATTGGCTTCCGGCGCCGGCAGGATGCCCTCAACCCGGGCGAATAGCACCCCAGCCTCAAAACAACTGAGCTGGTGGTAGGCGCGGGCCTCGATCAGGCCCAATTCCTTGACGTGACTGACCAGCGGGGCCATGCCGTGATAGCGCAAGCCGCCGGCGTGAAAGCCGGGCGGAGTGAAAGTTGAACCCAGGGTGTGCATCTTGGTCAGCGGGGTCAGATGCGCGGTATCGCCGAAGTCATAAGCATACGGGCCACGGGTCAGGGTGGGACAGGCCGCCGGTTCAATAGCGACGATACGAACCCTCTGCCCACCGCGCAGTTGCGCACCGATAAAAGGAAAGGCGATGCCCGCGAAATTGGAGCCGCCACCGGTGCAGGCCACGATCACATCGGGATAATCGCCGGCCATTTCCAACTGCGCCATGCTCTCCAGCCCCACCACCGTTTGATGCAGCAACACATGGTTCAGCACCGAGCCGAGCGCGTATTTGGTGTCGTCGCGCTGAGCGGCCACTTCCACCGCCTCGGAAATGGCGATGCCGAGACTGCCGGGATGATCCGGCCGCTGGGCGAGAATCGCCCGACCGCAGGCGGTTTCTTCGGAGGGCGAGGCCACGCAGCGGGCGCCGTAAGTTTCCATCAGCGCCCGACGGTAGGGCTTCTGCTGGTAGGACACCCGCACCATGAACACCTGCACCTCAATTCCGAACAGCGCGCCAGCGAAGGCCAGCGACGATCCCCACTGCCCAGCGCCAGTTTCAGTCGCGATCCGCTTAATCCCCGCTTCCCGGTTGTAGAACGCCTGAGCCACGGCGGTGTTGGGTTTGTGGCTGCCCGCCGGGCTAACTCCTTCGTACTTGTAGTAAATCCGCGCCGGGGTGCCGAGCGCTTTCTCCAGCCGGCGGGCACGGTACAGCGGAGTCGGTCGCCACTGCCGGTAAATGTCACGAACCGGTTCTGGAATCTCGATCTCCCGCTCAGTGGAGACTTCCTGCTGGATCAGCGACCGAGGAAACAGCGGGGCCAGATCGTCCGGGCCAATGGGTTGCAAGGTTCCGGGATGTAGCACCGGCGGCGGCGGTGTCGGCAGATCAGCCACCAGGTTGTACCAGGACTTGGGCATCCGGCTCTCGTCGAGCAGGTATTTGACGGATTCAGTCATGATTTCTTTGTCCAAAAAGCAAAAGCCCGCCATGGCGTCGGCGGGCTGGGTTTATCCAGTGCGGCGATCAAGCGCCGCTGATTTTAGCCGAGGCTAACCCCGTAATCGCGGGCGACCGCCACCAGTCCGCCGGCATAACCCTGGCCGATGGCCTTGAACTTCCACTCGTCGTTGTTGCGGTACAGTTCACCGAAGATCATCGCCGTCTCAATCGAGGCGTCTTCAGACAGATCATAGCGAGCGAGTTCCAGTTCGCCCTCGGCATTCAGCGCCCGGATGTAGGCGTTGCTGACCTGGCCAAAACTCTGCTTGCGCGCCTCGGCGTCATGGATGGTGACTACGAAGGTCACCTTGGCGGCATTGGGCGTCATCAGGCCCAAGTCAATTTCGAGCACCTCATCGTCGCCGCCACCCTGCCCAGTGCGGTTATCGCCCTTGTGCGCAATTGCGCCAGAGGGATCGTGCGGGTTGTTATAGAACACGAAATGCTGATCGCTCAGCACCTTGCCGCTGGCGTCCAGCACGAACGCCGATGCATCCAGATCGAAAGCAGCGCCGTCGGTGGCGCGGGCATCCCAGCCCAGACCGAAGCGCACCTTCTTCATCCCCGGCGCCGCTTTACTCAGCGAGACGTTCTGACCTTTTTGGAGAGAGACAGCCATTGCACAATTCTCCTCGGAAAACTAGATGTTGATGCCGTACTGGCGGCACATCGCCGCCAAGCCACCGGCGTAGCCCTGACCCACCGCGCTGAACTTCCACTCGCCGCCATGGCGATAGAGTTCGCCGAAAATCATCGCCGTCTCGGTCGAGGCATCCTCGGCCAGATCGTAGCGGGCGACCTCGACATTGGTTTCAGCGTTGACCAGCCGGATATAGGCGTTCATCACCTGGCCGAAATTCTGTCGGCGTTGCTCAGCTTCGTGGATGGTGACGGTGACCGCGATCTTCTGCACCTCCGCTGGCACCCGGCTCAAATCCACCATGATCGTTTCGTCGTCGCCTTCACCGGCGCCGGTGAGATTATCGCCGGTGTGCTGCACCGAGCCACAGGCGGATTTCAACTGGTTGTAGAAGATGAAATCGGCTTCTGAGCGAGCCTTGTCACCCGCGCCCAGCAGGAACGCTGAAGCGTCCAGGTCGAAATCCACACCATCAGTGGCGCGGGCGTCCCAGCCCAGCCCAACCAACACTTTTTTGAGATCCGGCGCTTCCTTGCTAAGCGACAGCTTACCGCCTTTATTGAGGGAAATAGCCATGAGCTTGTTACTCACTTGGTTAAGGACTTGGTGATTTGAGAATCTGGAATCTTGGGAAGGTTTATTAACCAGGACCTTCGCTAATAAACCTGGCGTCGTCATACCCGTGAAAACGGGTATCCAGTTTTTCAGCGGGTTACTGGATTCCCGCTGACGCGGGAATGACGGAAAGCGAAAGTCCTGTTAACTCTTCCCCACACTGGAGTTGGAGTCGGTCTTCTCCGGCGCGGCCCCATCGGTCGCTTCATTCTCTTCCTTTTCCGGCAACAGCAGCGAAGCGATCACGCCCACCGCCAGCACGCCGAGAATGATCATCAGGCTCAGGTTTGAAGAAATCTCGAATCCGGGCCAGTGGAACAGGTGGTTCGACGCCTGGAGCGCCAGCTTGAAGGCGATGAAGAACAACAGCGCCGCCACCGCCTTGTCGAGATGCACCAGGTATTTCTGCGCCGCCGCCAGCACGAAGTACAACGAGCGGAGACCGAGAATGGCGAAAATGACCGACGAATAGACCAGCAGCGGTTCGCGGGTCACCGCGATCACTGCCGGCACCGAGTCGAAGGCAAAGATGATGTCCGACACCTCGATGCAAACCAGACACAACAGCATCGGCGTGGCATACACCACCGCCTCCCGGCTGACCGACACGCTGGAGTCCTGCTCCACTACTGTTTTGACGTGGCCGTGATGGACGACGAAGTGGTCGCCATGCAGACGAGGAAAGATCGGCACCAATTTTTGGGTTAACCGCACCGACCAGTGATCGGAATAATCCTCGATTTCGTCATCTCCGCCGATGCCCGCCAACATCTTGTAGCCGGTCCAGGCCACGATGGCGGCGAATACAAACTCGATCCAGGTACTCAAGCCAAACAGACTGGTGCCGAAGGCGATGAACAGCATCCGGAATACCACCGCGCCCAGAATGCCGAAGTACAGAATCCGGTGTTGCAGAGCGCCCTTGATGCCGAAGGAAGCGAAGATGGCGACGAATACCATCATGTTGTCCACCGACAGGGACTTTTCCAGAATGTAGCCGGCCAGGAACAGATCGGCGTACTCGTTGCCGTGGTGAATCTTGATGTAAAAAAAGAACGCGATGGACAGGCCGATCCAGAATAGCGACCAGGCCACCGCATTGGGGATGCTGATGTCCTTGCTGTCCTTGTGCAGCTTGAGGTCCAGCCAGACTGAAAAGGCGACCACCGCCACAAAAATGGCGATGGTTTCCAGTGGAAAGCCGAGATGTTGTTCCATGGATGACCGTGCTCAGCCCAGATCGAAGTCTTTAGGATTCAGGCTCAGCTCAGCGCAAATCTTGCGCACCACCGCCTTCTCGCCATCGTCGAAATTGCCGTCAGCAGCTCCAATCGCGCAGCAGACCCGCACCATCAGCTTGGCTTCGGCTTCGTTACCCTTGAGCTTGGCCACGGCCTGTAAGGCGCTGGCCTGACCGATCTGCTGATCAAACTCGAACTGCTTGGCGTATTTGTCGAAGATCGTGATCACTTCTTCAACGCTGAATACGGAGAGCACCTCGGAATTGCGCAGAAACCCCATCATCTTCTGCTTTTCCTCCGGGCGAACGACCCCGTCGGAGTGAGCCACCAGGGCGCAACCCGCCACTACCGATTCCAGGAAACTCTTGTTGCGAATCTTGGTGACTTCGGTTTTCAGGCTGGCGGAGACTTCACTGTAACGCTGTTTCAACCATTCAAGAGCCATGCGCGTGTTCCTCTAGTTATTGCAACGTGTTGAAAAATTAGTCTTTGGAACCAGCGACCCAACGCAGTCCAAAGCCGTAGGCTTGGTCAAGAACGCGATGATCCGCGAAATACTCGACCAATTTTGTGACCTTGATATTGCCGTTCTGGTTTTCCAGCATCGCCAGCGCACACATTCGCTGATCGTTGCGATGACTGTCCACCCGGAGTTCCAGCGTCGGTTGACCCGGAATGGTGATAGTCACCACGGCATCGGTTTCCGCCCAGTTGGGCGCGCCCTCGTAAATCATGGCGAACACCAGCACCCGGTCCAACTGACCCCACTGCTGGCCGTTGATATGCAGGAATTCGCCTGCCGCGCTGGCGCCGCTGCGATCATCGCCCATAAGCTGAATATAGGGCAGTTGTTGCAGGCTGCCGAAGTTGCCGCCCAGCGCCTGCACTGCGCCAGGTCGGCCATCGCTCAATTTGAACAGGCAACCCAGGTCGAGATCGATCTTACGGCTGGTCAGTCGGCCAAAAAATCCCTTGCCGCCGCTGCCCTGATTCCAGTTGAGATTGACCACGATTTCGCCGAATCCTTGCGCTTTTTTCTCCAGCGAAATACTGGGCGTCTTCTTGTCCAGGGTAATTTTTTCCAGCCGGATCGGTTTGGGTGAACTCGGTAGCGGAGTGGAAGTAGGCGCTGGGGCAGTCGGATGCGGCGGTGGAGCGGCTTCGGCTACATCGGGATCGTCGGCGACATCCACCCCGTACTGCCGCGCCAGCGGCCCCAGCCCGCCGACGAAGCCCTGACCGACGGCGCGAAACTTCCATTCATTATTGCGGCGGTATAGCTCGCCAACGATCAGCGCGGTTTCCGGCATCATCTTGGTCGCTAACGGGAAAGTCGCCAGCGTCGCCTTGCTGCCGGCCTCGCGGATTTCCGCCCGCACCTGGCTTAACTGGCCGAACGATTGCCCACGCCGCTGGCCCTGGTCAATGGTCAGGGCTATAACAATTCGCTCAATGCTCGCAGGAAGCTGGGCGAAGGTGATGGTGAAGCTTCGACCGTCGCTGGCGCGCTGGAGACCGCCGCCGGCCAGCGCTAACTGGTTGTAAAAAATGAAATCGCCATCGCCGCGCACCTTGCCCTGAGCGCTCAGGGCGAAGGCGCTGGAATCAATCGCCAGCGGCGTGGTCACGGGTTCCCAGGCGAGGGTGATTTCGACGGCAGTCGGTGGCGGGCTGTGTCGGGTGATAGCGATATTCTGGCCGGGTTGCAGATCCATAATTCCATCCTCGACCGGTCTACAAATAGGGCCGGAGCGCCGGTAGCAGGTCGTGGAAGGTGCGGCCGCTGGCGTGTTCACCGATGGCTTGCAGCTTCCACTCACTGTTATGACGATAGAGCTTGGTCATAATCAGTCCGGTGTAATTACCGCCCTCCAGCGACAGGTCGAAGCGAGCGACCTCGTTGCCGTTAGCGCCGTCCGTCAGCCGGCTGAAGGCGCTGGGAATGCCGGCGAAACCTTCGCCGCTGAAGCTGTTGACGGTGAAAATCAGAGTCTGCACCGTAGCGGGCACCTGATTCAGTTCAATAGTGATACGCTCGTTCTCGGAACCGGCCTCGCCACCGCCGGAGCGATCATCACCGCTGTGATGAATAGAGCCGCAGCGACTTTGCAGTTGTCGAAACCAGACGGTATCCACCGGATTGCCACCGGCGTCGAACAGCAGACAGGAGGCGTCGAGATCCACCGCTTCCTGGCGAGTACCCGCGCCGAAGCCCAGAAAACCCTTGGACTGCACTTGCTTCATGCCCCAGCCCAGACCCATGACGACCCGGCTCAGGCCGCGCCCGGCCTCTTTTTCCAGGCTGATGCGCTGTCCTTTTTGCAGATTGATGGCCATGCGGATTTCCTCGCTGCTAAGGCTAAAAGTTGAATAGGGATGACGAGCGCTGCCGTCATGGATAGTGTAGACACCGGTTCCGATAAAGTGCGCGGCCCCGGCGGAATGAGAAACCGTTGGCGGGCAGCGATTTTGGTCGGATTTTGATTAAAATTTTAGCTAATGTTGAGTCGGATGCGCCAAATTCAAGGGCATCGGGCATTTTTTGAATGGAGGTAGTCATGCGCATGATGGCGTTACTGTTGGCGGCGACTCTGGCCGGCGCGGTTCATGCCGCCCCTGCACCTGAATCGAACGTCAAAAAATGGCAGGATGAAAAAGGGGTCTGGCACTATGGCGATGCCCGGCCGGTTTCGCCCGATACCGCCGTCAACAGCGCTGCCGAAGCTTATCGGCGCGGTGATTATCTCGCTGCCTTCGAGGAGTATATGAGTTGGGCCAAGCAGAACGATCCTCGTGCCCAAACCATGATCGGCCTGATGTACCTGCGCGGTCAGGGAGTGGGACAGAGTGCGCGCAACGCTGCTGAATGGCTCCGCAAGGCGGCGATGCAGGGCAATGCCGATGCCCAGTTTCAGCTTGGGATGTTGTATGCCGCTGATCCAGAGATCGCGCCCAGCGCCAAGGAGGCGTTGTTGTGGCTGCGCAATGCGGCGGATCGGGGCAATGCCGAAGCACAATTTGTGCTGGCTGCCCAGTACGCGACGGGCCAAGGTGTAGCGCGGGATGATCGGGAAGCCGCCGGGCGTTATCAGCAAGCAGCCGAGCAGGGCCACGCTGGCGCCCAATTCGAGTTAGGGAATTTTTACGCCAGTGGCCGTGGGGTGTCGCGCAACGATAAAGAGGCGGTGCAGTGGTATCGGCGAGCCGCGCAGCAGGGTCACACTGGCGCGCAGTTCGCGCTAGGGGCGATGTATGCATCCGGGCGCGGGGTATTTGCCAGCGATGAAAATGCGGTAAGCGAGTATCGCAAGGCCGCTGAACAGGGGCACGCCGAAGCCCAGTATAATCTGGCGGTGCGTTATCTGAGCGGGCGCGGCGTTGCCCGCAACGCCGGGGAAGCGTTCAAGTGGTTCCAGAAAGCCGCCGCGCAGGGACTGGCATTGGCCCAGTTGAGCGTGGGGCAACTGTACGCCGATGGCCAGGGCGTGGCGCGCAACGATGCGGAGGCGGCGCGCTGGTATCGGCGGGCCGCCGATCAGAATCTGCCGCTGGCGCAGTACTCCTTGGGCCGGATGTATGCCGAGGGGCGCGGACTGCCGCGTGATGAGCGGGAAGCCTTGCAATGGTACCGCCGCGCCGCCGACCAGAATCTACCCTTGGCGCAACTGGAACTGGCCACCGGTTATCTGAACGGGCGCGGGGTGGTGCTGGACCAAGCCAAGGGGATGCAACTGCTGAATCAGGCGGCGACGGGTGGTAGTCCCGAGGCGCAAGCAATGCTGGCGGAATACGCCTTCGCTGGACGTGGGATGCCGCGCGATGAGCGGGTTGGTCTGGAGTGGTTGCGCAAGGCTGCCGAGCAGAATCATCCCGAGTCCCAATACCGGCTAGGGACATTGTATAACCAGGGCGAGCTGATCGGACGTGATGACCGGCAGGCGGCGGATTGGTACCGCAAGGCTGCCGAGCAGAGCCATATCGCCAGTCAGACCCGCTTGGCCGGCATGTACATCGCGGGTCTTGGGGTACCGCGTGACTTGCAACAGGCATTGCGGTGGTTCCGCGAAGCCGCCCGCCAAGGCAACGCCGAGGCAGAACTGAATGTCGGGATCATGCTGGCGACTGGACAGGGCGCAACCCGCGACGAAGCACAGGCCGCGCTTTGGTTTCGCAAGGCCGCCGAGCGCGGTTTGCCTATTGCTCAGTTGAATCTGGGATTGTTGTATGCGGAAGGTCGGGGCGGGTTGCCACGTGACGAGGCGCAGGCGGTAGCCGGGTATCGTAAGGCCGCTGAACAGGGGTTATCGCTGGCCCAGCTCATGTTGGGGCTGGCTTACGCGAACGGGCGCGGCCTGCCCCGCGATGATCGGCAGGCCTTCCAATGGTTTGAGCGCGCCGCTGCCAGTGGATCGGCATTGGCGCAGTACGGAATGGGGATGCTGTATAGCAACGGTCGCGGGATCGGGCAGGATTGGATCAAGGCGTATCTGTGGTTAACCATGGCTGCGTCTGGGGGCTATGTGGGCGCGACCCAGCAACTGGATTACATCAGCAGTCAGATGAATGAAATTGAACTGGCGCAAGCGCGACAACTGGCTCGCGAGTGGCGAGCCGCCAATGCTGGGAATTCCAGAGCGAATTGAGGGGTTCGTGGCACGGGCTTCCAGCCCGTGTCGCGGGATGGTGTTGCGAACGGAGCTAATGGCACTTGCGATTGGGATCCAGCAGATGTCGGCCCAAATCCTTGACGAAGGTTTCCAGTTGCGCCGATTCATCGTGCATCCGTTCGTGAACCTGGTGCAAAGCGCTGGTTAAGCGGTAGGTACGGAACATGAGTTGTTCCAGATCATCGGTCTGCCAGAGCCGTTCCGGGTTGACTTCCGGCTCGCCGTCGTTCAAAACCACTGCGCACCAGTCGGGTAGCCGATAGAGCAGCACCGATTCCCGGTCATTGGCCAGACAGAGGGTAACCCCGATGTCGTATTTGCCAAGCACGGTCGCCACTTCATCGAGGCAGCGTCGCATTTCTTCGCTAGGCTGTTCAGCAGTGCGCGGAACTTCACCCGCGATCATTACCTCCTGTTTCTCATCCACGCTGCTCATCGTGTTCGCCTCCTGTCGTCCGGGTCGGGTTGGGGTTCAAGCGGTCGGGTGTCGTGGTCGTTTGCAAAGGGCGTGGCGAAGATATCCGTCTTATTTGCTCAAGAATACCATGCGAGTGGGCATCGAGGCAGAGACCTTTGATGACCGGCATCGGTTGTTGCTGAAGGTTAGCTGCTGTTTTTGCACTGGATGCTCCACTTGTCCCAACTGCTACTCGCACTGTTCATCCTCAACTCGGCCTTGACCTTCCAGAACCGCTGGCCCACGGTCGGGGTGCGCTGGGTTCCCGAACTGTCCATTGAACTGGCGCTGTTGCTGCTGGTGCTGGTATTGATCGCGGCTTGGCGGGGTGCGCCGGGTCGCCGGTTGCGTTGCGCCGTTTTGGTCGGCTACGTCATCCTGACGCTGGGGCGCTATCTGGATGTCACCGCGCCGGCCCTGATGGGGCGATCCATTAATCTGTACTGGGACAGCCCGCATCTGCCGCAAGTAGCGGCCCTGTTTCTGGATCAAGTCGCGGGCTGGCAGGTGTTGCTCGGCGGGTTGGCGCTGCTGGCGCTGCTCACTGCGCTGGTTTTGGTTCTGCGCTGGGCGCTCAGCACCGTCATCGAGGCGCTTGACCATACTCCTGTCCGTCGTGCGCTCGGCGTCCTGGCTTTGATCCTGCTGGTGCCCTACGGT
Source organism: Candidatus Contendobacter odensis Run_B_J11 (assembly GCF_000531125.1). Classification (GTDB taxonomy): domain Bacteria; phylum Pseudomonadota; class Gammaproteobacteria; order Competibacterales; family Competibacteraceae; genus Contendibacter; species Contendibacter odensensis. The sequence continues at coordinate 5,468 of NZ_CBTK010000079.1, read as the reverse complement.
GCCGGTTGGCTGATTCCGCGCCTGCCGGTTGGACACGGCTTCGCGTTGCCGGTTACTGCCATGTTGGCCGAGCAAGTGAAGAGGGTGCTGGCTGCGACCGTGTTCAGGGATCATGGTCGAATCGCCGGGCAACCGCCGCTGCCGGTTTCGGATTTGAGCCGCTTGGGTAAAGGCGACGTGTGGGTGATTTTTTTCGAGTCACAGGGAGCGCTGGTATTCGACGATCCCCGCTTCGCGATTCCGCTGGCTGACGATTTTGCGACACTGGAACGGTCACTGCTGGCCGCAGGTTGGCAGATCGCCTCAGCGCGGGTCGAATCCAGCACCTTTGGTGGCTCGTCCTGGTTGGCCCATTCCAGCCTGCTGTCCGGCCTGCGCATTGCCGATCAGGATGATTACCACGACTTGTTGACCAGTAACCGCGCTACGCTGGTCAGCCGTTTTGCCGCTGCCGGTTATCGCACAGTGGCGCTGATGCCCGGTCTGCGTTATGCCTGGCCGGAAGGACAGTTCTACCGCTTTGATCGGATTGTCGACGCTGAACGCCTGGAGTATCACGGTCCGGCTTATGGCGGGTGGGTGATTCCCGATCAATACAGCCTGTACCGGCTGCATCAGACTGAAGTCACTCCGACCGGGCGATCACCGTTGCTGGTGTTTTTCCCGACCATCAACAGTCATGCTCCGTTTGCGCCCTTGCCGCCCTATCACCCGGATTGGAGCCATGTTGCCGCCGTATCCGATGCAACGCTGTCGTCAGGCGCGGTGGAACTGAGCGGGCGGCTGGATGGTGAGGAACTGGCAGCGGCCTATGTCCGTAGCATCCGTTACAACCTTGCAGTGCTAGGCGGCTATCTGCGCCAGCACGCCCCTGCCAACGCGCTGTTACTGGTACTCGGTGATCACCAGCCGCCTGCGATTGTCGGCGGACGCGATATTTCCTGGCAGGTGCCGGTGCATGTGTTCTCACGCGATCCGGCCATCATTAGCGCATTTCAGGCGGCAGGATTTCAGGTGGGCATAACCCCGGGTTCGACGGCGCTGGGCGGGATTGAAGAGCTAGGACCGTTGCTGTTGCGGACGTTGGACCGCCCGTCAGCGACTCATGCCGCTGATGCGGCAACGAGCCAGCCAAACGGTATCCACCAAAAATGAGAGGGTTAGCAGCCCCAACGCGACAGCGGTCAACCGCGTTGTCCACGGTGGAAGCAGCGGCGGAATTAGACACAGCGCCAGAATGGCGGTCTGGAATACGCACACGGTTTGGCGGCGCTGGCGCGGCGGCAGCGGCTGGCGCAACCAGGGCAGGGCGTAACCCAAGGCGACAAAACCATAGCGCATCGCCCCCGATAGCAAGACCCAAACCCCGGCCTTGTCCATCTGATAGACCAATGCCGCCAGAACCAGAATAAAAAAAGCGTCTACTTCCATGTCGAACCGAGCGCCGAATATGCTTTGCATCTGGCTGCGCCGCGCCAGCCAGCCATCAACCCCATCGAGCAGCAGGGCGATGCCGGCGAGTGCAGCCATCAACCAGGCTAAGCTGGCTACTAACATCGCCTGGCCGATTAAACCTGCCAGCAATGCGGCAATGCCGGCGCGTAGCAGCGTTACGGTATTGGCCGCGCCGAGTCGCTGTAGCGGCTGATGTTGCGGTAAAAAGGGCAGCAGGGTGAGCAGCAGTCCGATCAAAACAGCGATGCTTTGAATGATATAACTGGCGGGTAATTGAAACCGTGCGGCAATCGCGCTCGCCGCGCTCGCCAGCAGCAGGATCGCCGGTACTACGGTCAATAAGGTGCTGATTAGTAGCGGCTGAAATGGGAATGCAGTGGAACGATTCATTACACTTGCCGTTTCTGGCGATGGTCAGGGGAGAAAGTATGACCGGTAATTCGATGTACGCACGAGCCTTCTGGCTGGTGACTCCCGGCCAAGGCGAGATTCGCGCTGAAACTCTGAATCCGCCCGGCCCGGACGAAGTGCAAATCCAAACCCTGTATACCGGCATCAGTCGTGGCACCGAGAGCCGGGTATTTCGTGGCGAAGTGCCGCCCAGCCAGCATCAGGCGATGCGCGCCCCGTTCCAGCAAGGCGATTTTCCCGCGCCGGTCAAATATGGTTATTGCAATGTCGGTATGGTCGAACTTGGCCCCGCCGAATGGCGTGGTCGAGTGGTGTTTTGCCTATTTCCGCATCAGGATCGCTATGTGGTTCCAGCCACGGCGCTGACGCTGATCCCGGCGCATATTCCGCCCGGTCGAGCGGTGCTGGCCGCCAATCTGGAAACGGCGCTGAACACTTTATGGGACGCTGCGCCGCGTTTGGGAGATCGAATCACGGTCATCGGCGCGGGCGTGGTCGGTTGCCTCATCGCCCGATTAGTTAACCGGTTGCCGGGTTGCGTGGTACAACTGGTGGATGTAGACCCCGGCAAGGAGTCTGTCGCCAACCGGATCGGTGTCCGCTTTACCACACCGGAGCAGGCGCAACCGGAACAGGATTTGGTGATTCACACTAGCGGATCGCCCGCCGGGCTAGTGACGGCGCTGCGTCTGGCCGGGTTCGAGGCGACGGTGCTGGAAGTAAGTTGGTTCGGCACCCAACCGGTCAGCCTGCCGCTCGGTGAAGCGTTCCATAGCCAGCGGCTCACCCTCCGTAGCTCTCAAGTCGGTAGCATTGCCACTGCACAGCGTAGCCGCTGGGATTATCGGCGGCGCATGGCGACGGTGATGGATTTACTGGACGATCCGGTGTTGGATACGCTGATCAGCGGCGAGAGTTCGTTTGCCGATCTACCGCAGAAGATGGCCGAATTGAGCCAAAATCCGGGTGGTACGTTGTGCCATCGCATCGCTTATCCTGCCGTTGACTGAACCGGAATCGTTCGGAATCAGCCTAAGTTTTCCAAGCAATCAACCCAAGGTCTCACCATGTACACCGTTTGCGTCCGTGACCATTTCATGATCGCCCACAGCTTTAGAGGGGAAACTTTCGGCCCTGCCCAGCGCCCACATGGCGCTACTTATGTCGTTGACCTGGAGTTGCGCCGCCCCGATCTGGACCCCGATGGCGTCGTCGTGGATATCGGCAAAGCCAGCGATTGTCTACGCACCGTGCTAGAAGAATGGAATTACCGCAACCTCGACGAGTTACCGGAGTTCGCGGGCCGCAATACTACTACTGAGTTTCTGGCGCAGGCCATTTTCAACCGTATCGCTATTCGGATCGAAGACGGCCAGTTGGGCGTTCACGCCACCGACCTGACCGCTATGCGCGTGACCCTGCATGAATCTCATGTGGCCTGGGCCGCCTATGAAGGACCGCTGCCTTGAATGCAGTTCATTTCCTGATACCCGGCGATCCTGAGACTCGTACCGGTGGCTATCGCTACGACCGTCGCATCATGACCGGACTTGCGGCGCTGGGCTGGCGGGTTGAACTGCATCGCTTGAGTCACGCCTTTCCAATGCCGGATGCCGCTGCACTGGATCAAGCCGATGCAGTATTGGCGGCATTGCCAGGGCAGGCTTTAGTGGTGATTGACGGACTGGCGCTGGGCGCGATGCCTGCCGTTGCTGCCAATCATCGCAACCGGTTGCGGCTGGTGGCGCTGGTTCATCATCCGCTGGCGCTGGAAACCGGCTTGACGGCGGGATTGCGTCAGCAGTTGTACGTTAGCGAACGCGAGGCGTTATGCCACGCCCGCAGTGTGATTGTTACCAGTCCCAGCACCGTGCGGGCGCTGGCCGATTATGGTATTTCGCCAGAGCAGTGCGTTGTTGTCGTGCCTGGTACCGATCCCGCGCCGCTGGCGGAAGGTTCGGGCAGCGCTGAATTGGCGCTGCTGTGCGTCGCCTCGCTGACGCCGCGCAAGGGTCACGCCGTGTTGTTCCGGGCGCTGGCGCGGATTAAGGATCAGCCTTGGCGCTTGCGCTGTGCGGGCAGCACCGATCTTGATCCGGTCACCGCCGCTGAACTGTCAATTTTGGCTGAGGCGTTGGGATTGTCAGCGCGTATCGAATTTTTGGGTCAACTGGACGAAGCGGCGTTGGCGCACGAATACCGGCGGGCCGATATATTTGTGCTGCCGTCGTATCACGAAGGCTATGGCATGGCGCTGGCCGAGGCGCTGGCGCACGGTTTACCTATCATCAGCACTACAGCGGGTGCAATTCCCGACACCGTGCCGGCGGATGCCGGGTTGCTGATTTCGCCCGGCGACGAGGCGGCGCTGGCCGAAGCTTTGTTGCGGGTAATGACTGATCCTGAATTACGCCAGCGTTTGGCGGCGGGGGCGCGGGTGGCGCGGCAAACCTTGCCGGATTGGCCGACGACGTGTGCTTATTTTGCAACGGCGCTTGCGGTGATCCCGGCATGAGCGGTTTTTCGGCGGAATGGCTGTCGCTACGCGAACCGGCGGATACCACTGCCCGCAACCTGGAACTCATGGCCCGCTTGCTGGATTGGCGGCAGCGGCAAAGTTCGTTGACGGTGCTGGATTTGGCCAGTGGAACCGGGGCGAATTGCCGCTTTCTGGCCCCGTTGCTCGGCGGTGAACAGCATTGGCGACTGGTGGATTATGATCCGGCGCTGTTGGCGCGGAGTCAGTTGGAAATGCAGCCATGGGCCAATGCAACCGGTCATTGCGATTTGGAATGGCTGCTTTTGGATTTAGTCCGCGACTGGGAGCGGCTGGATTTTCAAGAGGTGCAACTGGTTACAGCGTCCGCTTTGCTCGATTTGGTGTCAGCGGACTGGCTGGAACGGTTGGCGCACTGTTGCGGGCAATGGCGGGCGGCGCTTTTTATCGCGCTGAGCTACGACGGTGAAATCATTTGGCAACCGGCGCTGGCGGGTGATGAAGTATTGCGCCAGTGGGTCAATCGCCATCAGCGCACCGACAAGGGTTTTGGCCCGGCGCTCGGTTCCGATGCGGTAGCGGCGCTGGCGACCTTGCTGCGAAACCAGGACTACAAAGTTATGGTGCGGCCCAGTCGGTGGCAGTTGGGGCCGGAACAGGCAATGTTGCAAACGGCGCTATTGGAGGGTTGGGTTAATGCGGCGCTGGAAATTGCGCCCGAAGCGGCGAGTGAATTGGCGAATTGGCAGATTCAGCGTCGCCGCTGGATTGAATGCGGGCAATCGCGTTTGCAGGTCGGACATTGGGATTTATGGGCATGGACAGATACAGTGCCAAGTTATACCAATTCTCAGTAGGTTTTCGCATTCAGGGTTCCCGTTTCCGTCATTCCCGCGAATGCGGGAATCCAGTAAGCCGCTGAAAAACTGGATACCCGCTTTCGCGGGTATGACGAACTAAGCTGTTTTTGACCTGAAAAATACAAAACCTATCAGGAAACGGTATTAGGGTATGGGTATGCCGTGTATCCATAGTGTCATTTTTCAACCGTTGCATCAACCATGGACAAATAATCCATGAGTGATTTCTTGCTTCAACGAGGCCG
>NZ_CBTK010000078.1 GCF_000531125.1 Candidatus Contendobacter odensis Run_B_J11 | reverse complement strand
CCACAACCTGCATAGGAGAGCTATATCTAAAAATTCCACAACCTGCATAGGAGAGCTATATAAAGAAAGATGGCAGATAGAAACGTTATTTAGTTGCTTAAAAAGTCGAGGGTTTAATCTGGAAGAGACTCATGTGACGGACCCTGAGCGGATTAAACGACTTTTAATCATTCCGGTGATTACTTTTTGTTGGGCGCATCGCATCGGTGAGTGGCAGCATGATTCAGTTAAACCGATTAAAGTAAAAAAACATCTACGTTTTTCTAAAAGTATCTTTAAAACTGGTTTGGATTTTATTCGTAATGCTATATTTAATCCTACCTCCTTATTTAATCTCGCTGCTTTATTTCACTTCCTTGATTTTAATCATTTTAACTCTTCAAGTTAATTTTTGTCATGTACAGAGCAGTGCAATAAAACATTGGACTCTTGCATCCGCAGTAGACCTTTCCGGCCTGAATCCATAGGAATTGTTATCCGCTTGGGTTTCCGATACGGGTTCCAACGCGAACAGGTGGAGTGCCTGCATCGCTCGGTCCTTCATCGTCGGTATTCCTAACGGTCTTAACTTCCCGTTGCTTTTAGGTATAAATACTCGTCTCAGTGGCAGCGGTTGGTATCCGCGCCTTCTGAGCGACCACACGGCTTGAAATTTGGCTTTCGGGGTTGACCATGTAACCTTGTCTACCCCCGGCGTCTTCTTGCCTTGATTTTCCGTCACTCGCTTCACGGCAATCACTTTGCCGCTCCACGAATGGGTGAGCAGCCATTGCAAGGCTTTCACCTTGTTCCAGCGGCCTTCCTGCGTTGCCTTCACGATACGCGCTTGCAGCCTTCTGACTTGTCGGTGGCATTCGGCCCAGTTAATTTTGTGCCAACTCATCTCTAAGCTGGAGGCTGCACACACTGTACTCGCGTTCATTTGCATGTCCTCCTTTAGGTAAAAGGTTCTACAAACTCTTTCGTGATATGAGACCTTATGGAAGTCTGCGCCGTTACCCGCTAGGGTGATGTTGCCTTTCGACTCAACCCCTATCCGCTTCATTACAAAGCGGCCTTCGCTTTTTCCATGTTCCTCTACCCGCATTCCATCAGCCGTTCTTACGTTCGGCCTGCCCTGTTGGGCGGAAGGAAGACTTATCGGGCTTACCGTGTTCCATCTAAGTAACAGGGATGGTTTAGGCTCTGTCTTTCTTCCGAGGGTTGTTTTGTCTCTGTAGCCCTAGACGTGAAAGAGCTATCCAACCCTTGGCCTTTTGGCTCAAGCCTATCAGCATTTTTGGCTTGTTCAGCGTGACGGAATTTATCAACAGTTCATTTGTGTTAGCCCTACCACTCAGCCTAGCTCCCTTCCGCATTATGCTTGCAGATTCGCTTTGTCCTCACAGATTCAGCTTGACCCCTTTCGAGGATGGGTTGCATTGTCCCGCCAGCTTCATACCGTCTCGTTGCCAAGACCGCATGTGACGGTAGGCTACTGTCCAGAGAAAGACAGGTTTCACATGGATTTACCATGTGAAACAATTACTTAGGCGACTTCACGTCACACCACATCCTCACTCCGCAAATGCGCCTCGGGCGGTTGCGGCCCTGGTTCGCCGATGGGTTCGTTGACGAACAGCGGACACGGCCGGTCACTGGCTTGCCAACGATCCACAAACTCGCCGACATGTGGGCGTTCGCCCCGTTCGCGTTCCAGATAATCCAATAAGTTCTGCACAGTCGCGTTATGGCCGTGCGCCGTCATCCGGGTACTGAAACAGGCCCAGCGCAGATACAGCACGAAGGTATTCAGCACATCGCCCTCGCAGTAGCGGTTAATGGCCGCGAAATCGCCCGCTTGCGCCTGTTCCGCCACGTCCGCGCCGTGACCGTTCCACTTGCCCGGCAACCCCAACGCCCGCGCCGCTTCATCCAGACTCAGGCGCGGCGACGCCCCGTTATCGCTCAACACATCCATCAAATCGCAATGCCAGTTGACTTGATAGCGGTAATCATACCCATAGCGGGGATCGGTGCGATGCCATTGCGGCGCGGTCAAACCGTGGATTAAGGAGCGCTGTTTCAGCACCGCCACATCGAAACCGCGCCCGTTCCAGGTCACCAAGCGCGGTTTTTGTTTATCGATCATTTGCCAGAACCCGGCCAATAGCTCCCGCTCGCTGCGGTCGGCAATGCTGGCCGCGCCCAGTTTGCGCACCGTATAGCGTTCCCCTTGCCCGTCGCGCTCAATCCGCGCCAGCAGGAAGCCCAAGGTCACGATCTCATGCTGGATCGGCTTGGGAAACGCGGCAGGATCGCGATCCGCTGGCAATAGAGCGCTATCGGGCCGGGTTTCGAGATCAAGGACGAGCAGGTGGGTGGGTGTCATCATCTACAAAGTATAGGCGTGGAGAGCGCCCAGTGACGCCGCTGGCGCATCATCGGGTAGGCGTAAGGATTCCTTCGTAAATGAGTAACAAGCCTGGCATCAGTTTAGTAAAACCTGTTTTAGCGTTTTTTTGTACGATTTTGGCTTATGTATCAGGACCGTTTTCTTAGTCAATTATCGCAAAGGTAAAAGGATCATTTTCTTGGTCAGTGTTCTAACCCCCATAATTTTATGTGGAAAATTAGCCGCTTGTTGATGGTCAAAGCCGCTATTACCCATTTTCGCACGAATCCTTACGGTCACCCACATTCACTTCCCCAGTCCCGTTGCTGTGTTCAGGAACGACCGCATGAGCCGGGAGGCGCTGCGATTCCCGCTGAGCGGGCACTGTCTCCGGTGACCCCTTACCACCTATCAGTTTCTCACGCCCCCATGAAACGCTGGCAGGGGGATGTCATTTTG
>NZ_CBTK010000077.1 GCF_000531125.1 Candidatus Contendobacter odensis Run_B_J11 | reverse complement strand
ACCCGAGCGTTTGAGAAACAGGTGTTGTTAGCCTGTGTCAATAGTACGGTTTGGGATGTCCGTATTAAAGAGGGAATGGGCTATGAAGCGGTACGAGGAATTATTGATCGCTCTATTGCTAATGGTGTTGATTGGCAGGCGATTAAACATCTTAAAATTATGGTTCTTCGAGGGGTCTTGTGGAGAAGGTCTCTCAAAGACGGATGGTGACCCGCTGCGCCGGCTCGTGGTGGGGTTAATAGCGATGAAAATCAATCTATTATTGATGAGCAATCCGCCGAAAGTCTTATTGATGAGACACTAAGAGATTGTCTAAAAACTAAGACATTGAATTTTAGTATGTTTTTTGCAAAAATAAGGGGTGAAAGTGGGGCGGAAATAAAAAAATTATTTTAAGCGTAACCATTTTATTCGAGGTGATGTATGCCATGGCCAAAAGAAGTCCCTGCCAAAAGGTATCCCAGTGATCTCACTGATGAAGAATGGCAGCTCCTAGAACCTGTTTTTGAAGAAGTGGAGCCTTATACCACCGGACGCCCTAGAGAAAAGGATTTGCGGGAGATTGTCAATGCGATTTTTTATTTGAACAAGACGAGAAGGTGATTTCTTCATGACAGAACAATACCGGATGATTTTGGTTTCAAAAGCTTAAAGTAAGACCAATAGGAAGCTTTTATAATACATTGATTGTAAAAGACTTTTCAAGAGACCGGGAATTGCTGCTCATGTTGTATGTGGGGGAAAGTGCCCCGCTAAACCCCTCGAATCGCCGCCATGCATGAACTTTCGCTCTGTGAAGGCATCATCGAAACCATTACCACCCAAGTCCATCAGCGCGGATTCAAACGGGTGCTGCGGGTGTGGCTGGAAATCGGCGAACTGGCTAATGTCGAACCGGAGTCCTTGCGCTTCGCCTTTGCAGCGATCCGCTGCGATACCATTGCGGCAACAGCGGAATTGGAGATCATTACTTTGCCGGGGCGCGCCCATTGTCTGGATTGCGCGCAAACCGTGGCGGTACAACAGCATTTTGATCCCTGTCCACTCTGCGGCGGTTATCAATGGCGACTGCTGAGCGGTACGGAAATGCGAATTAAAGAACTGGAGGTTGAGTAAATGTGCAGCGTATGCGGTTGCGGTAACGGTGAAATTAGCATTAACGCCGATCATCACGCCCATGATCACTCTCACGATCACAGTCATGATCATGATCACACTCACGGGCATGGCGCTGATGTACTTTCCCACAGCCCCATGACCGAGAGTCGCCTGGTCGCGATTGAGCAGGATATTCTGGCGAAAAACGATGGATACGCGGCGGGCAACCGGCGACTGTTTGCGGCGCGGAGTGTGTTTGCATTGAATTTGGTCTCCAGCCCCGGTTCTGGCAAAACCACGCTGCTTAGCCGCACAGTTCAGGTGTTGCGTGATGAATTTCCAGTGGCGGTGATCGGCGGCGATCAGCAAACCGCCCACGATGCCGAGCGCATCCGTGCCGCCGGAGCGCCCGCGCTACAAATCAACACCGGTAAAGGTTGCCACCTTGATGCTCACAGTATCGGTCACGCCCTGGAGCAATTGCCATTACCCGAAGGCGGAACCTTGTTTATCGAAAATGTCGGTAACTTGGTCTGTCCCGCTGATTTTGATTTGGGCGAAGCCTGCAAGGTGGTGATTTTGTCGGTAACCGAGGGTGAGGACAAACCGCTGAAATACGCCAACATGTTCGCCGCTGCCCGGTTGATGCTGCTCAATAAAATCGATTTGCTGCCTTATGTGGAGTTCGATGTGGCCCGCTGTCTAGAATACGCCCGGCGGGTCAATCCCGATCTCCAAATTCTGCAACTGTCGGCTCGCACCGGCGAAGGGATGGGCGCTTGGCTGGACTGGGTGCGCCAAGGGCAACAAACCGCAGTGGCGCAGCAGATTGAGGTGTTGGAAACGGAGTTAGCCGCCGCCCGAGCGCGGTTGGCGCGCAGTAGCAGTTAACGCTGCTTATTCCCAGCCACGCCCACACTCCTATCGAGATTCTTAAGGTCCCGCCTGCTGTCTACGCTGCACGATTTCCTCCGGTAAATTTTCCGGCATCGAGTTGGAATGGGTATCAGCTCGTCGAGGCAAGCGGCCTGAAGGTGATGCGGGGACTTGGAGCGTGCAATTTGCGGCCCTCGGATTCGACCCGTGGCGTCAAGGTCTGGTGCCTGTTCAACAACTCGCAGTAACCGTCCCGTTCCGCTGCCAGCCATTCGATCCAGTCGGCCACGCCGGCTCCGGATCGGGCGGACAGATGCAGCGTGGGCACCATCGAAGCCAGATGGCGCAAACACCGCTCGGCTCGATCCGGCGAGAATTCAGGCAGATAAGGCAAGAGGTCGGTCTTGCTGATCAGCATGAGATCGGCGGCCCGGAACATGACCGGGTATTTGGCAGGCTTGTCGTCGCCCTCGGTCACCGACAGCAGGATCACGTTGCGGTGATGACCCAGATCGAAACTGGCAGGACACACCAGATTACCGACATTCTCGATAAACAGAATATCGAGCTGCGCCAGATCGAGCTGATCGAGGGCGCCATGAATCAGGTGCGCGTCCAGATGACAGGCGGTACCGGTGGTGATCTGGTGGGCGGGAACTCCCAGGGCGCGGATTCGGTCGGCGTCGTTCTCAGTCTCCAGATCGCCCTCGATGACGCCGATCCGAAGCCTGCCCTCCAGGACACGGATGGTCGCCTCCAACAGCGACGTTTTGCCGGAACCGGGCGAAGACATCAGGTTGATGGTCAGGACGCCCTGCGCATCAAGCCGGGCCCGATTGATCCGGGCCTGGCGGTCATTGTGTTCCAGCAGGCCGTTCAGAATCTTCTCCGGGGTGGAACCCGATGCCCCGCGATTCAGGGGAGGACTGAGCAGGTGACGATTACCGTCGCTAAGGTTACATCCACAGGTATTGCACATATCAATCGGTCTTTATTGGGTTGACGAACTACAGGGTTAACGGCTCATTTTTGACCAGTTCAACCCGCGCGAGGATCAGTTCATGCCCACGGATCAGTTGGGTATCGAAGCTATCGCAGGCGAGGCAACATAGGTTATTGGGCGGGGTGTCGGATTCGGCACCGCACCAGCGGCAGGACACTCGGGGTGTCGTCACCTCGGTGATCAGTTCCGCCGCATCGGCGACGGTTCCGGCTCTGGCTAAGGTAAAGGCGCTTTGCAGCAGTTGCGCCTCAACCCCGGAAAGTACCCCGACCTGGACCTCAACCCGCGCCACGGCGACCGCATGATGGGTGTTGGTCAGGTCGGTGAGCTGATCGATTAAATTCTGGCAGAGCGAGAGTTCATGCACTCACTGCATCCCCGGCCAGTATCTGATCGAATAGCTCCCAGGACTCCCGCGCCTCCTCAGCACTGATTTTTTGCAGGGCGTAACCGGCGTTGATCAGCACCCAGTCTCCCACTCCGACCGGCTCGTCCTGCAACATGAAGAGGCTGACATCGCGCCCAGCGCCTTTGGCCGAACAGCGGGCATCAAAACCGTTGATGTGAGTGATCTGCATCGGAATAGCAAGGCACATGATCGGAGTATCCCAAGGTCAGTGGACAAAGGTTTATGCGCCGACGAGGAGATAAAGGCCGGTCGCGGCGATAGCTGCCCCGCCAACCCGCGTCAGAATCCGCATCCGGCTCGCGGATATGCCCAGCCCGACGCCAATCAGATGCAGGCACCCGGTCGCCAGCACGAATCCGGCCCCGTAAGCCAGTGGAGCGCCCGCCTGCGGCATTTCCAGTCCATGCGCATAACCATGAAACAGCGCAAATGCCGATACCACGATCACGCTCACTGAGGGGGGCAACTTGATCGAACCCGCAATCATCAGCCCCAGAAATATCACTGAGGCTGCAATCATGGCTTCGACCAGCGAAGCGTCAATCCCGATGTTCGCAATTAAGGCGCCGCCGGCCATCATCGCGACAAACGCCAGAGGCACCTGCCACAAGGCTTTTCCGCCCAGTTGCGCGGCCCAGAAACCCACCGCGATCATGGCTAACAGATGGTCAATTCCCAGGAGGGGATGCGCCAGTCCCTCGCCAAATCCGGCACCATGAGCGCCAAAAGTGTGTGCGGAAACGCTATTGGCAAACAGGAATCCGATACCGGCGACGCCGGATAAAAGCAGTGTTCTCGTTTTCATGACAATGACCTGTAGCTGTGGTTGACCTCTACTTGAACCAGGGGCTGGCCTTCTGAATCCACGATATGGACGGCGCAGCCGATGCAGGGATCGAAACTATGGATCGTGCGCAGGACTTCCAGCGGTTTTTTGACATCGGCCAGGACATGACCGACTAACGCATGTTCGTAGGGACCTTCGATGCCTTTGGCATCGCGGGGACCGGCATTCCATTGGCTGGCAACGATACACTGATAGTTATCGATCATGTAGGTGGTGGGATTTATTTTTACCCAGTGTCCAAGCGCGCCCCGCGGTGCCTCGGTGAAACCGAATCCGACGCTCTTGGGCCACGATTTGGGCTGCGTCAGGCGGGTAAAGGTGTTGGGATTCCAATAAGCGCCCGCCTTGTTGGCTTCATAGCGTTGATACCAGTTCGCCATTTGGTCGGCGATGATCTTGGTTTCCAGCATACGGCAGAAGATTCGGCCCAGAGTTGAATTGAGCTGATCGAAACCAAGTTTCAACGCGCCAGTCCAGTATTGCGCGACGCCGGTGCGTACTTGTTTGTCGGTATCCAACGTGTTCCGCGCATGCATCATCAGGATATGGGCCAGAGGCCCGACTTCCATCGGTTGACCGTTGTAGCGCGGCGACTTGATCCAGGAATACCGCTTTGATTCATCGAGCATGTAGCTCGCGCTATCGGGAGCCGGCCCGGTGTAGTTGAGTACCGTCGAACCCACTGAAGGGTGTGCGCCAGCATCCGAACCGCTATACCAGGCATGAGCGACATTCTCAGTCACCTTGGACTCGTCGAAGGGAAACAACCCATTGAGATTATTCGCCCAAATAACCCCAGGTGGAAATACATAACCGGCTGGATAATCAATAGCGCCATCCACAAACTCTTTTTTAACGAGTGCTGGATCCGGGAACTCACCAAAACACAGAAAGTTTCCTTCGGTTGCGCCGTAATCCGCCCACTCCTTGTATTTTGTCGCCACCAAAACCACGTCGGGGAGATAAACCTGGTCAACAAAGGTTTTCATCGTATCAACCGACTTCTTGATAATCGCTAACCCTGCGGTGTTGAGCGAAGTTCCACCTTTATCCTCACTGACAGGACCGGTGTTGCTGCTCAGGGTACAGGGCATGCCACCGACTACCAGATTAGGGTGCGGGTCTTTGCCGCCAAAGATCGTATGAAGCTTTACCACTTCCCGCGCCCAGCCGAGTGCTTCCAGGTAATGGGAAACCAGTAACAGGTTCTCTTCCGGGCTTAGCTTGTAAGCGGAATGACCCCAATAGCCATTGGCGAATAAACCGAGTTGCCCCCGGTTTACCAAGCCATTCAACCGGTCCAGAACATTCTGGAAATAAATGGCATCGGGAAGCTTGCCATTATTAGGCTTGTAGTTAGGATTATTTTTTGCGGACAAACTGGCGGTGTTAGCGGGAATAGCTTTCAGGGCACTCACCACATCCACCCAATCCAAGGCATGGAGATGGTAGAAGTGCATAACGTGATCGTGAACATATTGAGCGCCGATCATCATGTTACGGATGTAGTCGGCATTTTTCGATACTTTGATGCCGATAGCGTTTTCCACGGCGCGTACTGAGGTCAACCCATGCACCACGGTGCATACCCCGCAAATCCGTTGGGTAAACGCCCAGGCGTCTCGCGGATCGCGGCCTTTGAGGATTTGCTCGACTCCCCGCACCATCGTACTTGCACTGAGGCCGGGATCTTTAATCGTGCCCCCTCCCTTGCCGTCGGGTATGGCGTAAGCCTGTATCCGCAAGTGACCCTCAATACGAGTCACGGGATCGATGATGACATTCGGTGTAGCCATTTTCGTTCTCCTAGCCTTCTATTTTTGCAGGTGTGCGCAGTACAAATCACGGAATCAATTTGGCCGAAACCCACTCAATCATCGTCGCCACCATGAGCTAATTGAACGTAAAAGCCCTTTTTGCCATTCAAGTTAATGCGATCCCAGAAGTCCGGCTCCGCGCAACCGATACAGCCATGTCCTGACATCATCGGAAAACTGGTGCCCTGGTTCCACTTAATCGTCGAACAGGCGTTATGAGTGGCCGGACCTTTACAACCCAGCTTAAACAGGCATCCGCCTTTTCGGGCATTGGCATCGTCAAAAGTCAGGGCAAAAGGCCCATCCTCGAAAGACTCTTCGCGATAACATTCATCGTGAACCGTTTTCTCATAGAACATCGTGGGTCGGTAGAGACTATCCAGACTTGGCATTCCGCTGGCCAGGTAATACAGGATGACGCCGGTAATCACCTCTGGAATTGGCGGGCATCCGGGTACGTTAATCAAAGGCTTCCTGATGCCAAGACTCGCCATTAACTCGCTGATCGAAACAGCGCCGGTCGGGTTAGGATCAGCTTTGGGTAGCCCACCGAAACTCGCGCAAGTCCCCACCGCGATAATTAAGCCTGCATTTTTTGCCGCATCGCGGAATCGGGCGACCCCGCTTCTACCCCCGCTAACGAAATAACCGCTATCCCATTTGGCAGGAATCGATCCGTCCACCACCAGCACATAACCTGGCTTGCTGGTGACGGTCTTGAGCAAATCTTCCGCCTGATAACCGGCCGCTGCCATCAGGGTTTCCTGATAATCCAGCGAAATCATGTTGAGAATCAGATTGTCAATGGTGGTGCCGCCCCGAAAGGCGAACGAGTTCACCAGCGACTCCAGACAGCCGGTGCATTCCTGAAACGACATGTAGACGACCGATGGTTTTGTCGGAGCGGTCGCCGCTGCTGCCAGCTTCGGTATCATGGCTTGCGGCAAAACCATCAGCGACGCCATGCCGGTGCAGAACGACAAAAAACCCCGCCGGCTGATGCCGAGTTCGAGTAATCGGCTCACGGTGGCTTCGTCGAGAATGGTGTCCTCGGCCAAATTCACCGGGGCCTTCGATCTTTCGGGCAGATCCAGATCTTTATTCATTACCGTAACTCCTCGTGGTTGCTTACTCGGCTCCAGGATGGTTCAGCTACATCAATCCTAGATCAATATGAGTCTAGTTCAACGTCGTCGGCGATTCTTCATGCGATGTAAAGTCTGCCAAAATTTGGTCAAACCGTTTCAAACCAGCACGCATGTCGGCAATATGAGGCTTCAGAATTTCCGGGATTTCGGTGATTTCGATGATTTCGGTAACGATAGCCCCCTGCTCGTTAAGGTGAGTCAACCACCACACGCCGGGATATCGCGTTTCCCTAACCTCGACTTTTACCGCAGCATCAACTACGGCGGTCACCTCGCCCGAAGACAACGCATCCTTGAGATATTGATAGGTTTCCGCCCGCATCCGTGGCCGTTGTCTCAAATCTATCGCGCCGGTCTTCCCTGAATTAATCAGTTGCGCGATCAATGCCCTAATCTCGTTCAGAACCGTTTTAGCAATGGCAAGATTGCTCTCTTTGTTGTCGTTAAGATCAACACAAACTGGAATGTCGCTTAAATGGGGCATTGCGTACTCACTCCGTACCATTTCGATACTATATGAATAATTTTATCGCTCGCTTTAGCCACACTTTGAGCCAACGAAGGCGATAATTCGGTTTCCCAGTCGATTATCGAGGGCTGGATTCCTACCAGCGCTCGGTGCCGGGGCATTTGCCCCATCAAGGTCATCATCTGCACCAAATCCACCAAGCCCACTTCGTGTACGCTCGAGGTCTGATTCTGGCTGAGGAACCCATCCATTTCCTTGTTCAAAAAGAGCTGAACCTCACCGGCACTTTTCCCGATGTTGGCCGCATCCACCACGATCAACGCATCCGTTCCGGCCAGACGATCAATGAGCAGATAGCCCAAGGTTCCTCCATCCAGGATTTCGATAGTTCCCCCCGTGAACGCGAGAGCAGCAGGCTTGGCCAGCAAGTCGCGTATCACATGGATGCCCACTCCATCATCTCCCATCAATGGATTGCCGATGCCCAATATCACACAGCGATGGACATGGGTTAATAAATCCTCAGAGTCCATAGCTGGATCTACATCATTCATTTTTGGGAACCTCAAAAAACTTTGTTTTAATTAAAAGTTGTTTTAAGTCAATTAGTTAATTATAATCATACTCGGATTCCTTAACTTTTAAGGAATGTTTATACTGCGTGAACCTTAACTCAAACTGAATTTTGCCAGGTCACCCCCTTTTGCAATGGAACCGCACTTTAATGAGTGAAAGACAGAATCAGTGTCAACCCCATATATATGGCAATCCTATTTGAGTTGCGGAAACATGGCACGGGCTTCCGGCTCGTGAACAGAACACCAGTGATCTAAGCTTAGGGGAGCGCGGTGCGGGCACCATGTCCGCGCCTCCTTTCACCATCACACGCCGTCTTTCTGGAGAGCCATTGCTCATGTGCCTCGCTATTCCCGCCCAAGTCATTGAAGTTGTTGATGCTGAACACGCCGTAGTGGATACCGGTGGTGTACGCAAACTGATTTCCACCGCGTTAGTGGACGATCTCACCGTCGGCGAATACGTCATCGTCCATGTCGGTTATGCCCTCAACCGTTTGGACCCGGAGGAAGCCGCTGAAACGCTGCGCCTGTTCACGGAATTTGCCGCAGTGGCGGATCCGGCCTGACGCTCCGCCATGAAATATATTGATGAATTTCGTGATGGTCGCTTGGCGCAAGGTCTCGCCGCCCGCATTCGCCAGGAAGTGAATCCAGAGCGCGGCTATGCGCTGATGGAATTTTGCGGCGGTCACACTCACGCTATTTGCCGCTACGGCATCGAGGATTTGCTACCGTCGAATGTGCGGTTGATTCATGGCCCCGGTTGTCCGGTGTGCGTGTTGCCAAGTGGACGCTTGCAAGCCGTAATCGAATTGGCCGAACGGGAGCGAGTGATTTTGTGCAGTTACGGCGATTTATTACGGGTGCCCGGCGCGCAAGGTGACACTCTGCTTCAAGCCAAGGCGCGGGGGGTAGATGTGCGCATGGTTTATTCGGTCAGCGATGCGCTGGATATTGCCCGCGCTCATCCTGATCAGCCGGTAGTGTTTTTCGCTATTGGCTTTGAAACCACCACGCCGCCAACCGCTGTTGCCATTCTGCACGCCAAGGCTGAAGGGCTGCACAATTTCAGCGCCTATTGCAATCACGTTCTCACTCCACCGGCATTACGGGCCATTCTGGCGACGCATCATACGGCTGAATCGCCTGCGCCAATTCAACTGGATGGCTGTATCGGCCCGGCTCATGTCAGTACCATTATCGGCAGCGATCCCTATCAATTCGTTGCCACTGAATATCACCGCCCGCTGGTCATTGCCGGCTTCGAGCCGCTGGACGTGTTGCAGGCGATTTTATTACTGATTCGCCAGGTGAATGCGGGTGAGGCCCGGATCGAGAACGAATACACCCGCGCTGTTAGCCCGGAAGGCAATCGCAAGGCGCAAAGCATCGTCGCCGAAGTGTTTACCTTGCGACCGAGTTTTGAATGGCGCGGCTTGGGCGAGTTACCGAATAGCGCGCTGACGATCCGGCCCGAATATGCCGAATGGGATACCGAACGCCGCTTTATCGTGCCGGTGGTGGCGACCACCGACCACAAAGCCTGCGCCTGCGCCGAAGTGCTGCGCGGGGTCAAGCGCCCGGAACAGTGCAAAGTGTTTGCTACCGTCTGTACCCCCGATCATCCGCTTGGGTCCTGCATGGTATCGGCGGAAGGCGCCTGCGCTGCCCATTACCACTATGGCCGCTTCCGCACCCCATCACCCGGCGTATCTGCATGATCCCTTCGCGCAAGTTATTCACCCGCAAACTCGATTTTATTCACGGCAGCGTCGAACTCAGTCATGGCGGCGGGGGTCGGGCCATGGCGCAATTGATTGAGGAAGTGTTCCTGACGGCTTTTGATAATGAATGGTTGCGGACTCAGGATGATTGCGCCCAATTCAATGTTCCCGCTGGGCGGCTGGTAATGGCGACTGACAGCCATGTGGTATCGCCGCTGTTCTTTCCCGGCGGTGACATTGGCTGTCTGTCGGTTCACGGCACGATTAACGATGTGGCCATGGCTGGAGCGCAACCGCTATATCTCGCTGCCAGTTTCATTCTCGAAGAAGGCTTTCCGCTGGCGGATTTGCAGCGCATTGTCGATTCAATGGCGCAGGCAGCGCGGCAAGCGGGAGTGCCGATAGTGACCGGCGATACCAAAGTGGTCGAGCGTGGCAAGGGCGACGGGGTGTTTATTACCACTACCGGCGTTGGTGTGGTTCCGCCTGGAGTGAATATTTCCGCCAGCCGGGCGCAACCGGGCGACGCCATTTTGCTTAGTGGTTCGCTGGGCGATCACGGCATGGCGGTGATGGCGCAACGGGAAAATCTGAGTTTCGACGCGCCGATTGTGTCCGATACTGCCGCGTTGCATGGTTTGGTGGCGACAATGGTGGCGGTTGCGCCAGAACTGCATTGTCTGCGCGATCCCACTCGCGGCGGTTTGGGCAGCGCCCTGAATGAAATCGCCCAACAATCCGGGGTCGGAATGCGATTGCACGAGGCCGCGATTCCGGTGCATGAACCGGTGCGCGCCCTGTGTGAATTTCTGGGATTGGACCCGCTTTATGTCGCCAATGAGGGCAAATTATTGGCGATTTGTCCGGCGGAATGCGCCGATCCGTTATTAGCGGTGATGCGGGCGCATTCATTGGGGCAGGAAGCGGCAATCATTGGATCGGTAGTAACGGATGCGCACGGCTTCGTGGAGATGGAAACCGTATTTGGCGGGCGACGCTTGGTGGATTGGCTGAGCGGAGAGCAATTACCAAGGATTTGTTAAAAGATGAGCATGAACGAAACCGACGATTTAGTAGCGTTTGCCAATTGCGGCGGTGGTTTGCTGATTATTGGGGCCAGTAATCTGGGCGAAGTGCAAGGGTTAAGCGCCGCTGATATTAGCCGATTGAATCAATTACTCTATTATTCATCGCTATAACAGAACTCTGTCTATCGCAACGTGACACATCACTACTTTTTACAGGACTACCCAAGCGAGGTCTCCGCACGCTTCGGCGGCGGGTCCAGATGCAACAACCCTTACCGCCCTTCTATCGCGTCTGTCCCGTCATGAGAAACTGATAGGTGCTGAGGCAGGCGCTAGACGCGACGGCGGCGGACCGCGAAAGCTAACGAGGCAATTCCAGTCAGAAATAGCGTAAGCGCCCCCGGCTCACTGACACTTTGCCCTGATCCGGTTCCAGGATTATTCCCGGTCCCATTGCCACCAAATTCTGGAAAAGGAATAGGATCGTTGTTGGGGATATCACCGGTAACGGTGAGACCATAGTGTGCGAAAGACCCAAAACCTAGGAAATCGATTCGGCCGATTCCAGCTTGGGTCGGATCGGTATTGAACAAAATGATTTTACCGGCTCCACCCAACCCCACCGGTGAATTTTCCAACTGCGTATAAGTCCAACGAAATACAGTGTTGGGAAGAATATCGTAATCGGCTGGATTATCTACTCCGCTACTGCGAACCCCGACCAGGCTGGTCTCAAAAACTGCTTGGTGGCCTTTGGTTAGGAGGTTTGGGGCATCCGCAAAACGTAATCCCCAGCCGTCCGCAGCTTCGCCTTTCCAGTTATCGGCCTTACGTCCCTTGGGGAGGCTCAAGTTTTCGTCATACACCAGCGGGCTTAAATCGGTGATGAGTCCATCTGGGCACTTGTCAAAAATACTGATGTAGCAACCGATTCCAGGATCCGGGCCAAAGTTACGTCCGAAGATACCATCGACGGTAGCGAGGTCAGCACTATTAGCACCTTCAGGAAAAAAAAGAAGGGATTCTCCCTCCATGCCAGGTGCTTGTCCGGTACCGAATTGTACAATCTTTGAGAGCCAATTGAAGTGATCGTAATCATTCAGATTGGCCGCTTCTTTCGGGGTAAAACCAAACAGAGGGGTAGGATCGACCCTAATGGCATTAGGGTATTTGATGCCACCGGGTGGGCTGACCGTACCTACCTCCGGCTGGATAGTACCAGACAACACATCATAAGTTGTCCAAGGGCGAAATTGATAGCCACCTCCCCCGGTATACGTGGAGTCATTGGAAAAAGAGACGACTTTACCCTTATCATCGAACTTTTTACTATCGACTGAAAAGTCAACGGTTGTGCCGCCTAGCAATGGAGTTATAGCACTCTCGTATTGGCTGGCCCAATTAGAATTTCCGCTGCTACGAAACGAATCAAAGCGAGGTACGTTATTGAAAGCTACTCCAAGACTTGGACTAGGAGTAAGCGGGTAGTGATCTCCAGTGGTACCATAACAGGAATTATAGTATTCGCACCGCCACCAAATAACCTTATTTACTTGGCTGGTCTGTCCAAAAGCGGAAAGTTTGTAAGTCTCGTCAACGTGCCCCGCTTGTTGCCCAAATGATATGCTCGCTTGTACATCCCAGCTCACCTTATAGGGGAGGGTAACGCCTGCACTGTAGCCAATCAATTCGCCATTTTTTATATTACCAGCGGGCACTGCAAAACCAGCGCCAGTACCGCCATCTGCGGAGTATTGCCATGGCCCAGTAGCGGATGCGCCCTTATAAGGGTATGGATATGGGTATGGGACAGAGTGCGACAATGGGGCAAAAATCGAGGCCAGCGTAGCTGCCGCAAAGAGAGAATACTTTTTCATCACTGTCTCCTAATGATCGTTCAAAGTGATTTGTGAATGACCACCGAAAACAAAGCAATTATTATTCCGCAATAATAAAATAATAATAATCAATAAGTTAATTATTAAGCGATATTCATGACTGTAAAATATAACAGTGATCTTTTAATAGAGAAATTCTCGGTAAGCTATTTAATTTTTATGGTTTATTGCAAATGCACAATAAGTTATTGTTATTAAATCATTGGGTTGGTTTTTAGTAACGGGCTAATTCAATAGCTATGCGGTTAAGAGTCCCTACTTATTGCAGCGTAAAATTTTCTGACAAAAACGGCGGCATTATTCGTGTTCCCAACCCGAAAACTCGAATCAGAGCCATTAATAACGTACTTCCAAGAGGGGATTTATGAAAACTATTTTATTTATATCAATGAATTAAAACTTTTTGTGGCGATATTGGGCGGATTTGAAGGCGGTGTAAAAAATCCTGACAATGATGCTTGGGATAGAGTGAAAAGCCCCTTCCCAGCGCTGGGAAGAGGCTTTTTTGTGAGCGCGGCGGACGCAATCCCGCTGCTGAAACTCTCACATATTCGGGTAATTCGGCCCGCCGCCGCCTTCCGGCGTGATCCAGTTGATGTTCTGGGTGGGGTCCTTGATGTCGCAGGTTTTGCAGTGGACGCAGTTCTGGGCATTGATCTGCAACCGTGGCGTGTTCTCGCTATCCCGCAGGATTTCGTACACCCCCGCCGGGCAATAGCGCTGCTCCGGTGCATCGTATAGCGCCAGATTAATCCGAATCGGCACCGTCGCATCTTTCAGGGTTAAATGGCAGGGCTGAATTTCTTCGTGATTGGTGTTGGCGATGAACACCGACGACAGCCGGTCAAAACTCACCTTGCCATCCGGTTTGGGATACTCAATCTTCGGGCACTCGCTGGTCTTCTTTAGCGCGGTGTGATCGGCGTGCTGGCGCAGCGTCCACGGCGCTTTGCCCCGAAACACATAAGTTTCCAGCGCCGAATAGGCAATGCCGAGCCACAGCCCCCAGCGGAACGAAGGCCGAATGTTACGCACCTCCTTCAGTTCCTCCCACAGCCAGCTTTGCCGTAATTGTGCCGGATAGGCGATAACTTCATCGCCGCTGCGCCCGGCGCTCACCGCCGCGAACACTGCTTCCGCCGCGACCATCGCAGATTTCATCGCCGTATGGGTACCCTTAATCTTGGGCACGTTGAGGAAACCGGCGGTATCGCCGATTAACAGGCCGCCGGGGAAGGTCAACTTGGGAATGGACTGCAATCCACCCTCACTCAGCGCACGGGCGCCGTAGGCGATGCGTCGACCCCCCTCGAAGGTGGGACGGATGTCAGGATGCGTCTTAAAGCGCTGGAATTCCTCAAAGGGGCTGAGGTACGGATTTTCGTAGTCCAGCCCGATCACGAAGCCGACCGCAACCTGGTTATTTTCCAGATGGTAGATGAAGGAACCGCCATAGGTTTTGGAGTCCACCGGCCAGCCGACGGTGTGGACGATCTTGCCCGGCTGATGTTGCGCCGGATCGACTTCCCACAGTTCCTTGATGCCAATGCCGTAGGCTTGCGGGTCGGCGTCCTCGCGCAGTTTGAAGCGGTCGAACAGGGTCTTGGTCAGCGATCCGCGACAGCCCTCGGCAAACAGGGTGTAACGGGCGCGCAGTTCCATCCCCGGCGCGAAACGCTCGGTCGGTTCGCCCTGCCGGTCGCGGCCCATATCGCCGGTCGCCACTCCAACCACGACCCCATCGTCGTTGTAAAGCACCTCGGCGGCAGCAAAACCGGGGTAGATTTCCACGCCCAGTTCCTCCGCCTGCGTCGCCAGCCAGCGGCAAAAATTGCCCAGACTGATGATGTAGTTGCCGTCATTGTGCATCTGCGGCGGAGTGGGCAGCCGGTACGAGGTTTCGCGGGTCAGCAACAGAAAATGGTCTTTCGCCGCCGGAGTGTTGAGCGGCGCGCCCCGTTCCTTCCAGTCCGGGATCAGCTCGTTCAGGGCGCGTGGTTCCAGCACTGCGCCGGACAGGATATGCGCGCCGACCTCGGAACCTTTCTCGATGACGCAGACATTGATGTCCTGGTCGTGTTTTGCCGCCAGTTGCTTCAGGCGGATGGCTGCGGTCAGGCCGGCTGGACCGGCGCCGACAATAACCACGTCATATTCCATACTTTCGCGTTCCACCGGGCACTCCTTCATTCGATTTCGGGTTGAAGTAGGCGGGAAACGTGATTGCGTCTCCCGCTGAGGATGAACATGATCGGTTTGACGGTTGGGAGCCGGCTAGGCTGAAACCCGCTACCCCTCCCGGCGTAATAACCGTTATTAAAGACAATTCGTGGGGAAAACGCATCCCGAATTTATCCATTGCGGCGGCATTGCATCCGGGAGTCGCAAGGGTGCGTACACTCAAGCAGTCTATGCTGCTTTATTTGACTCCCGATTCCGCTACCGTTCTGGAGAACCTGCATGAACCTTAACCGATTCTCCATCCTGCTGCTGCTGGCCGGCCTGATCGCCACTTTCTTCGCGCTCGATCTCGGCCGCTTTTTCAATCTTGACACCCTCAAAGCCCAACAAGCGATGCTGGCGATCTATCAGGCGGAGCAACCGGTGCTGACGGTGCTGCTGTTTTTCACCGGGTATGTGGTTATCACCAGGCTGTCAGTGCCTGGCGCGATGTTTCTGACGCTGGTCGCCGGGGCAATTTTCGGCCTGGGGTGGGGCACAGTACTCGTTTTTTTCGCCTCGACGCTTGGCGCAACGCTGGCATTCCTCGCCGCCCGTTTGGTGCTGCGCGATGCGTTACCGGCTAAATCTTATCCGGCAGCGTCTTCACTACCCGCACCGTCTCGACGCTGACCTGAATCACTTGAGCGATTAAGCGCAAGATATAATGCGGATCGTCGGGGCGATTGGGATCGTTGATAATTCCGCTGCGCGGGTCAGTCTTCACCTGATATTGCTCAATCACCCAATCCAGCGCCGAGCGATTGCCGAGCCGATAGTCAAAGGTTTCAGCGGGAATGCCAGTCAGCATCAGCCAGTCGTTGTAAATCAAGGCGGTTTTATCCGGGTTCAGGCGCATTTTCCGCACTTGCCAATCCTGCGACTGGCCAGGCGCATAAATGCGTTTCAATGGATATTCCGGCTGCTGTTCGTAATCGACATGCAGCGCCGCCAATTCCTGTCCGGCGTGGCAAAAGGCCCGGAAATCCGGGGCGTAAGGAATGCGTGGCAATTCACGGCGGAGATTGGCGGCGTATTTCTGGCGGTATGCGGGATGATGCAGCAAGCCGTAGACGTAGTGAAAAATAGCCCATTTATCAATGCTGGAATCGTGGTAATGCTGGCGAAAAGCATCCAGCGCCCAATCGCTGATGTTCTCCCGGCGGTTTTGCCCGTCTTCGCTGTAGGTGTAGAAGGGGAAGCATTGGTTAGCATCTACGGTAATGATCGATAAATTGGGAATAATATTCGTACAGATACACCAATAACCGGTTCTTCCTCCAATACTGGGTAGACAAATAACTCTGTTTTCCTGCTCTGATGACACATCGGGAAAAATGGAGGGAAAAACATAGACCTCTTCGTTCATTACCCTGTCAAAGAAAAGACTCTTTTTGCTGAATGGGCGATATAAAGAGTTTCTTATTTTATCCTTATGAAATTCAGCAAACTTACAGCGCTCTAAATCCAGTTTAAGATCGCGACTCCAACTAATTTTTCTATCGTCATAAGAAACAAAATCGTCTATCTTGGGTTTTTCAATCAGACTTTTCCACTTCAAAACATGATCGTTATAGCTTTCCATCGTCTTTTTAATATTTTTGGCAAGCTCAATAGCGCTGAAATTATAAACCCAGGTATCTCGATTAGTTTTAACGCCATTGCTAAAAATCCTGAAGATCACGCCTTCGGTTTCTTGCGTATTGGCTTTTTGTTCTTTGCTGCCCAGCGCGGCAAAGCTCTCAAAATCAGCCTGTAGCCCTTCAGTCAGCCAAGTCTCTTTTTTATCCGGCTGAATTTCTCGCCACTCCACGTTTGCGTAGTGATCCTG
The DNA here is from genome assembly GCF_000531125.1 of Candidatus Contendobacter odensis Run_B_J11. Classification (GTDB taxonomy): domain Bacteria; phylum Pseudomonadota; class Gammaproteobacteria; order Competibacterales; family Competibacteraceae; genus Contendibacter; species Contendibacter odensensis. The sequence continues at coordinate 29,942 of NZ_CBTK010000077.1, read as the reverse complement.
CTGTTCCAGAAATTTATATTTCTCCTCTTTGCGCCAGAACTCATCAGTGCGGGCGTAATAAATACGGGTTGACTTCGATAGTTCCTTTTTCACCAGAAAGCTGATGCACACGCCGACTTGAATCCCAAATACATTATGGGTAGTGCCGGACAATTTAGGATTTTTACGCACGTTGCCGCCCAAATCCAATAAATAAATACTGGAGAACTCTTCAGCCAGGCGTTTACGCATTCCATCAAAAGCAATCCCTTCCAGGAAGCCATTATTAGTGACGAAAGCGATCATACCCTGCGGCTGTTTCCGCAACCGCTCGGTCGCCCAGGCAAAGGCTTTAACATACGGATCGCTCAGCGCATTCTTATTAGTGGCTTTGGAACCTGCTGCATAGCGTTCGGCCACCCAGCGATCCACCACCGGGTATTTACGATTCTTGTTATTGTCGTTTTCATTAACCTGTCCGGCGTTATACGGCGGATTGCCGATAATCACGAAAATGGGTGCGGCTTTTTGCTGGTTCACCCGCTCGGTATTTTCCGCTGTGAGAAACCCAAACGCATGTTGGCGATCTTCCGCCAATTCAAAGGTATCCACCAGACACAAGCCTTCAAACGGCTGATAGTCGCCGGTGGCTTCAAAATAGGCATGTTCGATATTCAGGCTGGCGATGTAATAGGGCAGCAGCAACAATTCATTGCAATGCAGCGCCTCGGCGTACTTCTCTTTCAGCGCCACCGGATCGATCTCCCGCAAAATCCGGGTGATAAAATTGCCGGTTCCAACAAATGGATCGAGAAGATGCACCCCGCGATCCGACAGCGACCGGCCAAATTCCCGCTGCAACAGTTCCGCCACCGACCGCACCATAAAATCGACCAGCGGTTGCGGGGTGTAAACAATGCCGTGAGTATCGGCGACATCAATAGCAAAGCCCTGAAAAAACTGCTCGTAAACCGCATTCAGAAAACTCTGCTTTTCCCGATAATCTTCAATCGTCGCGGCGGTGATTTCGAGTGCCCGATAACAATGATCCAGACCGCGTAAAAACTGTTCACGACTGAACGAACGGGCAGTCAACGCGGCAATCACTTTCTCGATTTCGCGGGCGATCACATTCTTGGCGACAAAATCGGGATTGTTAAACACTTTGCGAAAAATCCGCTCGGTTAATACATGCTGAATCAGCATTTCTTCAACTGCTCGCACGGATAGATTCGGATTCACCGCATCGCGGCATAATTGAAAAAATCCCTCAAACGCCGCCACGAATCCCGGATTTTTAAGCCGCTCCTGGGCAATAATCGCCAGCAACGCTTGCCCCAACTCCTGCACTTTGCCTTTGAAACCAATAACGGCTTCCTGCCATTGCGCATAAGCAGGCGGCTGATAACCGAAAAACTGCTGCAAACCCTCAATCAACGCCTCTGGCTGGCGCATATCCACATCGAAGGTTTCTCGCCCGTTCTGCCACAAAATCAATCGTTCTGGCGATTGAAACAGGATATTGTCTTTGGGATAACCGGCAGCGAATTTCTTCGGAATCTCCCGTTGTAAATCATCCTGATTGTCTTTGGCTTCCCACACGCCCAACCGCAACATGAAACTATCCACAATCACCCCATCCACCCGCAACGGTCGGCGATTAAGACGCGGCAGCGGATATTGCTCAATCAATCGCAAATGGGGAAATTGTCCGGCGCAATGCCGTAATAAACTGGCGAAAGCTGGAGCAGTGGCCCCTTCGTGAACGGCTCCTGCTTGACGCAGGCTTTCAACTTCCTGGTAATAACCGCGAATCGCTTTATGGTTCGGCTTGAGATTCAGCATGAGAGCGTTAAATCCGGTAGTTGTAGCCTGGGCATCTCGCCCGAATTTCCGGCAGCGGGACAGGCCCTGAACGGTTTTTGAACCAGTAGCAAAAGTTTGGTTATTTTGTTTCTGGATTGAACAAGTGTAGTGAACGCAAACACCCTGCTCAAATTCGTTTGGGCAGCAATTCGCGCCAGTCGGGCTAAAATGAATCCAGCAAGGTTCAGGTTCTCACCAATCCATCCCACGAGGTTTTCAATGGCTGACATCTTCACCCGTATCCTGCGGATTGATCTACCCGAAGCGCTGCAATGCGATGACTCCGGCAAGAATCCGGCTTTTTCCATCACCTTCGTCGCTGACGGGATGATTCCGTTCGCCCAGTTGATCCTGCATGCCCCAGACGGGCAACGCCTGATCAACGGCGAGGCGCTCAAGGAAACCATCGTCGGCAGCGAATACCACTACACCGCCCACATTGCCGCCGGGCTGCTATGGCCGGGCGAGATCAATGTGCAGGCGGAAGGTTGCCGCAAAGCCGATATTCGCCAATCGGGCGGCGGCGACTGGCTCAAGGAATTCCGCCAACTGCGAATCGCGCCAAGCGCCAAGGCCAAGCCAGTGATTCGGGTGGCGAGCGGGCCGGGCGATACAGCGGTCAAGCTGTATTTCGGCATTCACAAACACATGCACCAGCCCTATTACAACACCACCGACCGCTATTACTGGGACGGTGAAAAGGATGGGATTTTCGGGGCGCGAGGTGGCCCTTACACTTACTTCATCCCGACTGCCGCGCGCCAATACATCGGCGGCGGTCTGCCTCACGCCGGACTGTCCACCAGTTGGAGCGGTTCACTGATCGAGCAACTGGATCGCTGCGCCGCCGAAGGACTGTGCGGCGGGCGTTTCAGCGGCTGGAATAACGATCTGCGCGCCGTTGCTCAGGAAAAGACCGCGCTGGGTCATCCACGAGTGGATTTCAGCGCCTTCGGCTTTTTCCATCCGCTGATGGCACTGATCCCGGCCCGCGACATCGTGAAGCAGGTCGAATGGCATCGCGGCATCATCCGCACTGCGTTCGGCATCGAAGCCTCCAACGTGATGTTTCCGCCGGAGACGGCGTTTCATGTGCGGATGATTCCTGCGCTGAATCAGGCCGGGGTCAAAGCGGTGATCTATGACTCCATCCATCGCTTCCGGGCGTGCCAGGACTATCCCTACGCCGGAATCAACGAGGGCATGTTGCCGCCCAATCCCGCTGAGCAGGTCAATCCACCGGTGAATGACTGGCTGCAATTGCGCAATATCTGGGCCGGTTCGCGGATTTCGCCGAGTCTATTGCGCCCGGAATATGTGCAATACGAAGACCCGGACGGCAAGGTGCACAAAATCATCGCAGTACCCGCCGAACGCTATATCGGCAACGAAGATGCGCGGGGCGGTTTCGGGGCGCTGCAATATCCCGATGTGCTGGGCCAGGTTTATAACCAGATTGTCGATACGGGTAACTTTGATCCTAAACATCCGCCATTCTTCCTGCTGCATTCCGATGGCGATAACCACGGCGGCGGCGCCGACAGCTATTACAACCACAACACCGGGCAACTGGTGCACTGGTTACAGGAGGACGCGCGGTTTGAACTGACCACAGTGAATGATTATCTGGACCGTTTCCCGCCCGATCCTTCACAGGCCGCGCACATTGAGCCGGGTTCATGGAGCGGCGCCGATAACGGCGATCCGCAGTTCATGAAGTGGTTCAGCCGTTACGACCAGCCCTATTCGCCCGATTTGAATTCCTGGGCGGTGCTGACCGCGTTCCAGAACGTGGTTCACTCGCTGGAGGACGCCGATCCCGGCAAGCCGTGGCTGGACGATATTAACTGGCTGATGCTGGCCGCCGAAACCAGTTGCTACTGGTACTGGACCGGGCAGCATGTTTGGGATCAGCAGGTCACCAACGCCGCTAACAAAGGCTATGGCATGGTCAAGAGCGCGGTGGATGCGCTGCTGGCCGCCGGCAAGGATCGCACCGGCCCGACTATTTTCGCGCCGTGGGTGACGCCGGAAAATCCGGGTGGCAAGCGCTGGGGCCAAGGCTGTTTGCTCGACGCGCCGCGTGAAGGAACGGTGCATAGCTTCGTTCACGACATCAGCGGCCTGAAACGGGTGACGCTGGTACTGCGCACCGCCACCGGTGAAACCAGCATCGCGATGACCGATAACGGCCCCTATCCGTCGCAGACTGGCGCAGCGATGACCGCGCATTACTTCACCGCCAAGTTGCCTATCGGCGTGGGTGATGTGCGCTATTACCTCGAGGCGGAGGATGGTAAGGGCAATGTTTCACGCGGGGCGCTGGAACGGGTGTATTTGGCGTAGGCCGCCTTAAACCCAGGACTTTTGCTTCATCCCCACGATTCGCGCCTTTTGCGAACAGCTCAAGGCGCATGACAAAAATGGCAAAGCCATGCCATCGCCTGCGCCGCTAGACACAAGCGCTCTGCAAGCGATTCGAGAGCAGGAAGCAGGATTGAGGCGCTGGGGAAAGTCTTAAAGACCGCGTTCTACGAGTGCAACCGCTGTTATGCTAATCGCATCGCCCGAACCGAATTGCATCGAAGCTATGTAGAGCAGCAAAGCCGGGAATGGATGGGTGAAAAGCGATTAGAGTATTTGCAGTACAGCATGAGCAGCAAAGCATCCTAAAACGGATACCTGCGATTACTTTGCGCGGGAAGCGTGGAGAAACTTAATCGCATTATCAAAGAGGGGGATACTCTGGAAGCGGTGTACAAGGAAGACAAGGATGCGCTGTACCAGTGGAAGATGGTCGGGGATGGGGTACACTCCCAGCCTATGTTACTGACTCCTATCCTAACCCTGATTGAACAACGTGTCACAGAGGCCGCCCAGCGATACTCGAAGCAAATAGAATCGTTGCCTTTTGATCAGGCGCTAAAAATTGTCCAACAAGCAATTTTTCCTCCTGTAAATTTTCCTGTGATCGGAATTGTGGGGCAGGCAGGTAAAATGAATATCACTTGGTTGGATCAATAGGTTAGATGCAGTCAACGCCTTAGCCTGGCGCTGCTAACCCTCGCCATCACAGGAAAATTTACAGGACCCAATTTTTCGAGCAAGAAATAACAGGAAGTTATCCGGTCGGAGTGTTGCGACATGAAGACATGAAGACATGAAGACATGAAGACATGAAGACATGGATACGCTAGGGACAAAATCCAGTGCGGTCAAACTTTCTGCCCGTTCCTTAAAGGAACATTTGGAAAAGCATCCAGAAATTCAGTTGCAGGACTACCAAAAAATCCCGCATATTCTGGATCAAGGGGAGGTTTGGCAACTACACAATAAGCCTGAACGCCTGATTTACTTGCTCATTGATAGCGTCGTGTATCGCGCTGCGCTGAAACGGACTCAATCGGGTGATGAAAACTTTTTCTTGACCCTGTTCAAGAATACGAAGAAAAAGCCGCCCTTGGGCGCGGTGAAGGTGCGCTAGTGGGTGCGAGGTTGGCGACCCCCGTTGGCTCATCAGTGCATAGAGCAAAGGCCAAGTCAGCCTGATAACCGCCCACTAGGTCATTTCAGTATACTCATCCTCTAGTAAATTCAACAGGACTTTCGCTTTCCGTCATTCCCGCGTCAGCGGGAATCCAGTAAGCCACTGAAAAAATTGGATACCCGCTTTCGCGGGTATGACGAATTTAAGGGGCTTGGCGAAAGTCCTGTTCAACTGCAACCATGACCCTACCCCAACCCGCCATCATCGGAAACGCCACACTGTACCTCGGCGATTGTCTGCTGCCGGGTTGAAGCCGCGCAACAGCAAACCCGGATAGAATGGGAGGTCGCTTAACGGCACCGCATTCTCAAAGAAGGGGATACGCTGGAGGCGGTGTACAAGGAAACCAAGGATGCGCTGTACCAGTGGAAGATGGTTGGGAAAATTATGCAGGATGATTTGCGACAACAGATCAATAGCCAAGCGTTTGCCGGTTTTTTTGATGGGCATTCACTCGTCAATGAATTCCCGGTCGCTGTTCTTAGTCAACAGGATTAGTCGTTGCTGACCTCTGCAACCCCCATCAACGGTCTCTACGGCATAGTCGAAAACCGACCGGTGGCAAGGCCACTGGAGTGAGGTTGGAGTGATGGATGTTATGTTGGAACTGCTGGATCGGGATTGCATTGTGGCGGGACTGACGGACGCAGCCCGCGCCGGGCTAAGTCAGTTGGAGGTGTATCCGGTGCTGGATTCCACCAACAGCTATTTGCTGTCCAAGGTTCATGAGGATTGGCCGAGCGGTTCGGTCTGCCTGGCTGAACAGCAGCAGGCGGGGCGGGGCCGGCAAGGACGATCCTGGCTGTCACCGTTTGCTGCGGGTCTGGCTGGTTCGCTGCTGTGGCGATTCCCCGTATCGGCGGCGGCACTCAGCGGCCTGAGTCTGGCGACCGGCATCGCCGTAGCCCGCACTCTGCGTCAGATCGGCGTCACCGAAGTTGGGCTGAAATGGCCCAATGATGTGTGGTGGCGCGGGCGCAAGCTGGGCGGTATTCTGCTGGAATCCGGCGGTAAAGCCGGCGCGTTTTATGTGGTGGCCGGGGTCGGTTTGAATGTGGCGCTGCCGAAGTCGCAGGCCATAGCGATTGATCAGCCTTGGGTGGATTTGGCGGAAATCCTGGGCGTGGATCGGTTATCGCGTAACTCTTTGGCTGCTTTGTTAATCAGCGAATTAATCGAAACCTTTGCCCGATTTCAACACAGCGGCTTTACCGATCTGGCCGCTGAATGGGCCTGCTTCGATCGGGTGGCAGGACAGCCAGTGCGCTTGAATTTACCGAATACCCCCGTGATCGGAACTGCCCGAGGAGTGGATGCGACGGGTGCTTTATTGCTGGAAACCGCCGATGGTCGGATCACACCCTATATTGGTGGTGAAATCAGCTTGAGGATTGCACGGTGATGGTGTTGGCGGATGTGGGTAATAGCCGGATCAAATGGCTGATCGACGAACGCGGTCAATTTCAGGCGCGGGGCCAAGCCAGCCACGGCGCGGAACATTGGGCGGAGCTGGCGGCGCGGCTGTGGGGATCGCTGAAACGTCCAGCACGAGCGATCATCGTCAACGTGGCGGGAACCGAAGCGCGTGCAGGTTTAGCAAGCTGGATTTGGAAAAACTGGGCCATTGAGGCGGAATTCGTAGTTTCGACGGCGGCGGCGTGTGGCGTCCGCAACGCTTATGCCGAACCGGAACGGCTGGGCGCAGATCGCTGGGTGGCGATGATCGCGGCGCGGGCGATCACCGGGCAAAATTGCTGTGTGGTGGATTGCGGCACCGCGATCACGATTGACGCCTTAGCCGCTGATGGACGGCATTTAGGTGGCGTGATCATTCCGGGAATGCGGCTGATGCGCGAGGCGTTGTATCGGGACACCCAGCAAATTCCCCCAGAGGACGGGCAGACGCGACTGTTCGGTCAAAGCACCCGCGACGCGGTCTGGGGCGGATCAGCCTATGCGGTCGCTGCTGCGATTGACGGCATTACTGCACGAATGGCAGTCGTTGCCGGCGAGGGCCCCCGGCTGCTGACCGGCGGTGATGCCGGAGCGGTGTTGCCTTTCCTGCAAGCCTCGTATCAGTGGGAACCGGATTTGATCTTTCAGGGGCTGCGCGTCATTGCCGGGCCGGATGCGGCGTAGCGAGAGCTGCGACGTTTGGGCCATGAACCCGACCCTTCCGCTGTTGGCCTTATGCACCATGTTGGCGGGTTGCGCCACGCCGGCAGGTCTGACTCTCCCTGCGCCTGCCACCCGTTCGTCGGTTGAGTCTGTGGCTTCAACCCCGCCGCCGTCCACTGCTACCGCGTTATCCTCCGATCCGGCCTTCATCGCCGAACGCGCCCAACAGGCGTATGCCACCGGTCGCTGGGATGTGGCAGAGGGCTACTACCTGCAATTGATCCGTTTGACCCCGAACGATGCCGCACCGTGGTTCCAGTTGGGTAATCTTTACGCCGAACAAGGCCGGTTGGATTCGGCGCAACGGGCTTACCGGGAGTCCCTGCGCCGCCGTGACGATGCCCGCACCTTGCATAATCTCGGTCTGGTGCAGGTGCGGCTGGGGGTCGGAGCCTTGCGCGAGGCGCAAAAGCGGTTACCGCCGAATGATCCCACCCGCCAGGAAACCCGCGAGTTGCTGCAAACCCTGCTGGAAGCAGCGATGCCGTAGGTCATAGTTTCGCTTGCCGTTTTACAGTGCGGTACAATTCGAGCTTGCATCGCCCTGCCGACCCCACCGACTTGATTCCACCATGTCCAACTGTAATTCCTTTGCCGACCTGTTCAACGCTGCCGCTTCGGCGAATGCTTCCGTGACGCGACAGTGACGCCATGCGCGCCCTCTTCGATTTATTCCTCGATATTTGCCTGTTCCGCAAGGGGCCACAGGATGTGCCGGCCTCGGCGATGCTATTAAAAGTATGCGCGCTGGCTTACGCACTCTCCGGTTTTGTGGTGCTGCGATTGAGTACGCCGTCCTCGATAGCGATCCCGCAAATTCTGCTGGACCTGGCGCTGCTGGCCGGGTTGCTCTATCTGGCGTTGTCGCTGCGCCGATATCCCCAACGCTTCGGGCAGACCCTGAGCGCTCTGACGGGGGTCGGGGTGCTGATGGCGGTGTTGGCATTGCCATTGATGGTCTGGATCGTTCAGCAAGGCCCCGAAGGGGATTCGGTTTTACCCTCGATGCTGCTGCTGGGATTGATGGGCTGGAGCATCGCGATCATGGCTCACATCCTGCGTCACGCCCTCAACATTCCGCTCTGGGTCGGCACTATCTACGCCATTAGTTATACCTTCATATCCTGGACCATGACCGGCTGGATCGGCTAGTCATCAGCACCCATGATTGCTAATGGCTACGCTCAAACCGCCCCTGTCAGCCGCTCCAGCGCCTCGCGATACTTGGCGACGGTTCGGGCGACAATCTCCGGCGGCAGCTCCGGTCCCGGCGGCTGTTTATCCCAATCCAGCGTTTCCAGATAATCGCGCACGAACTGCTTATCGAAACTGGGTGGATTGACGCCGGGCTGGTACTCATCCGCCGGCCAGAACCGTGAAGAGTCCGGGGTCAGCGCCTCATCCATCAACACCAGTTGATCGTGCTCGTCCAGCCCGAACTCGAACTTGGTGTCGGCAATAATGATGCCCCGCGCCAAGGCGTAGTCCGCCGCTTCCCGATACAGTTGCAGACTCACCGCCCGCACCCGCTCTGCCAACTCGACTCCGATCTGCCCGGCGATGGTCGCAAAGCTCACATTCTGATCATGCGCACCCAGCGCCGCCTTAGTGGAGGGCGTGAAAATCGGTTCGGGCAAGCGGTCGGCCAGTCGCAATCCTGCCGGTAAGGCGATGCCGCATACCTCCCCACTGCGCTGGTAATCCTTCCAACCTGAACCGATCAGATAACCCCGCACGATAGCCTCTACCGGCAAGCCTTTGAGCAGTCGCGCCACCACCGCCCGATCGGCGATGCGGGCGCGTTCGCCGGGATCAGGCAACACCTGCGCCAATGTCCTCCCAGCGAGTTGCAGATGATTTGGGATGATGTGGCGGGTACGGGCAAACCAGAAATTGGAAACCGCGGTCAGCACCGCGCCCTTGCCGGGAATTGCCGTCGGCAGGATCACGTCAAAAGCCGACAGCCGGTCGCTCGCCACCATCAGCAGGTGCCGGTCATCCAACGCGTACAGATCGCGGACCTTGCCGCGATAAACCAGCGGCAGACTCTGAATATCGGGCGGGGCGATAGTGGACACGGCCATGAATGGACAACTCCTTGGTTAAATAAAACGCTTGAAGTTGAGGATTTTAACCCAAGAATCTCGCCCGGCTACTTTCCTTCGTCATTCTGGGGAAAGAAGGAAAGTTGCTGTAACCCCAAGGGCCGACAGGGGGCGCACTGGCTGTTCGCGCTGATTTTCCGCACTGTTGCACTTTCGCCGATCCGGTATGCTTGCACCATGCATATCAACGACCTTTTACTTTCCAGCGATCTGCTGTTGTTCGCCGACTTCATCTGGCTGCTGGTACTGGTGCAGGCGGTGCGATCCGCCCCGTGGCGCGCTTTTCTGGCCCATTCCACCCGCCAGCATGTGTTCGCGGGCGCTTCGCTCGGACTGTTTCTGATCTGGAGCTTCGCCGTCGGCGTCCGTCCAGCGCTGGGTTTCCACTTTCTGGGCGTCACTGTGTACACCCTGATGTTCGGCTGGTCGCTGGGCGTCATCGGGGTCGGCCTGGTGATGGTGGCCGTGACGTTCACCACCGGCGACTGGTCGGCGCTGGCGTTGAACGCCTTATTGATCGGGGTACTACCGGTTTCGGTCAGTTACGGCATTTATGCCCTGGTTTACCGCTATCTGCCGCACCACTTGTTCATTTATATTTTCCTGTGCGCCTTCTTCAATGCCATGCTGGCCGCCGCTGCGACGGTGCTGGCGCTGGTGGTTCTGCTCGTCGCTACCGAAACCTATAGCTTCCACCGCATCAGCAGCGACTATCTGCCCTTTGTGCCGCTGTACCTGTTTCCGGAAGGGTTGCTCAATGGGATGACGATCACCGCCCTCATCGGAGTGCGGCCCGACTGGCTGAAAACCTACGACGACGCGATCTATCTAAAAGGTTAATCCGCACGGTTCCGATCTCTGGAGCCAGGCATTTCATTTGATCCAGCGAGGCATCAAGATCATCGTGTTTGGAAAACTGTTTGGTGGAGCGTTCGGGTTTATGGTGGGCGGACCCTTGGGGGCGCTGATCGGGGCAGCGGTCGGCCATAATTTCGATCAGGGCGATCAGAAAAAAGTGGCAGCGCCGACCGCTGCCGAGGGCGGCGATCATACCCAGATTACTTTTATCATCACCGCATTCCAGGTCATGGGGCACCTCGCCAAGGCGGATGGCCGGGTGTCGGAGCAGGAAATTGCTACCGCCCGCGCCCTCATGGATCACATGCAATTGAGCGCTGGACAGCGGCGTACCGCGATTGACTGTTTTACCGAAGGCAAACAACCGGATTTTGCCCTGGACGCCGCGCTCGAAGCCTTCCAGCGCGCTTATCGTAGCCGTCCCGCGCTGGTGCAACCGTGGTTGGATGCGTTGCTGAATGTCGCCTATGCCGACGGCAGTCTTCATCCGCAGACGCATACCCGACTGCTTTACATCACCGAACAACTGGGTATTGCCCGCCTGCAATTTGAAGCCTTGCACACCCTGTTTCGCGCCCAGCGCTGGACCCAGCAACATACTTCGGGCGGGCACGGCAGCGATGATCACGCACACCGGCAGCGGCCCCACGACCGACGCCCGACCACCGCCGTCAACTCCACAGCTCAGGCCTATAGTGTATTGGGATTGAAGCGTGACGCCAGCCCTGACGAAATCAAACTGGCCTATCGCCGCCTGATCAAGCAGCACCACCCCGACAAGCTGGCGGCCAGCGGGGTTTCGTCGGCAGTTCTAGCTCGCGCTACCGAAAAAACCCGCCAGATCACCGCAGCTTACGATTACATCCGCGAAGCGCGTGGATTTTAAGTGGAACAAAGGGTTGAAACGATCTCCGAGTGATGGAACGGCCAGCAAGCATCCGGCCTGTTCCTTCCTCACTGCCGCCCGGCGCAATGCTGTTAAAATAGCGACGCACAACCCGTTCCGGGCGCAGCCCCGCGCCCCCATTCCCCGCCTGTGAGAGCACATCATGACCACCATTCGCCAGGAAGATCTCGTCCAGAGCATCACCACCACCATTCGCCAAGACGATTTCATTCAGAGCATCGCCGACGCCTTTCAGTACATCAGCTACTACCACCCGGTTGACTATATCAAGGCGCTGGCGCAAGCCTACGAGCGCGAAGAAAGCGCAGCGGCCAAGGACGCTATCGCTCAAATTCTGATCAACTCGCGGATGTGCGCCGAAGGCCATCGCCCCATCTGCCAGGACACGGGTATCGCGCTGGTTTTCCTCAAAGTCGGGATGGATGTGCGCTGGGATGCAACGCTGAGTGTGCAGGAGATGGTGAACGAAGGAGTGCGCCGCGCCTATCTCGACCCGGATAACAAACTGCGCGCCTCGGTGCTGCTCGATCCGGCCGGCAAGCGCGTCAACAGCAAGGACAACACCCCAGCGGTCGTGCATTACGAAATCGTCCCCGGTCACCATCTGGAAGTGATCTGTGCAGCCAAGGGTGGCGGTTCGGAGGCGAAATCCAAGTTCGCGATGCTGAATCCGTCCGATAATCTGGTCGAATGGGTGCTAAAGACCGTGCCAACCATGGGTGCCGGCTGGTGTCCGCCAGGCATCCTCGGCATCGGCATCGGTGGCACCCCGGAAAAAGCGCTGCTGCTGGCGAAAGAATCGCTGATGGCGCCGGTGGACATTCAGGAATTGATTGCACGCGGCCCCTCCAACCGCGCCGAGGAATTGCGTATCGAGCTGTACGAGAAGGTCAACGCGCTCGGCATTGGCGCTCAGGGTTTGGGTGGCCTGACCACGGTGGTGGATGTCAAGGTGCTGGACTATCCGACCCACGCCGCCAATTTACCTATCGCGATGGTGCCCAACTGCGCTGCGACCCGTCATGTGCATTTCCACCTTGACGGTACTGGCCCGGTGAAGCTGGAACCACCGAGTCTGGCCGATTGGCCGAAGTTGACCTATGCGCCAACCAACGCACGCCGGGTCGATCTGTCCACCGTGACCCGCGCGGAGGTAGCAAGCTGGAAGCCGGGCGAAGTGCTGTTGCTGAATGGCAAGCTGCTCACCGGTCGCGACGCCGCTCACAAGCGGATGACCGACATGCTGAATCAGGGACAGAAATTGCCGGTGGATTTCACCGACCGCTTCATTTACTACGTCGGCCCGGTCGATCCGGTGCGTGACGAAGTGGTCGGCCCTGCCGGTCCCACCACTGCCACCCGCATGGATAAATTCACCCGGCAAATGCTGGAACAGACCGGCCTGTTGGGCATGGTGGGCAAATCCGAACGCGGTCAGATCGCGATTGACGCGATCAAGGACAACCAGGCGGTTTACCTGATGGCGGTGGGCGGCGCGGCGTATCTGGTCTCCAAGGCGATTAAAGCCTCCAAGGTTCTGGCCTTCGCCGATCTCGGCATGGAGGCGATTTACGAGTTCGAGGTGAAGGATATGCCGGTCACTGTTGCGGTGGACTCGCAGGGATCCAGTGTGCATAAGACCGGGCCGAAAGAATGGCAGATCAGGATCGGCAAGATTCCGGTGGTAGAAGCCTAAGTTTAAGCGGCTGACCAAGCACACGGCGGGGGAGAAAAATCGGGTCGTGATCGTGTTTTCAGCGCGATTCCTCCCGCTCCGCCCGGCGTTTGTGTTTTTCGAGGCTCTGGTTAAACAGATGAATGACTTCGGTGGCGGTGCGCAGAATATCCGGTGGACTAAAACCGGCGTCAGTGAGTTCACGGTAGACGGTCTTGGCTACGATCTTGGCCAGCTTGGCCGGATCGGGGTTGATCGCGGGAGGAGAAGCAGCCCCGCTGGATCGGGAATCCACGGCTATGGCGTGTTGCAGGAAACGGGAATTGAGCAGGTTTTGCAACTGCACCACATGAATGGATTTACCCACGAACCGGGCAAATACCTGCAACAGGTTGAGGTCGGTTTGGCGGAAACAGCGGTTGTCGCTGGGATTATTCACGTTTATCACGCCGATAACCCGGTTGCTGAGCCAGATGGGCACCGCGATCAGGCTGGGGTTGGCCGTGTCGCTACGACGGGCCACCGCCGCGAATTCGGAGTGAGTCACATCTTCAACCAGCAGTGGCTGACCGCTGGAGGCGACACGCCCGGCAATGCCCTGATGAAGTCGCACCGACTCCTGTTGCGCGACCGCCGGGAGATCACCGTAATAGGCGTAAACCCGTAATACCGGCGCGGCTACTTCCTCGTCCTCCTGGATCAACATAATAGAGCAGTTGTTGACCTGAAGCAGATGCGCTGTCATGGTCGCCAATTCCCGTAAGCCGTGATCGAGGTTAATCTGCTGCTCTAATACGTTCGACAACCCGATCAATTTGATCAGAAAATCAGGATCGATGTGCATGGCGCTCACTTTACACTTCCTTATTTCATTTGGATTTCAGGACGACCTTTTTCGCAATAGGGTAACCATGGATACACGAGTATCCTTTCAGAAACCTGATTCACTCCATTAGAATTGAGTCGCAACAAAAACCGCCTTCCCCCTCACGGAGAAAGACGGCTGTCGTAGATATTGAAGCTGGATTTAGAACAGATTGCCCCAAGGCACGACCGAGAGGAAGCTCAGCCACGCGGCGGCAATCAGGATGAAGATGATGATCAGCGGGAAGTTCTGGAAGGTAAACATGGAAATTATCCTTAGTGACTTATAGTGGGAATGCGGCAGTTCCCGGTATCTTGATTTATAAGGATTTTTTCGTGTAATCCATGTTACATATCGAAAAAATACCTTTAGAACCATCTTGCTAAAAAAAGAGACCGGGAACTACTCATGGAAATACTAAACGCTTTCTCTCATTCATCCAAGGATTTATCATCTTTGCGCCCCGCACGGTAGCGCGGAATGCACGGATCGTCGTCATCCATCAGGATTCGATGGGCCGGACCTTCCAGATCATCGAATTGTCCGTTCCGAACGGCCCACAGAAACGCCCATAACGCCATGCCCACAACTCCCAAGGCCATCGGAATCAGCAGGTATAGAATCCGCATGATGCTATTACCTCCGTTGTTCACTCCGCAGCATAACCTTCACTGTTTGAAGAAGATACCGTCTTGACGGCTCACTGTACAACAGCGAAGTTGGGGTCGAACGGTTGACTGGGTTTCAAGAAAGCAAAGGCGATATGAATCAACTTTCTCATAGCGATACAGGAGATAACTTTGCCCTTTCTATATCATTTTCCATTGGTAGCTTACTCAGGTATCCACATTCGACTCTACAAGAATTCTCGAAGAACAAAATAATAGAAAATAAGCATCTTAATCAATTCCTATATATGATCAATAACTGGGAAGAGTATGTATTAAACTATTTCACGCATCGATTCACGAGCAGTATTATTAAAGGTATTAGTAACTCCATCAAAACAGTGAAACGCATGGATTGCTATTCTCGCAATTTTGTCAACTTTAAGCAACAAATACCGATCGTTTTTGCCTAGTTTCACAATAATACTCGAAGGACCAATTTAATGACACTACCCAAATCCATACTGCTGATTGACGGTTCTTCCTGGCTGCACCGGGCATTTAATGCGTTGCCAGCATTGAGTACAAAATCCGGTGAACCCACCGGCGCACTTTACGGCGTGTTGAACATGCTGCGTCGGCTGTTGGCTGATTATCAACCCAACTACTTGGCAGTGATCTTCGACGCGCCCGGCAAAACCTTTCGCCATGAGCAATTCGCCGATTACAAGGCGCATCGCCCACCGCTGGACCCGCTGCTGATCGCGCAGATCGAACCGCTATACGCCTGCATCCGTGCCTTGGGATTGCCGCTGTTGCAAATCTCAGGAGTCGAAGCCGATGACGTGATCGGCACCCTGACCCACCAGGCGACAGCGCGGGGTCTGCCCGTATTGATCGTCAGCGGCGATAAGGATTTAGCGCAACTGGTCGATGAGCAGGTGCGAATGCTGGACACCATGAAGAATGTGGTCACCGATGTAGCCGGAGTAAAGCAGAAGTTCGGAGTGCCGCCGGCGCTGATCGTGGATTACCTAGCGCTGGTCGGCGACAGTTCCGACAACATCCCTGGTGTGAACGGGGTCGGGCCAGTGACCGCCGCCAAGTGGCTATGCAAATACGGCTCGCTGGACGCGCTGATCGCCAACGCTGCCGCCATTTCCGGCAAGATCGGCGACAAATTGCGGGCGGGATTGGAACAATTGCCGCTGTCCCGGCAACTGGCGACTTTGGATTGCAACGTCGCGCTGCCGCTGGCATTTGAGGAGTTGCAGCCCGCGCCGCCGGATGTCGCCGCGCTGCGGGCACTGTATGAACGCTATGAATTCCGCTCCTGGCGGCGCGAACTGGCGACGGAGACCGTGGCGAATACCGTGCCTGCACCGCACGTTGATCTCGTTGAACCGGAAACCGCCGATCCAGCGAATTACCAACTGGTGCTGGATCAGGCTGCATTCGACGCTTGGCTGGAGCGGTTGCAAACAGCGGAGCTGTTCGCGTTCGATACCGAAACCACCAGCCTGAGTTATCTCAACGCCCGCATCGTCGGCGTGTCGTTCGCGGTGCATCCGGGTGAAGCCGCTTACGTGCCATTGGCGCATGATTATCCCGGCGCGCCGGATCAGTTGAATCGGGAGTGGGTGTTAGAGCAGTTGCGCCCGTTGCTGGAAGATGCGGAGCGACCAAAGCTGGGCCAGCATCTCAAATACGATGCGCACGTGCTCGCCAATCACGGTATCGCGCTGCGCGGTATCCGCCACGACACCCTGCTGGAATCTTATGTGCTGGATTCCACCGCCTGGCATGATCTGGACTCGCTGGCGGAACGGCATCTGGGGTTGCGCACTATTCACTTCGAGGATGTGGCCGGCAAGGGCGCGAAGCAATTGAGCTTCAATCAGGTCGCGCTGGAACAGGCCGGCCCCTACGCTGCCGAAGATGCCGACGTGACCTTGCGCCTGCATCGTTGTCTGTGGCCGCGACTGGAACAGGAACCCGGCTTGCGACATCTGTATGAAGCGCTGGAAATCCCGCTGATTCCGGTGTTGCTGCGGATGGAGCGGATCGGAGTGCGCGTCAACGCGGCGGCGTTGCGCCAGCAAAGCGGTGAATTGGCGCAACGGTTGTGGGCGTTGGAACAACAGGCGTATGCGCTGGCTGGCGAGAGCTTCAATCTTGGTTCACCCAAGCAATTGCAGATGATCCTGTTCGAGCGGATGGGACTGCCGACCGGTAAAAAGACCGCAACCGGCCAAATCTCCACCGCCGAAGAGGTGTTGCAGGAACTGGCGCTGGACTATCCGCTGCCACGGCTGATTCTGGAACACCGCACATTGAGCAAGCTGAAGTCCACTTACACCGACCGACTGCCCGGCCAGATTCATCCCCACACCGGCCGGGTTCACACCTCCTACCATCAGGCCGTCGCCAGCACCGGGCGGCTGTCGTCCTCCGATCCCAATTTGCAAAACATCCCGATCCGCACCCTGGAAGGCCGGCGCATCCGCCAAGCCTTCGTGCCGGAACCCGGTTGGATGATGCTGGCAGCGGATTATTCACAGATTGAGCTGCGAATCATGGCCCATTTGTCCGGCGATGAAGGTTTGTTGCGGGCTTTCGCCGCTGGCGTCGACGTGCATCGCGCCACCGCCGCCGAGGTGTTCGGCGTGGCGCTGGAGGCGGTGAGTTCCGATCAGCGGCGCAGCGCCAAGGCGATTAACTTTGGGCTGATTTATGGCATGTCCGCGTTTGGGCTGGCCCGGCAACTCGGCATCGAACGCGGCGCGGCCCAGGATTATGTGAACCGCTATTTTGCCCGTTATCCGGGGGTCAAGGCGTATATGGACGACACTCGGCGTCAGGCTGCTGCGGTGGGCTACGTCGAGACGGTGTTTGGCCGTCGGCTGTATTTACCCGACATCCGCGTTCGCAACCCGCAGCTTCGGCAAGCCGCCGAACGCGCCGCCATCAACGCGCCGATGCAGGGCACCGCCGCTGACATCATCAAGCGGGCAATGCTGGCGGTGGATCGCTGGCTGCAACAATCCACCTTCCCGGCGCGAATGATCATGCAGGTGCATGATGAACTGGTGTTTGAGGTCGCTGGCGAGTCGGTCGCTGAAGCCGGTGAGCGGATTCGGGCGGCGATGATTGCGGCGGCGGAATTGCGGACGCCGCTGGAGGTGGATATTGGCGTGGGCGCTAATTGGGATGAGGCGCATTGAGCAAAGTGGCGCGACGGATCATGGCTGTTCCCTGGGCCTCACCGACTATCACAATGACCCCTGCGCTGGAGGAAAAACTTTATGTCCGCGACCAACTTCAACACCAAGAATGACACCCTCAGAAAATTACTGGGCAACGGCCTGACCTATCGTATTCCCCGCTTCCAGCGCGATTACAGTTGGGGAGAAGACGAATGGGACGATCTCTGGCAGGACATTCTCGGCACTATCGCGGTAGGCGGAGAACCGGCGCACTACATGGGCTACCTGGTTCTGCAATCGGCGGATGACCGGGTTTTCGACGTTATCGACGGCCAGCAGCGGTTAACCACCCTCAGTATCATCGTGCTGGCGGCGCTCAAGAACCTGCAACGCTTGATCGATGAAGATAAAGATCCTGATCGCACCCAACAGCGTTTTAACCAGCTTCGCCAAACCTATATCGGCTACCTCGATCCCGTCACTTTGGTGCCTCGGTCTAAGCTCACTCTGAATCGGAATAACGACAACTACTACCAGACCTATCTCGTCCCTTTGGCCGAGCACCTGCCACAGCGCAGAATCCGCGCCTCGGAACATAGTCTGCGCAAAGCCTTCGAATGGTTCGACCGGCACGTTCGCGACTACGTCAAAGCCAACCCATCAGAGGATGTCGGCAGGATCATCGCCCAACTCATCGAGAGTATGAGCGACCGGCTTTTCTTTACCGTCATTACCGTGACCGACGAACTGAATGCCTACAAGGTGTTCGAGACCCTTAACGCCCGTGGCGTCCGTCTTTCCGCCACCGATTTGCTGAAGAACTACCTGTTTTCGGTGCTGCACCGGCAGCGGGAACACGAGCATGAACTCAAGAACCTGGAAGATCGTTGGGAAAACATGGTGGGGCGACTGGGCAGCGAAAGCCTCCCGGATTTCCTGCGGATGCACTGGAATAGCCGCAATGCTTTCGTGCGCCAGTCCGAGTTGTTCAAGGTCATTCGCGGCCAGGTGGACACGCGCGAGCAGGTGTTTGAGTTGTTGCGCGGCATG
This sequence comes from Candidatus Contendobacter odensis Run_B_J11, assembly GCF_000531125.1. Classification (GTDB taxonomy): domain Bacteria; phylum Pseudomonadota; class Gammaproteobacteria; order Competibacterales; family Competibacteraceae; genus Contendibacter; species Contendibacter odensensis. The sequence continues at coordinate 11,098 of NZ_CBTK010000077.1, read as the reverse complement.
GATGAGGATGTGGACCTGTACCTTGCCCTGACCAGCCCGGAGGGTTCGCAGTGGCCCCCGGCGTGGCGCGACCATGCCAGCAAATTGCGGATGTTCAGCGTGCGGCAGCCCTTTCCTTTGCTGATGGCTGCCAAGCGCCGTCTGACGGACCCCGAATTTGAAATCCTGCTGCGCGCCTGCGTGATGATTTCCTTCCGCTACAACGTGATCGGCGGTCTGCATACCGGCGACCAAGAGCGGGTTTATCACAGCGTGGCGCAGCGTATCGCCAACGGCACGCTCACGACATCGGCCAGCGTGCTGGATGCGCTGAAAAGCATTTACCCGGCGGATGAAGCCTTCCGTGCTGCTTTTGCCGACAAATTTATCAAGACCACCGCCAGCCGCAACAAGAAAATCGTGCGCTACATTCTCTGTGCGCTGGAGAAACAAGCCTCTGGCCAGGATTTTGAGTTTGAGAGCGCCAGCTACAATCTGGAGCACATCCTGCCGCAAAACCCCGTGGCCGGGTGGGAAACGTTCACCGATGAGGAACTGGATGCTTTCGTGTACCGACTCGGCAATATGGCGCTGATGGAAACCGGACGTAATCGTGAGGTCGGCAACGCCGATTACACTGCCAAGAAAGCCGCCTACGCAGTCAGCACGTTCTCGCTGACCCACAAGGTGGCCGAAGAAAATGAAGACTGGACACCCTCGCGCATCGAGGCCAGGCAGCGGGCGCTGGCCAATATCGCTACCTGCGTCTGGCGCGTGGCCCAACTGGCTTGAATGGTGGAGCTGTAGCCGGTATGCGCACCTCAGTTCCAGAAAAGATCATCAAGATCATCAATGAAATCGACGCCAAAGGAAACGCCAAGCTGACGCGGCTGACCGTGTTGAAAAAATGGTTGGAGCCGCCGGGGCGGTTGCCTGCCTTTGGCCTGTGGATGGCAGCCTGCGCTGCCTCGCGCAAAAGGGAGGCGACCGAAACTGCCGGGAAATTGTTCGACGAAGCCCACGCTTTGTTAGCAGCGTATGAAATAGGCGCGCCCGGTCCCAGCCGATTTGCGGCAGAAGATTTATACAAGCGGCTCCAAAGGTTTCAGAGCGAATACCAGAACCGGAACTGGGCAACGGTTCGTATTATTCGTCATTGGGATCTGCTGCTGGTGGAGGAGGGGCTGGCCCTTTACTTGCGGCATCATGCTTCACCGTCCCATGGCTATAAACTGGCCGCAGACTACTGCCAGCATCACGACTTGCACTACGGCAACAGCTTGAGTGGGCCTTCCCGCCTCAAACTGGAAGAAATGGTCCGCTTCATGTTTGCCCTTGAAGCGGTAGAGAACGGCGTGGCGTGAATCGGTGACGGTTTACGAGGCAACAAAAATTGGGGTAGGTGGCAACTATGATAAGGCACATTAAAGGGAGTGCCATATGTACATTGGTAAAGTAATACTGAAAAACATCCGTGGTTTTTCAGATCTGCAATTCGATTTTGTGCGACCTGACGGCGGTTACGCCGGCTGGACGGTATTCACAGGCGACAACGGTTCTGGCAAGAGCACTTTACTCAAGGCTATTGCAGTCGGGCTGACCGGAAAGGACACCGCACGGGCGTTGCAGCCGAGCTTTCACCGTTGGATACGCCAAGGAGCAGAGGACGACGAGGCGTCGATCCAGTTAGAGATTGTTCGTCAGGGAGAAGACGATACTCTTACCGATTCTGGGAAAAAACCAGGGAAAGCATTCCCGGCAAAGATCACGCTGAAGAGCGGTGGCAAGGAAACTACCCTCCAATCTGCAATACCGGTCAAGAAGCCGAAAAACTATTCCACCCCGGACCGCACCATCTGGTCCACCGACGCAAAGGGATGGTTTTCTTGTGGCTACGGCCCGTTTCGCCGGGTGTTTGGAGCATCACCGGAGGCGGCCCGGCAAATGGTCGCGCCTTCCACCGAGCGTTTTGTCACCATGTTTCAGGAGGCCGCATCGTTGGCCGAAGTGGATCAATGGTTGCGAAACCTGAAACACAAGGAGTTGGAAAACAAAGCTGCCGAGCGTGAACAATTGACGTTGCTCCTGAACATCCTCAGGGACGAACTTATGCCCAACCAGATCACGCTGGATCGTGTCGATTCGGATGGGCTATGGCTAAAAGATCGGAATGGTGTGCAGCTTTCCTGGAGGGAGATGAGCGATGGTTACCGTGCGGCGCTGGCTCTTCTAGCTGATATTCTGCGCCACCTCATCAATGCCTATGGTATGGACGGCTTGACTGAGCAGGGTCCAGACGGCAAGTTTTTTATCAAGCGCAGCGGCGTGGTGCTGGTCGACGAAATCGATGCTCATCTGCATCCTGAATGGCAACGGGAAATTGGTTTTTGGCTCAAGCGGCATTTTCCCAACATCCAGTTTTTGGTCACCACGCATAGCCCGATCATTTGCCAAGCCGCCGACGAGAAAGGGCTTTTTGTGCTACCTGAACCCGGCAGCGATATTCCTCCCCAGCAATTGAATGACGAGGAATACCGGAAGGTTATCGCTTCGCGCCCCGACACCATCTTGCTAACTTCCGCCTTCGGCCTGCAAAACACTCGCTCACCCCGAGCGGTGGAAGGACGGGCGGAACTGGCGAAGCTGCGAGCTAAACAAAGGGCAGGAGGAAAACTAACTGCTGAAGAGGCTAACAAGGATAAGCAGTTGGAGATCTTCGTTGCGGATGAAGAGGAGTTGTAGTCGATGCGCCATGTGATTCGGGCGCATCTGAAGGCAGATGTCGAAAATAAGCTGAAGAAAAGGCAGAATGAGGTCAATCGCAAGCGCACTGGTGGTTCTCTGGACATTGAACGGGAATGGAGGAACGCCCGCAAGACTCACCCGTTACAGGTTGTGCTTGCTACTCTCAAAGGCATGATGGGGGTGCGTGAACGTTGCATGTACTGCTTGGACTCGCATGGCACGGACATAGAACATTTCTGGCCCAAGATGCCATACCCCGAAAAGATGTTTGTATGGCCGAATCTGCTGCTGTGCTGTGCCGAATGCGGGCGTTTCAAGGGAAGTCGGTTTCCTCTTTCCGACGATGACCAGCCCTTGTTAGTCAATCCGACTGTGGAAAACCCTTGGCAGCATCTGGATTTTGATCCCATCACTGGAAACATGGTGGCGCGGTTTGATGTGCAGGTGAACGACTGGTCGCCGAAAGGGCTAAAGACCGTTGAAGTGCTTCAACTGGATCGCCGGGAAGCCTTGGCGTCTGGTTACCGAAAAACTTTTATGCGCCTCTCTGCTCTGGTTGAGCAATACCTTGCCACCGGCACGCCGACCGCCACTGATCTAATAACCGAGTTATGGGAGGGTGATGATCATGGCCTGCTGAATTGGTGTTTCTTCGGCAGCGGGCAGACTATGCCGCCTTTTGGCACGTTGCGCGCCAACCATCCTCAAGCTTGGGCCGAGTCTATCGCCGCTCTCGAAATGCTAGTAAATCCGTGATTCGTATTCAGGACTTTCGCTTCATACGGATCGACCTGAAGATGTGGTGCGAACGCGGGCATAGCCCGCGCTGCGATCCGCTGTTTTCCAAGATTTATATACAACGGCTCCTCAATTCACCGCCCGCCGGGCGATACCCTTGGGTTTACGCTTCTTGAGGCGTAGCGCTTCCTTTTGCCGCTTTTCCGCCAGTTCGATCAGAATCTGCTGGGAGCCACGCAGGTCATCGTTTTCGCCCGGCATTCGCTGCACATAGCTGCCATCGGATTGCATGTCCCAAGCAGTGCGTCGGTCATTAAGCTGCACTTCCAGAATCTGCCGTAACTCCTGCTTCAATTCTGGATGATCCACCGGCGTTACCACTTCAACCCGGCTTTCCAGATTGCGCTTCATGCAATCCGCCGAGCCGATGAAATACTCTTCGGTCTCACCATTGAGGAAATAATAAATCCGGGTATGCTCCAAAAACCGCCCGACGATGCTGATCACCCGCACCCTCTCTGACAGCCCCGCGATACCCGGACGCAGCCGGCAGGTATCGCGCACGATTAAATCCACCTTGACCCCAGCCTGTGAAGCTCGATACAGCGCTGCGGTAATGTCCTTGTCTTCCAGCGCGTTCATTTTGAACTGAATCAGTGCGGGCTTAGCTGCCTTGGCATGGTTAATCTCGCGCTCGATCTTATCCAGCAGCGCCGGTTTCAGCACCTTGGGCGCCGGCAGCAACTTCCGGTAGTTACGCTTGGGGACATAACCGGTGGTCAGATAATTGAACAGCTCGGTCAAATCCTCGCCAATCGCCGGATCGCAGGTCAGCAGACCCAGATCGCAATAGAGGCGGGCAGTGCCGGCGTGATAGTTGCCGGTGCCGATATGGGCATAACGGCGCAGGCCGTTGAAATCGCGCCGCACTACCAGAATCACCTTGCTGTGAGTTTTCAGTCCCACCACGCCATAAGTGACATGGATGCCGGCTTCCTCCAGCCGGTTGGCCCAGCGGATATTGGCCGCCTCGTCGAAGCGCGCTTTCAATTCCACCACTACCGTCACCTGCTTGCCGTCCTGCGCGGCGTCGATCAGATACTCGATGATCTTGGAATCCGACGAGGTGCGATACAAGGTCATCTTGATCGCCAACACTTTCGGATCGTCGCTGGCTTCCAGCACAAACCGCTCCACCGAAGTCGCAAACGACTCATAAGGATGCTGCAACAGGATCGGTCCAGTATCGCGGATGATATGAAAGATGTTGCGCTTTTTGTCGCCCAGCTTGGGATGATCGAGCGGATGTTGTGACGGATCGTGCAGTTCGGGTCGGTTGATGCCGACAACCTGAAACAGATCGCGCAGCGCCATCATCCCGTCGACTTCGAAGACCTCAGTAGCCTCTTCCAACCCCAGTTCAGCGGCCAGCATCCCTCGGTGGTACGGATCCATGTTTTTTTCCACTTCCAGCCGGACAATGGGCGCGAACCGACGTTCGCGCAGTTCCGACTCGATCATCACCAGCATATCGTCGGCCTGGTCCTCGTCGCGCTCGGCAATCGCGTTGCGGGTGACGCGGAACAATTCACAGGCTTCGATCACCATGCCCGGAAACAGCAGATCGAGATTGTGGGCGATCACCTCCTCCAGCGGGACGTATAACTCCTCGTCGCCGACCTTGAGAAAGCGCGGAATGCCCGAACCTACCGGCACCTTGATTCGTGTCAGCCCGCTGGATTCATCGTTGGCATAGCGCACCGTCACCAACAAATTGAGCGACAGGTTGGACAGGAACGGGAACGGGTGCGCCGGGTCCATGGTCTGCGGCGTGACCAGCGGGAAGATATTGCGCAGGTAGTAATCGCGCATTTGCTTACGCTGCGGCTCCGCCAGCCGCTGGTAGCTGCGCAGCACGATGCCCTGCGCCTTCAACAGCCGGTGCAGATGGGAGGATAACAGCCGCTGCTGCTCCACAATGTCGCGCACCACCACCAGGCATTCGCTCAACTGCTGTTCGGGGCTGCGCCCGTCTACCGTCAGTTCCCGCACCCGTGCCCCGATTTGCTGCTTGAGGCCACCAATGCGCTTCATGAAAAACTCGTCCAGATTGGAGCTGACAATAGCCAAAAACTTGACCCGCTCCAACAGCGGAGTGCGCTCGTCCTGCGCCTCATGCAGCACCCGCTGATTGAACGCCAGCCAGGTCAACTCGCGGTTCAGATACCATTCTGGTGCATCGGGATTGAGGATTGGCGGCGGTTCGTCCGGCGTGCCCGGCGCTGCCACGAGCGGCTGATCATCGTGTTTGTGGCGGCCAGGGCGTGATCGCGTTTTAGCCACTTCAACCACTTCGGTCACTTCAGCCATTTCAGCCATTTCAGCCACTTCGGCTACTTCGGCTACTTCGGCTACTTCGGCTACTTCGGTCACTGCAACGCCTTGGAATGAACTCTCAGCTTGTTCGATCATGGTCCCCGCACCTTTGGATGGTTTTTAGTGAATTCAAGAGGATTTCGACCCGCCAGCCAGCGCTGCTTCCATCCGCTCGCACAGCGTTCGCAGCACTTCAATTCGGGTATGGCGCTTATCGTTCGCCTCAATCAGGGTCCACGGCGCCTGGCGGGTGCTGGTGTGTTCGACCATATCGTTCACCGCCAGCTCGTAGCTCGCCCAACGCTCGCGGTTGCGCCAATCTTCGTCAGTCAGCTTCCACGCCTTGTACGCGATCTGCTCGCGTTCCTGGAACCGCCGCAACTGCTCCTCCGGGGTGATATGCAGCCAGAATTTCAGCAACACGATCCCGCTCTCGACCAACTGCGCCTCGAAATCGTTGATCTCGGCATAGGCGCGCTGCCATTCGCGGGTGCGGGCGAAGCCCTCAATTCGCTCCACCAGCACCCGCCCGTACCAACTCCGATCATAGATGGTGACATGACCGGCCCGTGGCAAATGTCGCCAGAACCGCCACAGATAATTGTGGGCGGCTTCCTCGTCAGTGGGGGCGGCGATCTGGATTACCTGATAGTCGCGGGCATCCAGCGCACTGGTGATGCGCCGAATGCTGCCGCCTTTGCCGGCGGCGTCCCAACCCTCAAACATCAGCAGTGTTGAAACCTTGCGGTCGCGGGCGCTGCGCTGCAACTGATTCAGCTTAGCCTGATACCGTTTCAAACTGGCGTCATAGTCGTCCTTGGCCAGGGTTTTGCTCATATCCAGATGCGACAACACCGTCACCCGCGCTGATCCGTTGGGGTCTACCGCCGGAACTGACGAGTGGGCAGTAGCTTCACTATTACCGTCGCCCCGCCCCGCCTTGACCTCATCCAGCCGAAACCGAATCGCGTCGCGGAGGGTGGTCGCTACGGTGACGCTGCGATAACGCTCGTCGTAGCCCTCGACGATTTTCCACGGCGCCAGCCCGGTGCCGGTCTTCATCAGGGTGCGTTCGGCGGCGGCAATGAACTGGTCGTACATTTCCCAGTGCCGCCAGTCGCGCTTGGAAATCTGCCAGTGCAGCAGTGGACTCTTTTCCAGCTTGCGCAGCCGCTCTTTTTGCGCATCCTTCGACAGGTGCATCCAGAACTTCAGGATCAACGCACCGTCGTTGGCTAAAGTCTGCTCGAAGGTCTTAATCCGCTCCAGCCGCTCGTCAAACTCGGCCAGGCTGGTATGCCCGTACACTTGATCGAGGATCGGCAGCGAATACCAGGAACTCAGAAACAGCCCAATGCGACCATTGGGCGGCAATTCCCGCCAGAATCGCCAGTATTCCGGGCGGTCGCGCTCCTCGTCGGAGGGATCGCCAAAGGCCCGGGTGATCAGCCAGCGCGAATCCATCCATTCGTGCAGTTTGTTGACTGTTTCACTCTTGCCGGCACCGTCGACCCCGGCGAACACCACGATGACCGGAAACCCAGCATCCCGCAGTTCCATCTGCATCATCAACAATTCCTGCCGCAACTGCGGAACCTGCTGGTGGTAATCCTCTTTGGGCAGCTTGCGTTGCAATTCAGCGGTTCTAAACATCAGTGTCCTCATTCACATGGATTCGGAAGGGGGGGCAATCAGGCCGCTGAGGCGGTTGCGATTGGGCGGTTTATGCTAATCTTAACGAGGTTGACCGACAGACGCTTGACTCTCCGGCGAAAACCAGACGGTCGCCGACCCTCATCAATCTGAATAAGCCTTCAATAAAATCAAGGAGAAGCTGATGAAGCGGCGATTATTAGCCGGTCTGATTCCAGCAGCGCTGGCCCTGCTATCCGGGCCGGTTCAGGCCGACATCTACGCTTTCGTGGATGGTAACGGAGTCCGGCATCTGAGCAACGTCCCTAATGATCCCCGCTACAAACTGGTGATGCGCACCCCGGCCTACCGCAAGGAATCCGCCCAATCCGCCTCCAGCTTCGCCCCCAGCAATCTGTACGCGCCGGGCGGCGCTTCGATGACGCCGCGCAATTATTATACCCAGCCGACTGGACGCACCCGCTTGTCGCGGATCAACGAAGGCAATCGTCAGCGGTTCACTGCCGATATTAACCGCATTGCGGCGCAGTACCGCCTGGAACCGGCGTTCATGCACGCCGTGATCAGCGCTGAATCAGCTTATAACCCGTGGGCGGTGTCTCCCAAAGGCGCCATGGGGCTGATGCAACTGATGCCCGGCACCGCCGAACGCTTCGGTGTCGGCAACCCCTACGATCCGATTGCCAATATGCATGGCGGCGCCCGCTATCTACGCTGGCTGCTGGACCGGTTCAACGATCCCCGGCTGGCGGCAGCCGGCTACAACGCGGGTGAGGGCGCAGTGCAAAAGTACGGCAATCAGGTTCCGCCCTATCAGGAAACCCAGACTTATGTGGTCAAGGTGCTGAACTACTACCAGCAATACCGACAGGGTGGCCTGTATAACACTGCGTATAACACCAGCGCGGGCAGTAGTCCCCTGGCGCTGAATCGCAGCAGCGATGCGGGCGGAAATTACGCGGGTAATTTCTACTCACGCGGTCCCGGTGTCGTCGTGATCACTCCACGCACCGGCAACCGCCCCGCCAGCCTGACCAATCTTTCCGCTCAATCCGCTTCAACCACCCAACCGCGCACCTATCTACCACCCAACGGCAATCGGGTCATCAGCGGCAGCAGCAGCGCGGGTATGAGCCGGCCTGCCGTCACGGTTAACCCGCCCGCCCGATCGGTCACGCCTGCCGCTGCTAGCCCTCTGTTTGCGGGCAACGACAAGTAATCAAGGCATGAACCAGCGCCGTAGCCGGCGTGGCGCTTCTTATCTGAATCCAGCCGGAACTCCCAGCGGTTCCGGGTGGCGCTTGCCGCGTCGTGGATGGATACCGTTACTGGTTGCCATGCTGACCATTGGCATAGGCGGCGATGCAAGCGCGACGGAATCCTTATCTGCGTGGCGGGAGGCGTTTCAGAATGCAGATCAAGCGCTGCGCAACGGGGTCTCGGTAGACTACGCCTCACTCCGTACCTATCCGCTTTATCCTTACCTGCGCTATCAGGAACTCAGCCGCCGTTTGCCAGAATTACCCGCTGCCGAAGTCCGCGAGTTTCTGCAAACTTACGCCGATTCACCCTTGGCCGAACGCTTGCGCGGCATTTGGCTGCGCCAGCTCGCCACCGCCCGGCGCTGGGACGATTATGGGCGTGACGCAGTTCCCAGCCGCGATCCCGAACTGGACTGCTGGCGGCGGCAAGCCTTATTGAATAGCGGGCAGAAAGAATCGGCGCTGCTGGGTTTCTCCACTCTTTGGCTGCGCGGTACGGCGCTTCCGGTCGCCTGCGATCCGGTGATCACCGTTTGGCGCAGTCAAGGGGGGATCACACCGGAATTGCTCTGGCAGCGGTTCGCGCTGGCGATGGATCGCAACAGTTTGGGGCTGGCGAAAACCTTGCGTGAAGCGATGCCTGCTGCCGACCGGAAGCTGGCCGACCATTGGCTGGTTATTGCCGACGATCCGCCACGATTGCTGGAAAACGGGCGCTTTGATTTCAGCGATCCGCGCACCGGGTTGATTGTCAGCGATGGTTTGGAACGCTGGGGTAAGCGCGATGGGCTGGCAGCGGCAGCGGCGCTTGATACCCTCAAGCAGCGTGACCCACAACTGGCCCCCCGACTGGTAGAGGTGGAACGATGGCTGGCCTTGTGGATTGCCAGCGACTATCACCCGACGGCATTAGCGCGGCTGGCGGCGGTACCGGATACGATGGTGGATCGTGATGTGCGGGAATGGCGGGTACGAATCTGTTTGCGGCAGGGCGACTGGCCGGCGGCGTTGTACTGGCTGGATCAACTGCCGGCGGAAGAACGCGACAGTCCGCGCTGGCAATACTGGCGGGGCCGGACGCTGGAGGCACTGGGTCGCGTGGAAGAGGCTAAACCGATTTATCAGAGCATCGCCCAGCAGCGCGATTATCACGGTTTTCTGGCCGCCGACCGGCTCAGTACGCCCTATGCCATTCCCAGCACTCCGCTGACGATTCCCGCGACCGAACTGGATGCGTTGCTCACCGGTTCGCCGGGTTTGCAGCGGGCGCGGGAGCTGTACATTCTCGGACGGGAGCTGGAAGCCGACGCGGAATGGCGGCAGGCCACCCAGGGTTTCGACCGTCCGGCGTTGCAACAAGCCGCAGTGCTGGCACACCGCTGGGACTGGCATCCGCAAGCCATTGCTACTATCTCCCGCGCCGAGCATTGGGACGATCTGGAGTTGCGGTTTCCGCTGGCCTATCGCGAGGGGGTCATCAATAACGCTCGCACCGATACGGTCGATCCCGCTTGGGTATATGCGGTGATCCGGCAGGAAAGCAGTTTCCGGCCTGATGCCCGTTCGCCGGTTGGGGCATTGGGGTTGATGCAGATCATGCCCGCGACGGGTCGGCAGATTGCCCAGGAATTGCGGGATGTCTCCGCCGACAATCCTCCTCTATTGCGCCCTGACATTAACATTCGTTATGGCGTCCACTACCTGCGGCAGATTCTGGAGCGGTTGCAGGACAATCCGATGCTGGCCACCGCAGCCTATAACGCCGGCCCGAACAAAGTGGCGCAATGGTTGCCGGCCCGTGACACCGTGCCCGCCGATGTGTGGGCGGAAACCATCCCCTATCGCGAAACTCGATCCTATGTACAGCGGGTTATGGAATACGCCGCTATTTATCAGCGCCGACTGGGTGCGCAAAGCCCCGAAACGACTCTCGGCGCTCGGATGAAACCGGTATTGCCGCCGGAAGCAACCCGCCCCAATGGTTAAAACCCTACCCTTTCATTAGTAGGACTTTCGCTTTCCGTCATTCCCGCGTAGGCTGGAATCCAGTAAGCCGCTGAAAAGATTGGCCCGTGCTGAATTTGGCGCGCAATGACCGGATGACCCGTGCAACGCTAGACTCGCTGGCGACTTCCGCAACTATCCCTGAAGTGGCTGATTTTCTTCAGAGAGTGAAGCGACGCTATCAAGACCAATGGCCGATCAGTTCTATGGATGATTTGCAATCGCTGTTGTCCAATTTGTTAAGCCAGCCGCAAGCCGCACTCTATAAGCTTGGGGATCGCTATAGCTCTCCTATGCAGGTTGTGGAATTTTTAGATACCATTCTATTTTTCTAAAATTAA
>NZ_CBTK010000076.1 GCF_000531125.1 Candidatus Contendobacter odensis Run_B_J11 | reverse complement strand
TACCGATTCCATCAGATAGGGGCAGCAGCTCCAGGATCAAGATGTGTGGAATGGACAGCCTTGGAGGCGGTCGTTTCGGAAGGGCGCCCACCGGAACCCGATGCTCCTCAACCCTCATCCAACCCGATCATCGGTAGAACGGCAGCGTATCTCCAGCGCCAAAGGGTGACTCGCGGCACGCCTTGACCCCGACGGGTCGCATCCCGGTCGATCGCTCCCGTTAGCGACTCCTGAAAACTTCTTCGATATAAGCTGCGACATCCCGGTCCTTCGGATCGCTCGAACGCTGCAAGTGGTTCTTGACCCCTCGGATAATCCGTGACGCTCGCCCCTTGGTCGACGGGACTGAGAGCCGCTTGGGCCCTCGCGATTCTACCGCGAGCGCCGAGGTAGATCCCGATACCAAATTGGAGTTGATCCTCGGCGCTCCGCCCTGGCTTCGCGGCTTCCTTGATGCGGAGAGCCAGGTACGCCGCGATGAAGAAATCCGAGACCACCGGGTCGATCACGTCCTGGGGGTACCCTTTCTGGACCAGGGGTTTCAGGCTCACGCCGCATCCCCTGGGGAGGCTGGCGCCGCACTGCGCGCCCATCTGCATGAGAAACTGGCTCAACTCCGATTTGAACGTATTGACCACGTCGGTATAGGCGAGCTGGCCGATCTGTCCCGGACCGAAGGTGTCATCGTCAATACCTTCTTTCTCCAAAACATTCATCCGTTTGCGCTCCGCCGCGATAATACCGATCACGAGGCCGCGCGTGAGAAGTTGCTGGGTCTGAGTATCCAGCTTGGCGCTAGTCTTGAGAAGGGCCACGGCGGCGGCCTTGCTGTCGCAGGGCAGGGGAACCGGCGCCGGACCGGTGACCGGCTTGGCGACGGCGAAGCGATCGGGAATCATGACGAGGTCACCGGGAAAAATGAGGTTCCCGCTCGGCCGCTTTTGTCGTAAGTTTTTATTGTCCGCGTGCCAGTAAAGGTCTTGCCAAGATTTAAATTGATAGGCGCGTGCAATCGATGAAAGTGTTTCGCCGGGCCGTACCGTATGGGTCGTTGACATAGCGCTTTGCTCCAACTGTTGGGATTTCCAGCGAGTTAAGCATATTGAGTGTCAACATTGATAACTTTATGATTAAATAATACTTTATGGGTGTTAAGGTCGTGGCGAGTGACCGCGAAGTTTCAAATTGAACCGGTGTTCCAGAGAAGCCCTCCAAATTGGATCGGGCCTGTTTGGCCGGGATGCCCTGAAATCAGAAGCAGGAATTAGGCAGCGCGCTTCGGATTCAGGCGACCTGACAGTTCGCGCCTTGGCCGATCAGGTTCTGAGCGGCAAGGCGCAAACCGGCGATGCCGCCTATGCGGTAGCCGCACTGATCGACCGGGTTAAAAGCGCACCGGTAGAATCCGGTTGGTCTTCCGATTATCGCCCTTGATCGGCTATGGGCGTCCAGCCTGCTGCTGTTGCCAACCAGCATAAGCCGCTTCATAGCGGCGCTGAGCCTGGCGATAGTAGTCCCACATGCACATCTCACAGCCGCGCTCGCAGCATTCGCCCGGAATGGGCGGTTTGGGCGCAACCGGCGCGGGGAGGGGTGGAACGTCAGGGGAAGACATGAACGGTTCAGCCTCGTGGTGAAGTGGATGGGCTAACTTCCAGGCGGCACACATCGGCAAGAATCGGCGTGGTATCGAATCAACGCCGACCAGCAACGTAGGTTTCCGCCAAGTCATTGTAGAGCAAGGCCAAGTCAGCCATATTGGGGTACGACAACGATTCCTTCATTTTGGGGCCATAGGGTCACCTCCTCATCGCCTCGAACGGCTCGGGTAGTGATATCGCCCTCGTAAAGCTTTGGCGCACTCAGTCTGTGATGTTACTGATCAAGAAAGTACGCACCACGAAACTAAATTCTCCTTACAAATTTGGTACTTAAATTCCCTATATGAATTTTATGGTAGGGCAACAGGCGTCAGAACAGCACCCATCGGGTTTGTCGGGAACAGTAGGGATCTGTAACAGAAAAGCGTTCGTTTTTTTGAGTTTGCCTGAGAGCCACAGCCTTGTGGCCCCAAAGTGAAGGAATCGTTGTCGTACCCGGGGTTTGACGAGCAACCGATACTGCTGGCGAATTCGATTCTGGAGCGAATCTCATCTGAAGTGGTGATAGAGCGCAAGTCCGACGTGGGTGTCATTGATAGACTTGGAGTCATCCCCATTCTTGATTTGCGGAGAATCGCCATGTCGCTCCAGCCCCAAGAGATGGCCCCGGTTCCCGAAGAAACCCAACGGGTCGCGCGGGCCGCCTTTCCCAAAGGCAACTTGTACGTTCGCCTGCGCGATGAAATCGGTACGATCTTCGACGATCTCCTGTTTGCCCCCTGGTTTCCCACTCGCGGCCAACCGGCGGAAAGGCCTTGGCGGCTGGCCTTGATCACGGTGATGCAATTTGTCGAAGGACTCTCCGACCGCCAAGCGGCCGAGGCGGTTCGCGCTCGGATCGACTGGAAATACGCCCTGAGCCTGGAATTGACCGACCCCGGTGGCGATGCCTCCGTGCTGTGTGAATTCCGCGCTCGCCTAGTTGAAGGTGCCGCCGGACCTGTCCTCTTGGAAGCGATGCTGTCACGGTTAAAGGAGCGCGGCCTGTTGAAAGCCCGTGGCCAGCAACGCACCGATTCCACCCACGTTCTGGCCGCGATCCGCACCCTCAATCGGCTCGAGAGCGTGGGTGAGACCTTGCGCGCGGCCCTGAACAGCGTGGCCACGGCGGCACCGGACTGGCTGGCCGGTGTCGCGGCACCGGAGTGGTTCGAACGCTACGCGATCCGGGTCGAGGAATACCGCCTCAGCAATGAGATTCCTCCTATTGAATTCGCCAGCAGTATCAGCAACCGGACAGAAAACTGTCATAAGGGTTATTATTTTTACCAATCAGCGCATTATGTCACTGTCTCAACAAACGAAGGTTTTTTAAGACAGTGATTTTAGAAGCTGTACAGCAACTCAGTTGCTCAATTTTTATTCTCAAATAGCCTCTATCATTAATGCCCTATTTTTACAAAGCTGTCGCAACATTAATCGACTTGAAGCGATATAAACCATGCTTTCGCTTGACTTAGGATTGCGCTCGTAATCTCTGTTAAGTCGCCGGTATCGACTTAGCCAGGCCAAGGTTCTTTCTACCACCCAACGTCGAGGAAGAACTTGAAAACCATTCACGGGTTTTTTCTTTTCAACAACCTCAAGAACGCAGTCAAATTGAGCTTTAACCCACGCGATCAGTTCTGCACCAGAATAAGCCCCATCGGCCCAAATTTTTTTAACCCTATCCCGCAGTAAAAACAAGGCCGGTATGACCCAACGAGCGGCCCGTCCATCGTAAATATTTGCGGCATGAACTCCGACAACGAGCAGGCAACCCATGGTATCTACGATCTCTGTACATGACAAAAATTAACTTGAAGAGTTAAAATGATTAAAATCAAGGAAGTGAAA
>NZ_CBTK010000075.1 GCF_000531125.1 Candidatus Contendobacter odensis Run_B_J11 | reverse complement strand
CTATGAAACTCAGTATGTGGGCTAAATCGCAAGGATTGTTGTACAAAACCGCCTGGCGGCTGTGGAAGGATGGCAAGCTCCCGGTCCCGGCAGAACAACTGCTCACCGGGACGGTGATCGTGCATCCGCCGGTGGCGGCGACCGAGGGCGGCGTGGCGCTGTACGCCCGCGTGTCCAGCGCGGACCAGAAAGCCGACCTGGAACGCCAGATGGCCCGACTGGCGCTATACGCCGCCGAAAACCGCTGGCGTGTGACCGAAATGGTCAAGGAAGTGGGTTCGGGCCTGAACGGCCATCGGCGCGGCCTGATGCGGCTGTTGCGAGCGCCTGCGGTGACGACCGTGGTGGTGGAACACCGCGACCGACTGATGCGATTTGGCTTTGAATCCGTCGAATCGGCGCTGGCGGCGCACGGACGGGCGCTGGTTGTCGTCGATACCACTGAAGTCGCCGACGATCTCGTGCGCGACCTGACCGAAATTTTAACGTCGATGGGCGCCCGGTTGTATGGGCGGCGAGCGGCAGAGCATCGCGCCAAACGGGCGTTGGAGGCGATGCAATGCGAACCGTCCTGACGCACCGAATTGAACTCAAGCCCAATAAACTTCAAGAGGCGCGGTTCCGGCAATGCGTCGGCGCATCCCGGTTGGCCTACAACTGGGCGCTGGCGGAATGGCAACGGCAGTTTGAGGCGGGCGAAAAACCGAACGAAGCGGCCTTGCGTCGCCAGTTCAACGCCATCAAGCCGATTGAATTTCCGTGGATTCTCGACCTGCCCAAAGCGGTTCCGCAGCAGGCCATCAAGAACGTGGGCCGCGCCTATCAGCGCTTCTTCCAAAAGAAATCCAAGTTTCCGCGCTTCAAGCGGCGCGGCGTCCAGGACTCGGCCCGGCTGGACAATGGCCCGGAGACGTTTGCCTTCGACGGCGAGCGGATCAGGTTGCCCAAAATCGGCTGGGTGACGATGCGCGAGGCGTTGCGGTTCGACGGCAAGCCGTTGTCGGCCACCTTGAGCCGCAAAGCCGACCGCTGGTTTATTGCCATCCCCGTCGAAATGGAACGTCCTGAACCGGTGTGCGAAAGCCCAGCCTCGGTCGGGATTGATCTCGGCATTTCCACGGCCATCACCTTGTCTACCGGAGAGAAAATCGACAGTCCCAAGCCGCTGAAAAAGCATCTCCAGCGGATGAAACGGCGTTCCCGGCAGCATTCCCGCACGCAAAAAGGCAGCGCCAATCGGCGCAAATCGGCGGCCCGACTGGCGAAACTCCATGCCCGCATCGCCCAAGTCCGACAAGACTTCTTGCACAAAACGACTACCGAGTTGACGCAGCGCTTCGGCCTGATCGGCATCGAAGACCTGAACGTCAAAGGGATGATGGCGAACGATAAACTGTCGCGAGCGATCAGCGACATCGGCTTCTACGAGTTTCGCCGCCAGTTGGAGTACAAAGCCGCGTTGTCGGGCGGCACGGTCGTGGTGGTGGATCGCTGGTTTCCGAGTAGCAAAACGTGCTCGGCGTGCGGCGGTTATTGCGAGTCCATGCCGCTGTCCGTCCGCGAATGGACGTGCATCGAATGCGGCGCACACCACGACCGCGACATCAACGCGGCTTTGAATATCCAGCGCGTAGCGCTGGCTACCGTCAGTTGGACGGGAAGTCACGCTTGTGGAGAGGAAGGCGCTGGCCGGAGTCGCAAGACCCCGGTGAAACCGGCCTCGTTGAAGCAAGAAATCACTCATGGATTATTTGTCCATGGTTGATGCAACGGTTGA
>NZ_CBTK010000074.1 GCF_000531125.1 Candidatus Contendobacter odensis Run_B_J11 | reverse complement strand
TTGCCCTGATTTACAAGATCATGCCGCGCGTGCGCATTCGCTGGGACGAAGTCTGGATAGGCGCCGCCCTCACGTCCCTGTTATTTACCATCGGTAACTTTTTGATCGGTCTGTATATCGGCAGAAGCGGAGTGACCAGCGGTTTTGGCGCGGCGGGTTCGCTGGTGGCTCTGCTGGTTTGGGTTTATTACTCCGCCCAGATCTTTCTGCTGGGGGCGGAATTTACCTGGGCCTACTCGCATATCTTCGGCTCGCGTAAGCACCAGCCCGCGCCACGCGATTTGGCCAAGGCTTTGGATGAAAGTGGCGCCGATACACTTCAATCGAGCAGCGAAATCGCAAAAACGGCGTAGGGGAAAAGCCCTTCCCGTAGTCAGCCTGTAGCAGGCCAATCCGGGGACTCTATGGGTTAAGCTGACACATAGCTCCACCCACAACCGGTCGAGGTCACTGGACTCTGATGGATGAACCCGTTTCAAGCGTTCCGATTCTGGAATTTTCCAGCCGGTCCGAGGCCAACGCTGGGCTGAGCCAAAACCGTATCGACCGATGGGCTGGCATCGCCCTCGTCACCGTCTTGGTGATGGGTTGTTTCGCCATCCTGCGCCCTTTTCTTTCCGCCCTCCTGTGGGCGGTGATCCTGTCCTTTTCTACTTGGCCGGTTTATCGCCGGATCGAACGGGCCGTCAGAGGAAGGAAAGGATTGGCTGCCGGACTGATGGTAGGGCTGGTCGCGGCAGTGCTGATCGGACCGTTGGTGTTCCTCGGAGTCGGTTTGGCGGAAGATGTGACCACGCTGATCGGAATGGTGCGGCAACTCCTCAGTCAAGGGCCGCCTGCTCCCCCCGCATGGGTAGTGAAGCTGCCGGTTGTGGGTTCTGGCCTCCACGACCGATGGCAAGCGATGGCGGGTAGCGGCGCTAAACTGACTGCTGAGCTGGTGCACTATCTCATTCCTCTGCGAGACTGGGCGCTGGGCCGTGCGGCCGGCCTCGGCGGCGGCATCCTGTCTCTCAGCCTTAGCGTGTTCATTGCATTTTTTTTCTACCGGGACGGCGAGGCACTCTCGGAAAGGCTGAAAGCAGTATTCAATCGAGTCGGTGGAAAGCAGGCCCCTGGGTTAATTCGTATCGCCGGAGATACTATCAACAGCGTGGTCTACGGCATTATTGGCACCGCACTGGCTCAGGGATTCTTAGCCGGCGCGGGGTTTTTAATCGCGGGCGTACCCGGCGCTCTGTTGCTCGGCGTGCTGACGTGCATTCTTTCGCTGATTCCCGTCGGGCCACCGCTGATCTGGGCGCCTTCCGCCCTCTGGCTGTTCCAGAACGGCGAGACGGGGTGGGCTATGTTTCTCGCGCTCTGGGGGTTTTTAGTGGTGAGCACCGTCGATAATGTCCTGAAGCCTTACTTCATCAGCCAGGGGAGTCGCCTGCCCTTCATCCTGGTGTTTCTCGGCGTGCTGGGTGGCGTGCTGGCCTTTGGCATCCTCGGTATTTTTCTGGGTCCAACCTTGCTGGCTATCGCCTACGTCTTGTTCCAGGAATGGAGTTCCCGAAAGCAAGAATCAAAGATCGAACTTCCCTGAACCCCTATTTCGAACCATTTTGGCGATCACAGGCAACAGCTTAACTTTCAGGTTTTTAAGGGATTTCTTGATCCGATGGGTATTCCATCCGGACGGCTAAAGAAAAAAGTTACATTCGGTGGGAGCGAACAGTAAGGTTAGGCAAATTTTGATCTCAACTAGCAATACCCTATGTTCGTTATAGAACATACGTCTCTGAAGGGAAATGGTAATCTCCCTACTAATGGTAATACCAGATGCTCTGAAATATATAGCAGGACGTGTGCAGTTGGCTGATCGCTAACAGCCCGCATTGCATGACCGTCCTTGAAGGTGATGACTGGAGGTTTTAATGACCGTTCGATTAGAAACATCAATCAATTTACTAATAAGCCGCGCTGCATCTTTTTTGGTTCAGTGCTATCCACAACCGGACTCTGTGCCCGTTTATACGGTATGCGCGTCATGCAAAATAGAAGTGTCCAATATACCGATTACCGATGAGAGCGGAGTAAGGCGTTCCTACCATTGTCGGCAGTGTGGCGAGGTCGCAACTATTCGATCCGCAGTGAAAAATCCGGCGCGGGAAATCGAAGAACCTAAGACGAAGTGCTCTTACTGTGGTCATCCAGAGTCGGCGCATTCCATCGGATGCCATCGGCCTCAATACGAGAGTGCAGAGTTATTCGAATTTCCTCTGGCTTCAAGGCTGACTTACTGAGAACCATTCATCAAGATTCTCGCGAGAATCTTGATGAATCCCATTAGGAATAGGATGAAATCCATCATGGCGCAGCCCAAAACAACCCGTTGGCTACTTTTGCCTGTTCGATGAGGATATTAGCCTGTTGCCGCACCGGCCAGACATAGAGGATGAAGGTCGCGCCGCCCGCATACCGGTTGCCGTCGGTGAGGTTAACCCCCCAGGCACCGTTGGCGCCAAGCGCAAACGTTGTGGACGACCAATAGTAATGGGACTGGACGCGGGTGAAGGGAT
Source organism: Candidatus Contendobacter odensis Run_B_J11 (assembly GCF_000531125.1). Taxonomy (GTDB): domain Bacteria; phylum Pseudomonadota; class Gammaproteobacteria; order Competibacterales; family Competibacteraceae; genus Contendibacter; species Contendibacter odensensis. The sequence goes on along the minus strand of NZ_CBTK010000074.1, from coordinate 6,550 downwards.
GGCCGGCAGGTAGCGCGGGGTTGCTTACGCCATGATCAATGAGCGATTGCAATTCCTTACGGTTGGGCAAGCGCCATTGGCTGGCGGTGGAACCGTCGGTAAGACCGCAACTGCCATTATCCAGCGCTGCCGTCCAAGCGAGAGCATTATCCCAAGCCAAAACCCCCGCTGATTTGTTGACCCCACCGACCGTTTCCGTGCAATTGGCGTTCTTTAGCCAAATCACCCCGGTAAGGTGGTCGGTCACCGTGCCGTTATCGTTGTCGGTGAAGCGGGTCGCCGCCGAAGGAATGTTCGTCGGCGCGGCGGACAGTTCGAGAGCGGTCAGTCCGCTGCTCAGGCCCAGCAGCAGGGCGGCTAGGGTGGGAAGGTTGCGCAGCGAAGAGTGCGGGCAAGAATTCATGGGTCAGTCTCCAAAACAAGGGGATGAGAAAAATCAGTGGCGAGGTTTATGCTGTGTTTGACCCCTCACGGTCATTAGGTTTTCTCTTCTAGCCCACTCTAAAATTTCACCCGCGTAAAATACGGCGAAATTACCCGAAGGTTATTAACGGCTGGCTGGAAGTGTCCGCCGGAGAGAGTAAGGTGCGCGCCAGTTTCAATACCGCTCAGTATTCTGAACCCGCATGGCTGGCATTACGAAAAGCAACCTTACTATTACCCTACAAGAAGCGTCTGTGCTGTAGCGCGCATACGTTTTCATAAGGCTCAGTACAGAGTCGATACCCCAGAATCCAAACCGCCTTACGGCGAGCGCGCCAAGCCGGCGCGGGTGGTGGTTCAGCAAACCATCAGCTATGTGCGTTAGAACACAGACATTTTCCATAGGGGTAATAATAATGGGCGTTTTCCGCCCTCACCTGAAACGCAGCAAACCCACCGAAGGGAAATAAAATGGATAAGCAAATTTTTTCAGCCCGTAGCGTTATGAAAATCCTGAATCTTTCCGCAACATCTGAAATGGCCGCCGCCATTGAATCGGCGGTATCACGTGGAATTATGACCACCGACACCGACTTCGCCACTGGCGCAAGTTGGTGGCGGAACGCAGAGGGCTTCCTGTTTGCCACTCATGCGATGTCCGTAGTCCCTGAGTCGCGTCGTGTCGAACTCCAATGGAAAGAGGGCGAAGGCTATCGCGCCGCTGCGTAGACCTTGGGGCTTTTTTGCCGACGCGATCCGTTAAAGGAATGTTGACACCGTGAAAGAAATCAAGATCAGCTACCTCGTGTTGCTGGCGCTGCTGTCCGTGTTATGGCTGGTCGCAGACGCCGTATTGACGAACTCCTCTGCGTTCTTCCCTTTTCGCGCATCAATGGTCAACTACACCGGCATCCTCGGCATGGGCGTGATGAGCGTCGGCATGATTTTGTCAGCGCGTCCGGTACGCCTTGAGCCGCTTCTGGGCGGGCTGGACAAAATGTACCGGCTGCACAAATGGCTGGGGATCACGGGGCTGGTGATCGTAATCCTGCATTGGTCATGGGTGAAAGTACCCAAGTGGATGGTCGGCTGGGGGTGGCTCGAACGCCCGGTTCGCGCCCCGGCCTCCGAGCAGCCCCTTGCCCTGTTCCGGTTCTTTCAGAGCCAGCGCGGTCTGGCTGAAGATGTGGGCGAGTGGGCGTTCTACGCGGCGGTGGCGCTGATCGTTCTGGCGCTGATCAAGCGCTTTCCGTACCGCTATTTCTTTAAGACTCATCGCCTGCTGGCGATGGTGTACCTGGTTCTGGTCTTTCATTCGCTGGTGTTGATGAAGTTCAGCTACTGGGGTGAAGTGATCGGGCCGTTTATAGCCGTTTTGATGCTGGCCGGAACCGTGGCTGCGCTGGTCTCTTTGTTCCGCACCGTCGGACACGACCGCCGTGCCGTTGGCCTCATCGAGCGACTTATTCACTACCCAGACAACCGGGTGATCAACGTCAGCGTGATGTTGAAAGACCCATGGCCCGGACATGAGGCCGGGCAGTTTGCGTTCGTCACCTTTGATCCGCACGAAGGCCCCCATCCCTTCACCCTCTCCTCGGCTTGGGCCGGTGACGGCAAGCTGAGTTTTGACATTAAAGGCATCGGCGACTACACGGATACCCTCCCGGCTACCTTGAAGGTGGGCGATGGGGTCAAAGTGGAAGGTCCTTACGGCCAGTTTGACTTCTCCAGCAGCAAGCCCTGCCAAATCTGGGTCGCCGGCGGCATCGGTATCACGCCGTTCATTGCGCGAATGAGGGCGTTGGCGGAAGGAGAGCGCCGCCAGGCGATCACCCTGTTTTATAGCACCCGGATGCCGGATGAGGAATTCATCAGCAACATCCGTGCGTTGGCAGACCGGGCGAAGGTTCAACTGCGCCTGCTGGTGACCACGAAAGACGGCCCGCTGAATGCGGAGCGTTTATGTCAGTGGGTGTCTGAATGGAAAGACGCCGACCTCTGGTTCTGTGGGCCGTCGAGTTTTGGCCGCGCCTTGCGCCAGAACCTGGTTGCGAAAGGTTTGGCTACGGAGGATTTCCATTTTGAGTTGTTCGACATGAGATAGGCGGCCAAGGTTAAGCAAGCGGGGAAGATTATGGCTATATGCAAAACGATTGACCCACTAAGAATGGGTTGAGTAACAGCCTATGGTTCGGCCCACGCAATGAACTCTCGCTATCACAGAAAAAATTTACGGGAGGATTTCTTTTGGAGACCCAATGGAGGACATGAAAGATGTCAGTCACTATTCAGCTTGAACCGGAAGCTCAGGAATTCGTCAAGGCCACTGCGAATCCGCCGTATCTCTTCGACCTGGGTCCAGAGAAGGGACGTGCAGCCGTCGATGAGGTTCAATCGGGTCCAGTCAGTACACTCCCGGTTGAGATCGAGGATCGAACGATCCCGGGCGGCCCTGACGGCTCGGTTTCTGTGAGGATTTTGCGCCCGCAAAGTGCGCCCGCGCTCCTCCCCGTCATCGTGTACTTACATGGGGCGGGGTGGGTATTCGGCAATGCGCACACGCATGACCGACTGATCCGGGAGCTTGCCGTCGGCGCGCAGGCGGCGGTGGTGTTCCCGAACTACAGCCTGTCGCCGGAGGCTCAGTACCCCACCGCGATTAAGGAAAGCTACGCGGTCGTCAAGTGGGTTGCAGAGAACGGGCGTGAACAGAGCCTGGACCCGGAGCGCCTTGCGGTGGCGGGCGACAGTGTCGGAGCCAACCTGGCTACGGTCGTCACGCTGATGGCAAAAGAGCGCGGCGGTCCCAGGATCCGGCAGCAGTTGCTCTTCTACCCGGTCACTGATGCGTCTTTCGATACCGAGTCGTACCATCGCTTCGCCACGGGATATTTTCTTCGCCGCGATGCAATGATGTGGTTCTGGGATCAGTACACGGCGGATCCAAACGCGCGAAAACAGATTACGGCTTCTCCACTGCGCGCGACCCTCGAACAACTGCGTGGCCTCCCGCCAGCCTTGGTCATCACCGCCGAAGCCGACGTGCTACGCGACGAAGGAGAGGCGTATGCCAATAAGCTCCGGGCAGCGGGGGTACCCGTCACCGCCGTGCGCTTCCAAGGGATCATTCACGACTTCGTGATGCTCAACGCCCTTGCGAACACTGCCGCCACCCGCGGCGCCATCGCTCTCGCCAACCACTGGCTGCGCCAGGGCTTTGCTGCGCAGCCATGAACTCAGTTCCCAGGTGGCAATGCTCAGATCGCATGGGTAGCGACTGAGCCGTATACGATGTTCTTCGCGATCTGGACCCTGATTATCGGCGCACTGCTGATCACCATGGCTTTGTCGAGCACGTTGCTGAAACGGCTGCCCTTAAGTACCGCCATGCTGTATCTGGCCGTGGGTTACGGGCTGGGTCCCGCTGGATTGGCCCTTATGGCGCCCGATCCGCTGATCTACACCGTTCTGCTGGAAAGAATGGCTGAAGTAGCGGTGCTGATCTCGCTGTTTGCGGTCGGTCTGAAACTCGGTCTGCCCCTGTCGAACCGGGGCTGGCGTCTGCCGGTGCGCCTAGCCACCGTTTCGATGACGCTAACGGTGGCGCTCATTGCCGCCATCGGGGTGATAGACCTCGGCCTTTCTTTGGGTGCGGCGATCCTGCTCGGAGCGATCCTTGCGCCCACCGATCCGGTTCTGGCCTCCGATGTCCAGGTTGAAGAGGCGAAGGATCGTGATCAGTTGCGCTTTAGCCTGACGGGCGAAGGCGCCTTGAACGATGGCGCCGCTTTTCCGTTTGTGATGCTCGGCCTGGGTCTGCTGGGTCTGCATGACCTGGGTACAGAAGGCTGGCGCTGGTTTGCAGTGGACGTGTTCTGGGCGATTGCCGGCGGTCTGGGGATCGGTGGGGCGCTGGGTACGCTCATCGGGAGGCTGGTGGTCTATCTGCGGAGCCGCCACAAGGAATCGGTCGGTTTCGATGAGTTTCTGGCGCTGGGCCTGATCGCATTGACCTACGGGTTTGCAGTGCTCAGCCACACCTATGGTTTTCTGGCTGTTTTTGCTGCGGGCCTCGCCTTGCAGCGGGTGAAAGAACAGCCTGAGGAAGTCTCCCATTCAACTAATCGGGAAACCGATCTTCAGAGCAAGCAGGCTCATGCGGAGTTGGCCACCCATTCGGAATTTGCCAGCGCCTATATGATGCAAGAGGTGCAAGGCTTCAATGAGCACTTGGAGCGGATCGCGGAGGTCGCGATTGTTCTGGTGGTCGGCGCGATGCTCCCCTTCATCGATCTCCCCGCCAGCGCCGCTGAGTTTCTATTGCTGTTCTTTCTGGTAGTGCGTCCCCTGTCGGTATGGTTTGGATTGATCGGAGCGCCTATATCGCACGATCAACGCATTCTCATCTCCTGGTTCGGCATCCGTGGAATCGGCTCGATCTATTATTTGATGTACGCGATTAATCAGGGTCTGCCCCGCCCTTTAGCCGAGAAAATCATTGCCCTCACCCTAACCACAGTGGCTGTCTCCATCGTGCTGCACGGGATCTCGGTGACTCCGTTAATGAATCTCTATGCGCGAAGGAAGGCAAAACATTCCAGCCGGTGACAGGAAGGCTCGTTTAATCGGTATGTGTGTTACAGCACAGACGCTCTCCATGGAGTAATGGTAGTTTTTTCCATAATACCAGTGATCCCGTGGGGATTGAGTCATGATAGCGCTGAGCATTGTAATGTCCCGCCGCAACCCTTTTGTTGGTTTCTCGCGAGTTGTTTTGATAGGCGCCTTGGCGCTTTCTGGTTGCACCTCGGGAAATTCAGTGGAACCCGGCAAAGGGAGTGCGGCTTCCGCCCCATCGAGCCACAAGCAGGTGGGCAAAGCATCTTGGTATGGCCCTGGATTTCAAGGCGAGGAGACCGCTAATGGCGAGACCTTTGATCAAAAAAAAATGACTGCGGCCCATCCCAGTTTACCAATGGGGACCAAGGCTGAAGTGACTAACCTTGAAAATGGCAAAAAGGTCGAGGTCAGGATCAATGACCGGGGGCCTTATGTGGGGAATCGGGCCATCGATCTGTCTCGCGCAGCCGCTAAAAAGCTGGATATGGAAGAGGACGGCACCACCAAGGTCAAGATTGAGGCTAGTCCCAACCAGAAGGCAGATTCTGACGGCAAGGCTAGCAAGACAGAATAGGAAGCAAACCGTGCCACGGAGTTTCGATCTGTACTTTGAGGAGAGGTGGCTATCGTCTAAATGAATTTGCTGAATTTTGCTCAATCGATAGGAGTCATTCGCATGAACGATCACACCCAGCAGGTAGTCGACATCAATACGTTAATTGGTGAACTCAATAGCCTTGCCACTTTAGGCTTTATCCCTGTTGACAACGAGGTATTTGGTACGGAATTGGAACGCCAACACTTGATGGCGACTCTTTGTCTTGCGGCTAAGGTCATTGAAGAACAGCAGGAAAGAATACGGATTATGAAGACCGGCGCGATTTAGTTCCGCCTGATAGTTGATGATAATAATGGGGGATTATCATCAGCGTAGGTTCCCTTGATTGCCTATTTTTTCGTATGGGTGTTAACCTGTGTTATGCAGATTCTGCCTAGCGCCTTATTTTCTAATTCTGTTTAGTCAACGGTTAGGTGTCTCGCCGTGCCACACTTCTCGCTAGGAGACACACCATTCCGCCGAAACTATTACGATTCGCCACCACTCTGTTGGTCGCGCAACTCTTGGGTCTCGCTTTCGCCCATGTTCTTGAACAACCTGCAAAAATGCAGTACGACGCTGCGCTGTACATCACACTGCAGAAGTCGCTGTATGTTAATTGGGGTCCGCCATATATCCTCCTGTAAATTTTCCTGTGATCTGAACTACTGGTATTAGGCGAGAGCAATGCGCTTCGCTCAGCAAGATCAATTGGTTAGATAAAGTCCACGATCTAGTCCATACCGCGAACCCTCGCCATCACAGGAAAATTTACGGCTCTTTGGGAATTGCAGGGGTATAAATTCTGTTTAAAAACAGAATGTTGTCGATCATAAACCACTTTTTATGCCTCAATAAATTCGGAGTCAATTGCGGTAACTCTATGATTTTTGGTGGGCATACAAA
>NZ_CBTK010000073.1 GCF_000531125.1 Candidatus Contendobacter odensis Run_B_J11 | reverse complement strand
TGTACCGATTCCATCAGATAGGGGCAGCAGCTCCAGGATCAAGATGTGTGGAATGGACAGGTTTGGAAGGAAGTGAAACATCGTCAACTGGGCAAGCAACCGATAATAAGCAAGCTTGACTTAAATCGAAGGATCCATTCTGCTCTAAAGCTATTGCAACAACAAATAGCAAAAGTTCGATCCTTCTTTCAACTCCCAGATACTCGATATGCTGCTTTTCAAGAGTCCACTGCATAATGCATGTCTGGATATCAATTGGGAAGACTATATAGCATTGTGCTTAAAGGCTCCGGGAATTGCAAAAGAACCAGAAAAGTCGGTTATGCAGCGTCGCTGCTGCACGACGAGGAGACGTTCAACAAGGGTTTTATGGAGATTTCACCGGTTGCGGCGCGGGCCGGTCTAAAGCGTTAATAACCGCCGAATGATCACTCCCGCCAGCATTACCCCGAACAGCGCCGGCATGTAGGAAATCGTGCCATTGATTGCTCGTGGTCGACCGGGCGTGTCACTGTCCAGTGGTGAATGCGGCAGCGGTTGCCGACGGGCTTCGTCGCTGTAGATCACCGGATAATTCAGTGGCGCATCCAGTGCCCGCAATTGCCGACGCAACTCACGAGCCAGCGGACAGACTTGAGTCTGATTCAATTGCGCCACCCGCACCCGGCTCACGTCCAGGCAATTCCCTGCGCCCAAGGCCGATATGACCGGTACGCCGTGGCGATGACACCCCGCGACCAGCGCCGCTTTGCAGGCGATGCTGTCAATGCAATCAGCGACGTAATCATACCGGGCGGCAGTGATCAATGCCTCCGCGCCGCTGGCCTGGAGGAAATCACCAATCAGGGTCAATTCGAGCGTGGGATCAATGTCGCGCAGCCGCGCCGCCATAACGGAAACCTTGGATTGGCCGAGGGTGGAATGCAGCGCCAGCAGTTGCCGGTTGAGATTGGACGGGGCTACCGTATCGTGATCCAGCAAGGTCAAGCGACCGACGCCAGCACGGCCCAGCGCTTCCGCCGCGTAACCGCCGACTCCGCCCAGTCCGGCTACCAGCACATGCGCGGCCCGCAATCGGGCCAGCCCTTCAGCGCCGATCAGGATTTCAGTACGAGCGTGGGGATCAGACATCGGGGATTCCAAACAGGCGGCAGGCGTTGGCATTGGTGGCAGCGGCAATTTCAGCCGGATCGGCGCCGCGCAGTTCAGCGACACAGGCCAGCACTTCCGGCAGATAAGCGGGTTCGTTGCGTTCGCCGCGATGACTGCTCAATGGCTGGTCGGGTGAATCGGTCTCCAGCATGAACCCGTCCAGCGGCAAGGTTTGGATCAGACTCCGTAAGCGGGTCGCCCGTGGATAGGTCAGCGGCCCACTGAAACTAAGCAGGACGCCCAAATCCAGCAGCCGCCGGGCCTGATCCGCGCTGCCGGAAAAGCTATGCACCACTCCACGCACGCCCGGATAGCGTCGCACCTGTTTGATCACATCATCCACCGCATGACGGGCGTGAATAATAACCGGCAGATTATGGCGGCGAGCCAAGTGCAAATGTCCGGTGAAATACTCAGCCTGCTGGTTGTGGTCGAGATTCGGCAGATAGTAATCCAGCCCGCATTCGCCAATCGCTACCGGTCGCTCGCGAATCAACCAGTCGGCCAGCACATCAAGATGTTCGTGCCGATGTTCGGCCAGCCAGGCCGGATGCAGGCCGTAGCTGGGATACAGCCCCGGATAACGGACCGCCACGGTTTTAAGCTGCGGCCACAACCGGGCACTGACCGCCGCCAGCACCTGCGCCTTTACGCCGGCGGTATGCGCCCGCTGGTAGGCGGCGTCGCGGTCGGCATCAAAGCGGGCGTCGTCAAAATGGCTATGGCTGTCAATCAGCGCGAGCATTAGGAACGCCCGTCAGGCGATCACAATTTGTACGTTGGCGGCGCGTCCAAAAACCGAGGACGGGGTGATACCAAACATGTTGCGGAAGGCCCGGCTGAAGTGCGAGGAATCAGCGAAACCGGCGCCCAGCGCCGCATCGGTGAGCGTATCGCCCTTGGCGATCAACGCCGCGACCACCCGCATCCGATGCCATTGCCGGAAGCGGCGAATCGGCACTCCCACTTCTGCCTTGAATAGATGAACCAGCCGGGTTGGCGAAAGATTGATGTACTCAGCCAATTCGTTCATCGAGTAGCTGTGGGTCACATCTTCTTTCATCAGCCGGATCACCCGCTGAATCCGACCATCCAGCGGATGCTGGCGATCTTCCGGGTTGGGCGGTGGAATCAGGCGGTCGAGCAAATTGTGGATCGTGGCAGCGTCCGGCTGGCGTTCCCAAGCATCGCGCAACGCGGCCAGTACCGCAGCTTCGTCGGCTAATCCGTACAGACATTGCCATTCGCCGTCGAACATGGCGTTGTGAATGGTGGCGTAATCGGTACCTTCTGGCTCAACGAACAGGATCGCCATAATTGCGCCGCCGACCTGGATTTCGTGCAGGCAGCCCGGCGGAACCAGCACGCTGCGGCCTTCTCGCCAACCGCTGCTTTCGCTTTCCAAAACCCGGAATGGTTGATCAATGCCTACGCACAACGCTGCTGAACCCAGCCGGTGTTCGGAGATATCGGGCAGGCGGCCCATGAAAAAGCCGCGATTTTGCCAAATGTACAGCTTGCTCAAGGTGGTGTTTTCTCTTGGTGTCATTTGAAGTGCGTGGGCCGTGGCCACGTTTTCCCAAGCGGCGACGGGTTGCCGCACTGTTGCAAAGTGTAGTTTTCCAGCGCCCGACTAGCCAGTTTCGACAAAGCGTTGCCATTTTCGACAAGCCCAGTCCTCGTGAAGTGATTAGCCTTGTGTCATTCGCGACTTCCGTCGCCGCGTAAACCACGGCCCGGCCATGTATCGGGCCAGAGGATCGGAGCCATGTACGACTACATCATCGTGGGCGCAGGTTCAGCCGGTTGTGTGCTGGCTAATCGGCTGTCCGCTGACCCGAACCGGCGGGTCTGTTTGTTAGAGGCCGGACCAGAAGATACCAGCCCGTGGATTCACATTCCGGTCGGCATGTTCTTTATGATGCGCAGCAAAACGATGAACTGGCGTTATCAGACCGAGCCGCAGCCACAATTGAATCAGCGGCGCTTGTTCTGGCCGCGTGGCAAAACTCTGGGTGGCAGCAGTTCCAGCAATGCCATGGTGTACACCCGGGGTCATCGTTGGGATTACGACCATTGGGCGGAACTGGGCAATCAGGGTTGGAGCTATGCGGAGCTGCTGCCGCTGTTCAAGCGTTCACAGCATCAGGAACGCGGTCCGTCCGAGCATCACGGGGTCGGTGGGCCGCTCAACGTCGCTGATCCGCGCCAACGCAGCGAAATTAGCGAGGTTTTTGTCCGCGCTGCGGGCGAGGCGGGTTATCCGCTGAGTGACGATTTCAACGGTGCCGAGCAGGAAGGAGTCGGTTTTTACCAGTTGACGCAAAAGGAAGGCCGGCGCTGTAGCAGTGCCCGCGCCTATTTGCATCCCATCCGCCAGCGCCCGAACCTGATGATTATCACTCATGCACTGGCCAGTCGGGTGTTGTTCAAGGGCAAGCGGGCGGTGGGCGTGGCCTATCGGACCCGCGAGGGTCAGACGGTCGAAATTCAGGCGCAGCGCGAGGTTTTACTATCCGGCGGCGCGATCAATTCGCCACAGCTTTTATTACTATCCGGCATCGGGCCGCACGCCGAACTGGGACGGCACGGCATTTCACAGGTGCATGAACTGCCTGGCGTTGGCCAGAACTTACAGGATCATCTGGATGTGATCGTCGCTCACCGCGAATGCCGACGAGCCTCCTACGGCTTCGCGCTGTCATTCCTGCCCCGGCTGCTCAAGAGCATTGTTGACTATCGCCGCCACGGGTACGGGTTCCTGACCAGCAACCTGGCCGAAGCCGGCGGTTTCGTCAAATCCGACCCCGCCTTGCCGTTGCCCAATCTGCAATACCACCTGACCTCGACCATTCTCGACGATCACGGGCGGCGCATCTGGCTCGGCTACGGCTATTCGCTGCATGTCTGTGACCTGCGGCCCAAGAGTCGCGGCCATCTGGCGCTAAAAAGCGCTGACCCATACGATCCGCCGCTGCTTCAACCCAACTATCTGAGCCACCCGGACGATTTGGAAACCTTGCTAACGGGGGTGAAGACCTGTCGCAAAATTCTCGCAGCACGAGCTTTCGACGGTTATCGCGGCGAAGAACTGTTCCCTGGTAAAGCGGCGCAAAGCGATGAGGAGTTGCGGGAGTTCATCCGGTGCCGGGCTGAGACCATCTATCACCCGGTTGGCACCTGCAAGATGGGGCACGATCCAATGGCGGTAGTGGACGATCAACTGCAGGTTCACGGCCTGAGCGGGCTGCGGGTGGTGGACGCTTCGATCATGCCGACCCTGATCGGCGGCAACACCAATGCGCCAACTATCGTCATCGGTGAGAAGGTAGCGGAACTGATTCTGGCGGAGCCAGCGTGATGGCAAATCAGGCAATCTGCACCACCGTTTCATTCACGGCTGGGCAAAACTAAAACTATTGCTCAGACTGCGGCAGTACCCTTATTACTTTTATCGTAACTACCTACCCTCGTCATGCCACGACTACAGGTTGCAGTAAAAATAGCTGCCGCAGGTGGGTGAACACATTCATCCGTTGCGTAAATCATGGTCTTTTATTCCATGACTCACTTCTTGCTTCATCGAGGCTGCCCAGGGGTACGGCTTGGTTTTCGCCACTCAACTCCCCACGGGTGGGGAGCTTTACGCCGATGAGGCGACCGCATGCTCCCCCAGGTCTCACGCCCTCTCCACAAGCGTTACTTCCCGCCCAACTGGCGGTAGGTTCCTGAGAACGGCAA
>NZ_CBTK010000072.1 GCF_000531125.1 Candidatus Contendobacter odensis Run_B_J11 | reverse complement strand
GGTTTGTCGCCGCCCGCGTGGGTGTGCGTTGCGGGCGGCTGCCGGGTTGCGGCCCGGTGGGCGGTCGTCGCGGTCTGCGTTCCGGTTGCGCTGATTCGGGTTGTGGGCGGGGCCTTCGGGCCTCGCTTTTTTTGCCCGTCGTCAGCGTGACTCCATACCACCACGGGAAACCACATCGAGACTCCAAGCAAAGCGTGACTTCGGGAGCGTTCCGCGATTGCGCGGCGATTACGGCCTATGGCCCTCAATGGCTTTGGTGTGCGCCGCGCTAAAAAAAGTGGGGTGCTAATGAGCGAAATCGCCGAAAGCGCCAGAATCAACACGACATCCTCTAGCGCCGCCGTAATCATCCCGTCCATCGAATCAACGCCACCGAGCGCAACCGATGGGCACCTTTCCCGAATGCCTGAAAATCATCTTGGCCGAAGAAGGCGGATTGAGCAATCACCGCCAAGACCCGGGCGGATTGACCCGATACGGCATCAGTCAGCGCAGCTATCCGAACGTGGATATAGCGAACCTGACCCTTCAACAAGCCAGCGCGATTTACCAGCGCGACTACTGGCAACCCATTCGCGGGGACATGCTACCCGCTGGACTGGATTTGCTGGTGTTCGATTGCGCCGTCAACCAGGGCAGCACGACCGCCGCCATTCTGTTGCAAACGGCGCTGGGCGTGAAGATGGACGGCAGCATCGGGCCGATCACCTTAGCCCGCGCCAGTCAGTCCATGCCAGACCTACTGATCACGTTCGCGGCAGAACGCGCCTTGCAGTACGAATTCAACCGCAATGAAGAAAGCTTCGGGCGCGGCTGGTATCGCCGCCTGTTCCGTATCCAGAACCTGGCCGTTCAAGCCTATCACCGGAGTAGCGACGGATGAACTTCGTCCCGGACTTTAAGCAGCCAACCACTTGGCGCGGCATTGCTGGACTTTTGGCCATGTTCGGACTCAGCGCCAGCCCGGACATGACCCACGCGATCTGCATTTTGCTCGGCGCGGCTCTCTCGGCGATTGAGGTCTTCCGTAATGAGTACACCGCCAGCCCCAAAGAGGTTTTTCATCAGCGTGAATCGGCGAAATCTGCGGAGGCTGCTTTTCCTGCTTTGCCTGCTGCTGCTGAACCGTTGCGCGACACCTTGCCGCCCGCAAATGACCCTACCGACGACCTTCCACCCCCGCCCGGATTTAGCAACCGCTGAAGTTGGGTTTGTTTGCACATTTGCTTTTTGATTCTTCACCTTTTAGGAGTTTTTCTCATGAGTACCCCTGCTACTTCTTTCCGGCTGTTCTACCCGGAAAGCAACACCCTGACCGCCGCCGGTTTCCATAACGCGCTCGGCGAGCCATTGACGCCTTCCAACTTCGTAGACGGCCCGACCGCTGACGGTTTCAGATCCAAGGACGTGACCTTTGCCAGCGCCGTTGAACCGCTGTTGGCCACGCCGACTTTTACCGATCCGCTGTTGCCGGTTTCGCTGTACTTGTGCCGCAACGATGCGGGCGTGTTCACGAAGGTTATTGATGAAACGGTATTTGTGCCGGCCACGCCAGCGCGACCCACGCCGCGCAATGACAAGAGCCAATTCCTGCTGTACACCGCGACCGATCTGGGCGCGGGTGTTAAGACCTATGCGGTCAAGGCTCCGGTTGCGCCGGTCAGCATCATCAAGGATGCGGGCAAGGATGAGATTACCGGCGAGAACTTGGACGGCAATACCATTCTGTTCCGCTGGACCGGTCCCGTCCCGACCACGATTGAAGTCGAGGCCGACGTTGAGGACATCACCGACCCGTTGGGCTATTTCCCGGTGCCCGTGAGCAACATCACGACCTACAGCGAATCCAGCGTCGGGCTGTCCTTGGTCAAAGCCGAGTCGCAGGTCGTCCCGCGTGACGGCATGGGCCACGCGGTCAATTTCCGCGTCCGCTACAACGTGAATGGCGACACCGGCGCCTGGGTGGATATTCTCAACAGCTTCATCACTTATCAGCTTGAAGCGCCGAATCCGCCGACCGCGTTGACCGTAACCCTGTTGCGGGATCGCATTGATACCATTCCCGACGTGCTGAAATTGGAATGGGCGCGGGATGGGGTATCGCCGGGAACCGGTGTGGTGATTTACGCCACCGACTACCTCAACAAGAAGCACACGATCTACACCAGCAACGGCCCGGAGACCGAATGCCGGGTTGAGAACGTCAGCCGCTTCATCGTCCAGGAAACCGGTCCCGCCGTAGCGCGGCCGTATGTGTTCAGCATCGCGGCCAGCAACATCAGCGACAAGAGCGCAGAGAAGCAGGCCGCCGCGCCGATCCATATCACCAGCAAGCTCAAGCCGGTAGACCCGCCCACGCCGGATGAGATCGCCGGCACGGCGCGGGACGTGGAATATGCGACGCTCAAGGCGGAAGTCTTCGCCGACGTGATGACCCAACTGGGCAGCTTGCCCGCCGAAGGTCAGAACATTGTCAGCAATGCGGTGGACGCCTTGGTTTTCAAGATTAAGGACGTGGTGGCCAAGGGCGGCAGCGTGGAACTCAACGACTTTGGCGTGATGGCCGCGAAGTGGACGAAAGACCGCATGGCCCGCAATCCCTCAAACGGTGAGCCGGTCGTTGTTCCGGCCTATCGCAATCTGGGCTTTACCCCGTCCATCGGCTTCAAGACCGGCGTCAAAACCGGTGCCGTCATGACCGACTTGCAGGCCAAGCCCGCCACCTAAAGCCCACCGCAAGGCCGCGCTTTCAAGGCGCGGCTTTTCTGGGTCTGGTTTCCTAGTCTGAAAACCCGTGGAGCAAGTGATGAGTGCGACGAATTTCCTTGAAGCCGCCGTCGGCGACGCCCTGTTTTTGGGCCAGCCGTTCCCGGCAGTCACCCAATGGACGGTCTGCCTGTACAGCCAGACCCCGAACGAGGCCAACACCAGCGGCAATGAAATCATCGGCAATGGGTACGCGCCGGTGGTGCATAGCCCCGGTGGCGGACGCTGGATTAAAGATGCCGCTCAGAGCGCAGCGGGCGAAACCGTGTATCGCAATGGCGTAGCCGTGCAGTTTCCATTGGCGACCGCCGATTGGCCGCTGAATGTTTTAGGCTTTGGCCTGAAAAATCAGAACGGCGATCTGTGCTTCGCGACGGCATTGAGCGCCTACAAGCCGATCAAGAGTGGCGAGCAAGCGGTCTTTTTGGCCGGTGAACTTGAAGTGAAAATAGGTTAAGCCGCGATGACGAACCGCGTTGATCTGCATATTCTGACCATCGCCAGAACCCGCCCAGAATGGCTCGAACAGGCCATCGCCAGCGTGGCCGGTCAACCGGTGAACCTGTGCGTCATAGACAACAACGGACGCGCCACCGGCGCAGGCCGAGCGCAAGCCTACCGTGAAAGTACGGCGGAGTTTGTGGCCTGTCTGGATGATGACGATGTGCTATTACCCGGCGCTATCGCCGCGTGTGTGGCCGCGCTGGATGCCAACCCCGCCGCCCTTGGCGCGTATACCGATGCGCTTTATATGAACGAGTCCGGGCAGGTATTAGGCCCGGATGTTTCAACCGGAAGCGGCCCTTGGTGCGTTGAGCGCAACTTAACAGGCGCAGGCCATACCGAACACATCGCCGTCATGCGCCGCACTGCGGTATTGCCGTTTCTGGATGAATTGGAAACGTATACGGGCATGGAGCAGTATTTTTTGCATGGAATGCTGGCGACGGTCGGCGACTGGATTCACGTCGAACAGCCCGGCTATCTCTTCCGCTTGCATCCCGGCAACACGCACAACCAAATCCCGATTGAGTTCCGTAACGCCACCCGTCAACGGATTAGGCAACGCTTGACCGCCGCAGGGCGAGTCACCCCGCCGCGTGTAGATGTCCATGTTCTTTACTGCTACGAGCCGACTCGATGGATTGATGACGCGCTCATTTCGTTGACTGCGGAACCGGTCAACGTGCATTTTCTGAAAGGGATTCAGGGCAAAGTCGGATTAGCCAGAGCCAACGCCTTCAGGCACGGCACAGCAGAATATGTCGCCTTTGTGGATGCGGATGATGAAGTCGTACCGGGCGCATTCGCCGCAGCATTGGAAGTGCTCGATGCGCGCCCTGAGATTGTTGCCACGTATTGCGATATTCAACTGATCGGCGAGCGGGAAGGAATCGGCTACCTCAAAGCGCCGTGGAATCCGATGAGTCAACTGTTCGGCCCATCCGAAGTGCATCACCTGCACGTCATGCGCCGGTCAGCCGTTGAACCCTGCCTTGAGGAATTGGAGAAGTGGGACGGCTTCGAGGAATACGCCTTGATGGGTCTGATCTGTCAATTCGGCCAGCAATATCACATTCCGCGCCCGCTTTACCGCTTTCGCCAGCACAACGCTTATCCCCGCGCCGGAGCCATCGGCGGTCATCCCATGCGCCAAGCCGCCGCCCGCTTGGTGATGCCCATTTTATGCCCGCTGATTCAGGCCGGAGTGCGTCAGTGATTACTTGGCAGAACGATCCAGACGGTTATTTAGTAGAAACCATCACCACACCCGGTCGTGTATTAGCGATAGCGCAAACGGACTCGACGCGCCCGGTGCAATGGTTAAGCCGCTGGATAGCCGAGGGCGGACAGGAAGACAGCGCCCGATTAGAACCCCAAGGAAACACCGCCCGCGTCATTCAGGGCGCGAAGGCCGGACAAGGCTTATTCATCGTATGGGCTAGGGTAGACGGCAGAGAATCGAATGAACTGGTGTTGATGCTGTTAGGAGAGGCTTACGGCAGCGCCCGTTACGGCAGCGCTGTAACAGTGGAGGAACCCATCAGCATGGGTAACCAAGAACAAGGGGAGATTGTTGATGGAACAGTGCCGTTTGTACTCATAGCCAACGGAGGGCCAGACGGCGGCCCGTGTTTTCAGGCCGGAACGATTACGGATCGCGGGATCAGTCAGATACGGTTTATAGCGCCCAGCGATGGTGTGTTCACCATAAACTATAAAGTCAGCAGTGAAGGCGCTTATGACTTTCTGACCGGAAGAACTCAGTTTAGCGAGGATGACCTGTTCAGTATTTCTGGAACGGTAGACTGGTCTACCGAAACAGCCCACGTCGTAGCCGGTGAAGCCCTCGATGTAACCTACACCAAGGATGGCAGCGTATCCCAAGGCGAAGATACCGGCTGGATCACCGTGAATTTTTTAGCGGATGAAGGAGGCATTCCCTCTGAAATCCAAGGCCAAGCCGCGTTGCTATTCAGCGCCAGCGCCGCAACCCTTAGCCACATTGAAGCCGTCAACCCGGACGCGATTCAGTTAAGCGGAAGTTGCGTGTTCGGGTTTGCCAGCGCCGCGATCAGGCTGATCAGTCGCAAGCGGTTGAAGGTCTCGACCTTGCTACGGTTTACCGCTGGGCATTCCAGCGCCAAAGCGCCCGCCGGTTTGCAGAGTCAGCTACGAGACGAGATCAACCCGTTGCAGCCCGATGATCCTGATGAATACCTGCAAGTGTGGTTCTACGGTCATCCGCAGCAACACACCCTCACCGCCCGCATTGACGACGCCCCGGCATTCACGCCCGCATTCACTTGGCAGAATCCCGGCACGATGGATCCCGCGATCCTGAAAATCCCTATTTCAGGCTTGCCCGGCGACGGTTCAACCCACGTCATCACGATCAGCGTGAGCCAGCGCATCAACGGCCAGACCAGCCCCGCCGCGAGCGTCAGCGTAAAGTCACGGCTACCGATGCCGAAACCGCCACAGCCAACATTTGTCCATGCCCGCTTGATTCGCCAGGGCACCGAGGAAATCCCGGACTTGGTGGAAGTCACCTGGACGGCCAGCAGCGGCGTGATCATCAGCGCGAATCTACGCCCGCAGGGCTGGGGCTACGGTCAAGACCCGACGAAGCTGGCCGGGAAGACCGTCAAGCTGGGTTACGGCAACGAGAGCGAAAACCGGATGCAGTTTGAAGGCATCGGCTCCTCTTTCGAGTTTGCGACCGGCAGCGAATCCAGCGTTTTTTTCAGTGTGGCGGAGATTCGCAACAACGAAGTCGGTCCACCCCTGTTCACCCTCAACCCGCTCAAAATCCGCGCTTTCAAGAGTGAAGCGATTGAACCGAAAACGCCCGATGAGAGGGTCGGCACGGCTCAGCATATGGGACATAACACCCTGCGCTATCACGTTCAGGATGGTTACAGCGGGATGAATGCCACCATCGCGGCCACTGCCTTCGACAAGCTGCTATTGCGCATCAAGGACATCATGAGGAAAGGCGGGACGGTCACCGTTGATGACTTGGGCCGCTTTGAAACCCGCTGGTCAGACCGCCGACGAGTGAAGGGGCCCGCCGGAACCTACTACACCAAGCCCGCCGAGCGCAGCGTGACCTTTATCCCGTCTATCGGATTCAAGACCGGAACCGAACGCGGCAGGGTGATGACCGACGCGGAAGCGAAGGCATTGCCGTGATTGTTGAACAGGTCAGGGTCAACTACACGCCCGACGGCGATACCCTCAAAGTGTGGCGAACAACAGGAAACGGCGTTGAGGAAGCCAGGATCAGACTGGCATTCATTGATGCGCCGGAATTAAGCAACCCCGATTGCTATGCCTACGCCGTATCAGCCCGCGCTTATTTGCGCCGACTGCTGGCGTTGAATGAGACCGTGGAGGCGCGGATTCATGGCGTCGATGCTTACGGTCGGCTGATTGCCGAAGTCATCAGCTTGCGCAGTTATGCCCATTGTGGCTTGCGGCTGGTGGAAGGCGGTTATGCCGCGTTGTGGCAGTGTCCGCAATCACGCGGCGAGTATTACGCGGCTCAAGACATCGCCCAGAGAAAGCGGCGCGGTATCTGGAAAACCGACGGTCCTTGGCAAGCGCCGTGGCGTTACCGATGAGGAATCAGCGAATGAACAGCGATGCAGACACCGAAAGCAGCACCAGCGCCAACAGTAGAACCGACACCGCCGACGCTTTACGCCGCCGGATTGATGCGGAAATGGCGGAAACCTTACGCGAATATCGCCAGCGCGTGATCGACACCTCGGAGCGGTTGACGCGGATCGATGAGAGCTTGATCTATCTAAAATCCGAGTATGCGCACGGTCGCGAATCCCGGATCACCATTCAGGAGCAGCAGACCGTGATTGCCGAGCGGTTGACCGGATTATCCGCCCGTTTTATTGAGCATATTGAGGAAGCCACCGGCGAGCGGGCGCTATTGCAGGCGTTGACGACGCAGGTCACCACCCACAGTGAACGACTGACCAGCTTGGAACGATTTCAAATTGCGGTCTGGTCTATTACCGGCACCATTGGCGCTTTAACGGTCGGTTGGGCCATCAACAATCTGCATCTGGTCGCCGTGAAATAAACACGCTTGCCCAGATCCACCTTTTCCCCGTAGCTGCCTCTGACCCGCCACTCAGTTTGTCGAAGTGTGCGGGGTTTTTTATGGGCGCTTTTTGGGGAAATGCCGCCACTGAACCTCATCCCACCGTTTTGAATTGCGCCTGAGTGGCAACCGCGCCGCGCTATCGCTGTCCGCGTCGGTTATGGGTGCAGTGGCGAAAAAGGGCGGCTGTCGCGGGCTAGATCGGAAGAGCACACGTCTGAACTCCAGTCACGCCAATATCTCGTATGCCGT
>NZ_CBTK010000071.1 GCF_000531125.1 Candidatus Contendobacter odensis Run_B_J11 | reverse complement strand
GAAAAATAGAATGGTATCTAAAAATTCCACAACCTGCATAGGAGAGCTATACCAAAATACCGAATATCACGTCACAGGAAAATTTACAGGAGGGAGTTTTTCGCGCGGTTCGTGGTGCATGGAGTATTCGGTATTCCGTTTCAGTCATAACACTGCCAGCCCGGTTTGACCGGACCGGCAGTATTGAAAAAGCGCATGACGACTGGCCTTCAAGCTCACAAAATAGCGATTAATTGGCCTTTCCCGACCCCGAACCACTTTGGCTCAGCGCCGCATCCTTGGCTGGGTCAATCCACCAGGCTTCCAGTTGCACGCCCTGCATCGGCGTCACCGGCGGATAACCGAATTTGTCCCAGAACGCGATGCGGGCATACGGAAGATGCCAGTGCGGGATGACCAGATAATTCCATTGCAGCGCCCGATCCAGCGCCCGCACCCGAGTCACCAGGCTAACGCGGTCGGGAGCGGCGATGAGCTGATCCACCAACCGGTCAACGACCGGATTTTTCAGACCGGCCAGATTGCGGCTACCCGGTTCGTTGGCGGCGGCGCTGCTCCAAAATTCCCGCTGCTCGTTGCCGGGTGACAGCGATTGACCCCAGACATTCACGATCATGTCGAAATCAAAATCGCGCACCCGATTTTCATACTGAGCCGAATCCACGCTGCGCACCGTCATTTCAATCCCCAACCGCTCCAGATTGCGCGCGAACGGTAGCGCGATGCGTTCCCAGGTCGGCTCATCAATCAGCAACTCGAAGCGGAATGGCTCGCCGGTTTTCGCATTGACCAGCTTGCGATCCCGAAACATCCAGCCGGCCTCCTGCAACAATTGCAACGCTTTCTGAAAATTGGCGCGGAGTTGGGCGTCATCGTTCGCGGTCGGCGGTTCATAAGCGGCGCTGAACACCTCCGGCGGCAATTCCTTGCGCAGCGGTTCCAAGACCGCTAATTCCTCCGGCGACGGCAAGCCGCGCGCTGCCAGTTCCGAATTGTCGAAATAGCTGCGGGTGCGGGTGTACTGGCTAAAGAACAGATTGCGGTTACTCCACTCGAAATCAAAGGCGTAAGCCAGCGCCTGGCGCACCTTGGCATCCTGGAACAGCGGACGGCGCAGGTTGTAGGCAAAGCCCTGCATCCCGGATGGCATCTGATGCGGGAAATTCTCCTTCTTCACCAGACCCTTGCTCAAGGCCGGGAAGTCGTAACCGGTGGCCCATAGCTTGGCGACATTCTCCATCCGCAGGTCATAATTCCCCGCTTTGAAGGCTTCCAGCGCCACTGTGACATCGCGGTAGTAATCGTAGCGCAGCCGGTCAATGTTATACCGTCCCCGGTTGACGGGCAGATCCTTGCCCCAGTACTGGTCGTCGCGCTGGTACACCACGAAGCGGCCAGGTTCAAAGCGCTCCAGCCGGTACGGGCCGCTGCCCACCGGTATCTCCAGAGTCGTCGCGCCGAACTCGCGGCCCTGCCAGTATTTTTTCGACAGCACCGGCATCTGGCCGATGATCAATGGCAGTTCGCGGTTTTCGCCGGGGTTAAAGCTGAACTTTACCTGCCGCTCGCCCAGTTTCTCGACCTTGGCGATGTTGGTGTAATAAAAACGGAACGACGGGCTGCCTTTGGTTTTCAGCGTCTCGAAAGAAAACAGCACGTCATCAACGGTGATCGGGCTGCCGTCGTGAAACTTGGCCTGCGGTCGCAGCACAAAAATCACCGAGCCGCGATCCTCAGCGACCTCCACACTTTCAGCAATCAGCCCATATTCACTGAATGGTTCATCGGCGCTACCGGTCAGCAGGCTCTCGAATAACTGACCGATGCCCGCAGCAGCTTGACCCTTGATGTTAAAGGGATTAAAGGTATCAAAGCTACCAATGGTAGCAAACCGGGCCTCGCCGCCCTTGGGTGCATTGGGATTGACGTAATCGAAATGGGAAAACTCCGGCCCGTATTTAGGTTGACCGTGCAGGGCGATACCATGCGTCGGCGCCGCAATGACCATTGCGGTTAGCAATGCGCCGCCCAAGCCGAACAAGCCCGCTACCCACCTACGCCGAAAACAGTATTTTGCGCACGTCATGCAGTATCCTTTACAGCTTGTGAAATGACCCGTCGAAACGATACCAAAACAGCATTAGGAGTTCATTATGGGCTTTCTCGCCGGTAAACGTGCCTTGATCGTAGGCATCGCCAGCAACCGTTCTATCGCTTGGGGCATCGCCCAAGCCATGCGCCGGGAAGGTGCTGAATTGGCTTTCACCTATCAGAATGACAAGTTGCAATCCCGAGTCGAGAAGATGGCTATCGAACTGGGCAGTTCCATCATCCTGCCCTGCGACGTGGCCAGCGACACCGATATTAACGCGGTATTCGCGCACTTGGGGCAACACTGGGACGGGCTGGACATCGTGGTGCATTCGGTGGCTTACGCGCCGCGTGAAGCGCTGGAAGGTGACTTTCTGGAAGGTATCAGCCGCGAAAATTTTCGCATCGCTCATGACATCAGCGCTTACAGCTTCGCAGCGCTGGCCAAGGCG
The DNA here is from genome assembly GCF_000531125.1 of Candidatus Contendobacter odensis Run_B_J11. GTDB lineage: Bacteria > Pseudomonadota > Gammaproteobacteria > Competibacterales > Competibacteraceae > Contendibacter > Contendibacter odensensis. Next base: position 39,823 of record NZ_CBTK010000071.1, on the reverse strand, counting down.
GCCCGACCACTGATGAAGGGCCGGCGGGGCGCGCTGATCACCATGACCTATCTGGGCGGAGTGCGGGCGGTGCCCAACTACAACGTCATGGGCTTGGCCAAGGCCAGTCTGGATGCCAGCGTCCGCTATCTGGCCCAAGCGCTGGGGCCGGAAGGGATTCGGGTCAATGCCATTTCCGCCGGCCCGATTCGCACTCTGGCCGCGTCCGGCATCAAGAATTTCCGCAAGATGCTGGACACTTTTGAACACACCGCCCCGCTGCGCAAGTGCGTCACCATTGAAGAAGTGGGTAACACCGCAGCGTTTCTGTGCTCGGATCTGGCCTCTGGCATCACCGGCGAGATTGTGTATGTGGACAGCGGCTTCAACACCGTCGCGCCGGGCGCGATGGAATAAACATACTCAGCCCAACCCTCTCCCCCCAACGGAGAGGGAGGATTTTCTACAACCGGTCGGCGTGAGTCACAACCTTGATCTTGACACGTTGACTGCCGAGCAGCTTGTCAAATTGCCCGGAACCGGTCTGTTGCGCCAGTTGTTGCGTCAGTGCCTTGCGCTCATCCTCGGATAGCGCATCCTTTTGACCCGGCGCTACCCGGACCACCTCCAGCACCACCTGATCGCCACTCGCCAGCGCCGCGGTGCCGAGCGCTACCTTACCCGCCTCCGGTTGCGGCAAACGGAACGCAACGTCCAGCACCGCAGCGTCTACTGATGGCGCATCGCGCCCCACCAGCCCGACATTTTTGAACTCGCCGCCCAATTCCCTCGCCAAGGTTTGCAAATGCCCGCCTTGAGCGGCGCGGGTTTTCAAAGTCTCGGCGTCTTTGGCAATAGCCTCGCGGGCTTTCTGCTCACGCAACACCTTGACGATATCCTCACGGGATTCTTCCAGAGTGCGTGGCGTGGCGTCCTTATGCTCCTTGACCCGGATCATTACCACATGGCTCGGTTCCAGTTCGAGCGGCTCGCTGTTGACGCCTCGCTTAAGCACCTCTTCCCCAAAGGCGCTCTCGGTAACCTTGGGGTTGGCGGTGATGCCCTCTCCACCCTTGCGGCTGAACCAGTCGCTGTCCTGGATCGGCACCTTCAACGCTTGAGCGGCCAGTTCCAAACTATCTGGATGCTCGTAGCCAAGATTGGTCAGCGTCTGGCTAGTCTCGTAGAAACGACTCTCAGCCTGTTGTTGGCGGAGGTCCTTGGTTACGGACTCACGCACTTCCTCGAACGGCTTGACCTGAGCCGGAGTGATAGCGTCCAGCCGGATGATGTGAAAGCCCGACGGCATTCGCACCGGCCCGCTGACCTCACCGGCTTTTTGCAGGGCGTACAGCGCGTTCTCAAACGCCGGACTGTCGAACATTCCCTTGCCGATCACGCCCAGTTCACCGCCTTCCACTGCGCCAGCCGGGTCGGCCTTGGTTTCTTGCAACGCCTGATCGAAGCTCTTGCCACCGGAATGGATGCTATCGGCAATCTGCTGAGCTTTGGCGCGGGCATTTTCCACCGTGTCCTGACTGGCATTCAGCGGCAATGGGATCAGGATATGTGACGCCGAACGCTCTTCAGGCCGACCGTACTTGGCGATCTGCTCCTGATAGGCAGCTTTCAGCTCATCCTCACTGACTACGATGCCTTCAGCGATTTGCGCCAGTTTCAATTCGATAAATTGCACTCGCACCTGTTCAGGGTTGAAGAAACGTTCCTTGTTTTTCTCGAAGTAATCCGTGATTGCCGCATCGTCCACTGTCGCTTGGGTCACATATTTCGCCAACGACAGGACCACATACTGCAATTCCCGCTGTTGTTTGAGGAGAGCAATTAATGACTCCAGTTCCACTGGGGTAACCAGCGCCGAAGCTACCACGCTATCGCGCAGTTGTTCCGTCGCCAGCGACTGCCGCAAGCCCTCCTCAAACATTGCTGCGGTATAGCCCTGATTGCGCAGCAGTTGCTCGTACAGAGTTCGATTAAAGCCGTCGCTCTGCTGGAAAATCGGCAGCGCCATGACCGCGTCATGCAGTTGCTGATCGCCGATTCGCAGCCGCTGATCGCGGGCTATCTGGTTCAATACCCGCTCATCAATCAGTTGCCGCAACATTTCCTGTTTCAAACGCGGCCCATCCAGCAGCGCAGGATCGGTGTTACTACCCAGCATGGCCTGCAACCGCTGGCGTTGCTGCTGGTAAGCCCGCTGGAATTCCTGGAGTGAAATTTTGCTGTCGCCCACTACGGCGACATCGGTCGGCCCGCCACCCTCGAAGTAATAGTTAATGCCCCAGACGGCGAATGGGATGATCAACAAACCAATGATGGTATAGGCAAACCAGCCTTTAGCATGATCACGAATTTTCTGTAGCAGCATGGCAACTACCCAGGGTCAGAACAGAGGGTTGGAAGCAGAAAATGCGGCGGGCGCGCATAAAAAAAGGTGTCTGGAGACACCCTGAACATTTGGCGGAGCGGACGGGGCTCGAACCCGCGACCCCCGGCGTGACAGGCCGGTATTCTAACCAACTGAACTACCGCTCCGGGATACAACGAAACATCGACAAGGCACGACTATGCACAGTGTAAAAGGATAATATTTGGCGGAGCGGACGGGGCTCGAACCCGCGACCCCCGGCGTGACAGGCCGGTATTCTAACCAACTGAACTACCGCTCCGATACCCAAACCGTGGTGGGTGCTGAGGGACTCGAACCCGCGACCCTCGCCTTGTAAGGGCGATGCTCTACCAACTGAGCTAAGCACCCTAAGAAAGAACTTATTATTTTAAGCCATCCCGAAGCGTTTTACCAGCCTTGAAAACTGGCGTCTTACTGGCTTTGAGATCCATCGGTTTGCCGGTCTTGGGATTGTGCCCCGTCCGGGCCGGGCGCTCCCGCACCGAAAAAGTGCCGAATCCGGTCAGCACCACAGAATCCCCCTCCCTAAGCGCCTTGCCCACTGTCGCCAGTACGGCGTCCAAGGCTTTGCCAGCGGCAACTTTGGACAGCTCAGCCGCTTGAGCAACAGCATCAACGAGTTCAGTCTTGTTCATAGCCCCTTCCTGTGCGGTATTGTGCGTTATTGGGTTTGAAGCTGCTTGGCATGGCGCACGGTAGCCCGTGCCACGCAGTGAATGACAGCGATTTATCCTTATAGCAGGGCGTTTGAAGCAGTGTCAATTGGCGCTGAAGACATCAATGCGCCCGCACACCTTCCAACGCACCACCGACCTTGGCCGTAGATTCTGGTGCAGGCACCGACTCATCCGGTTCCGCTCCATCACCCATTTTTGGTATTGGCCGGGATTGCAATGCGATATCCAGCACCTGGTCGATCCAGCGCACAGGGCGTACATCCAGCTTAGCCAGGATATTTTCCGGGATATCTGCCAAGTCTTTGCGATTTTCCTCAGGAATGATCACGGTTGCGATACTCCCCCGGTGCGCGGCCAACAATTTCTCCTTCAGCCCGCCAATCGGCAACACCTCGCCACGCAACGTGATCTCGCCGGTCATGGCCACGCTGGCGCGGGCTGGAACATGGGTGAGTGCCGATACCAAGGCTGTACACATGCCGATGCCCGCGCTAGGACCGTCTTTGGGTGTGGCACCCTCGGGAACATGGATATGCAGATCATATTTTTGATGGAATTCCGGGTCGATGCCCAGAACCTCGGCGCGACTGCGCACTACGGTCATTGCTGCCTGAATGGATTCGCGCATCACTTCGCCCAACTGACCGGTATGGATCAGTTTGCCCTTGCCAGGCACCAGCGCCGCTTCAATGCTGAGTAATTCGCCGCCCACCTCGGTCCAGGCCAGCCCCGTCACCTGGCCGACCTGATCCTGTTCCTCGGCCAAACCATAACGGAAACGCCGCACTCCCAAGTATTTATCCACCATGTCAGGCGTAACCACCGTCTTTTGGCCGATGGGATGCAGGGTAACTTCCTTGACTACCTTACGGCAGATTTTGGCGATCTCACGTTCCAGATTACGCACCCCGGCCTCGCGGGTATAGAAGCGGATGGTATCGCGGACGGCATCCTCAGCGATTTCCAGTTCATCCTTCTTCAAACCATTATTGGCAATCTGCTTTGGAACCAAATAACGCAACGCGATATTGAGCTTCTCATCTTCGGTATAACCGGGAATGCGGATGACCTCCATCCGATCCAGCAACGGCGGTGGAATGTTAAGCGAGTTAGCGGTTGCTACGAACATCACATCAGACAGATCGAAATCCACTTCCATATAGTGATCGCTGAAGGTGTTGTTTTGCTCGGGGTCCAGCACCTCGAGCAAGGCCGACGAGGGATCCCCACGAAAATCCATCGACATCTTATCGATCTCGTCGAACAGGAACAGTGGATTACGCACTCCGACCTTGGACAGGTTCTGGATGATCTTACCCGGCAGTGAACCAATGTAGGTGCGCCGATGGCCGCGAATTTCCGCCTCATCACGCACCCCGCCCAGTGACATCCGTGAAAATTTGCGGTTGGTGGCGCGGGCGATGGATCGCCCCAGCGAGGTTTTACCCACGCCCGGTGGCCCGACCAGACACAGAATCGGTCCCTTGAGCTTACGCGCCCGCTGCTGCACGGCGAGATATTCGAGAATCCGTTCCTTGACCTTCTCCAAGCCATAGTGATCGGTTTCCAGAATCCCCTCGGCAGTCGACAGATTCTGATGAATCTTGGTGCGCTTCTTCCACGGCACATTGACCAGCCATTCCAGGTAGTTGCGGACCACGGTGGCCTCAGCCGACATCGGTGACATCATTTTCAGCTTGTTCAACTCGGCCTGCGCCTTGGCCTTAGCTTCCTTCGGCATTCCGGCTTTCTCGATACGCTGGGTCAGATCCTCAATCTCGTTAGGCGCGTCCTCCAGATCACCAAGCTCCTTCTGAATCGCCTTCATCTGCTCATTCAGATAGTACTCGCGCTGGCTCTTCTCCATTTGCTGCTTGACCCGGCCACGGATGCGCTTCTCAACCTGGAGAATATCAATCTCGCCTTCCACTAAAGCCAATAGATGTTCGAGACGTTCTCGCAGATCCTCAATTTCCAGTATTTTCTGTTTTTCGTCCAGCTTGAGTACCATGTGCGCAGCAATAGTATCAGCTAGCCGACCCGGATCCTCGATGCTGGAAACCGAAGTCAGCACCTCGCCAGGGATTTTCTTATTGAGCTTGACATACTGATCGAAGGTGCCGAGCAGCGAGCGCACCAGCGCCTGAATTTCCTGGGCTGCATCCTCGTCGGACAACTCCTCCAGTGGCGACACCTCGGCGATAAAGCAGGCATGGGTTTCGGTAAAACGATGGATGTAGACCCGTTGGCTACCCTCCACGAGTACTTTGACCGTGCCATCAGGCAACCGCAGCAATTGCAGAATATTCGATAGGGTACCAACGGCATAAACGTCGTCAGCTCCTGGATCGTCCACTTCGGCGCTTTTCTGCGCGACCAGAACGATACGCTTACTGCTCCGCATCGCCTGATCGAGCGCGTGAATCGACTTCTCCCGACCTACGAACAGCGGGATAACCATATGCGGATAAACGACCACGTCGCGAAGCGGCAACACCGGCATTAACGTCGGCACATCATTGGGCAAATAGTCAAACTGGGTTCCGCTAGGCTTCATGGGTAGTTCTCCGCAGTTGAACGCGGTCAACCGGTGGCAGGAATTTGACAAACCGCGCCGGACAATGTTGGAGCCTGAATGGGTGCAATACTGCACATTTTCAAGCCCCCCACTGCAAACAGGGCGGAAAAAGCGGCCACCCGGCGTGATTCACCGGGGTGGGAAAGGTTCCCCCTCAGTCGTTTCCGGTAGCGCGCCGTTCGGCGTTTTCGTAAATGAAATACGGTTTGGTGTGGCCTTCGACTACGGAATCATCAACGACCACCTTGCAAACGTTCTGCATACTGGGCAGGTCATACATGGTATCGAGCAGTATCTGCTCCAAAATAGTACGCAGACCGCGGGCGCCGGTCTTACGATTCATCGCCCGGCGCGCCACTGCTCGCAACGCTTCATCGCGGAATTCCAAGTCACTACCTTCCATCTCGAACAGCTTCCTGAACTGCTTGGCAATGGCATTTTTGGGTTCAGTCAAAATTCGCACCAAGGCATTTTCGTCCAGTTCGGTCAAGGTCGCCACGACGGGCAAGCGCCCGACAAATTCCGGGATCAATCCGTATTTGATTAAATCTTCTGGCTCAACCGCCATCAACACCTCGCCGACATTTTTGCCGGCGTCCTTGCTCTTGACCTCCGCCGAGAAACCAATCCCGCCCTTCTCGGAACGGCTGCGGATCACCTTATCCAGACCTGCAAACGCGCCACCACAAATAAATAAAATATTGGTGGTATCTACTTGCAGGAATTCCTGCTGCGGATGCTTGCGCCCACCCTGCGGCGGCACCGAAGCGATAGTGCCCTCGATCAGCTTCAGCAGTGCCTGCTGCACCCCCTCACCTGATACATCGCGGGTGATTGAGGGGTTATCGGACTTGCGCGAAATTTTGTCGATCTCGTCAATATAGACAATACCCGTCTGCGCCCTCTCGACATCGTATTCACACTTTTGCAGTAGTTTCTGAATGATGTTCTCTACATCCTCACCGACGTAGCCTGCCTCGGTCAGCGTCGTCGCGTCAGCGATAGTAAAGGGTACATTCAGCAGCCGGGCCAGGGTTTCAGCCAGCAGGGTCTTGCCCGAACCGGTGGGGCCAATCAACAGGATGTTGCTCTTGGCAACCTCAATATCAGGATTCTTGGCTCGCCCCGCATGTTGCAAATCAAGCCGCTTGTAATGATTATAAACGGCCACTGAGAGTACCTTTTTGGCGCGCTCCTGGCCGATCACATACTCATCGAGAACCTGGTTGATGTCGTGCGGCTTGGGTAGTTTGCTCGCGGCGACTGGAGCGCTCTCTTCCATCTCCTCACGGATAATGTCGTTGCAAAGTTCAACGCACTCATCGCAAATGAATACGTTTGGTCCAGCAATCAGCTTGCGAACTTCGTGCTGACTCTTGCCACAAAAGGAGCAATACAACAGCTTATCATCGTCGCTCCTGTCATTTCGGTCTCTGCTCATAGTGAAATCCTCATCATCGCGTTGGCGGGGGAACCAACAGATGCAGGGGGGCGACGGATGCCGCAGGAATTGAAACCGACGGCGGAACGCGACTCAGACCGCGACGCGACCCCGACGGCAGCGTGGATAAGAATCGGCTATTCAACGGGTAACAGCAGAGATGCGCTGATTTAACACGGCATCAATCAGGCCATACTCGACTGCCTCGGCGCCACCCATGAAGTTATCGCGGTCGGTATCCACCGCGATCTTCTCGACGGGTTGGCCGGTGTGTTTGGTCAAGATACGATTGAGTCGGTCGCGAACCAGCAGAATTTCCCGGGCGTGAATGTCAAAATCGCTGGCCTGCCCCTGAAACCCACCCAGCGGTTGATGAATCATCACCCGCGAGTGCGGCAGGCAAAATCGCTTGCCCGCCGCGCCGCCAGCCAGCAGCAGCGCACCCATGCTGGCAGCCTGTCCCACGCACATGGTGCTGACATCCGGCTTGATAAATTGCATGGTGTCGTAGATAGCCAAACCGGCGCTAACCGATCCACCTGGCGAATTAATGTAGAGATGGATGTCCTTGTCCGGGTTTTCCGCCTCCAGGAACAGCAGTTGCGCTACTACCAGATTAGCAGCGTAATCCTCGACGGGTCCAACCAGGAACACCACTCGCTCTTTCAGCAATCGGGAATAAATGTCATAGGCCCGCTCGCCGCGCGCCGTCTGTTCAACCACAATAGGTACGAGATTGAGCGCCCGGATCGAGGTGGAAGCAGTATTTTCATTCATTCCGCAGACTCCTGATCCACCGGATTCAGCGCCGATGCCTTGTTGGGCGTCATAATCTCGGCGAAGGTACTGGTTTTTTCGGTCACCTGCGCTCGCTCCAGCAACCAATCCACAACCTGCTCCTCGATCACCAAAGCACGTATGCTATCGAGCGCCTGCGGTGTCTGCTCGTACCAGCGTACCACTTCGGTGGGTTCTTGATAGGTAGCCGCGACGGAATGCAGATGATTTCGAACCCGCTGATCGTCCACCTTGATATCCTGAGCGGTTGCCAATCGGGAAATCAGCAGACCCAAGGCTACTCGCCGACGGGCATCGGCCTCGAACACGTAGGTCTTAAGCTGTTGAGTGCGCTCGTCGTCAGCGCCGGGTGGAAGACGCAATTGGCGGGCCAATTGCTCAATCTCACTATTGATCAGCACCCGTGGCAGCGGAATGGCATTAGCAGCCAACAGTCCCTGTAGCACTTGATGCTTGACTGCCGCATTAATGCCTTGGCGTAATTCGCGTTCCATATTCTCGCGCAGCGACTGCCGCAGAGCGGCAACACCGCCTTCCTTGACATCAAAACTCTCGGCGAAGGCATCATCTATTTCGGGCAGATGGGCTTCTTCGACTCTATGCAGCTTGATCTGGAAGTGAGCGACCTTGCCGGCGACTTCCTTAGCCTGATAGTCTTCTGGAAAAGTCAGATCAAACCCGGTTTCAGCACCCGCGCTTAGACCAACTAGGCGATCTTCAAAATCCTTGAGCATCGTTCCCTTGCCCAGCACGATATCAGCGTTCTCCCCCTTGCCTCCTGCGAAGCCTTGACCATCGCTGGCACCTTCAAAATCGAAACGAACCCGGTCGCCTATGCAAGCCGAACGCTCTACCGCGTTCCAGATCACCCGCTGCTGACGCAGAGTTTCGATCATATGATCCACATCCTGATCGGTGACTTCCGCTACTGGCCGCTCGACTTTGATATTCTCGAATCCGGACAATTCAAACTCGGGCATGACTTCAAATGTGGCGCAGTACTCCAGATCCTGGCCTTCTTCCAGCATTTTGGGCTCAAGCCTAGGCCCCCCCAACGGATTCAGTTTTTCCTGAACCAATGCCTCACGCAGGCTGTGCTCCATCAGTTCGCTGACTACCTCGTAGCGCGCCTGATCGCCGTACATCCGCCTGATAACTTTGAGCGGCACCTTGCCCGGACGGAAACCGTCCACTTTGAGTCGCCGGGACATGGATACCAGTCGATCCTGGATCTCCCTGGTGACTTGTTCTGCGGGCAACTGTACCGTCACCCGGCGCTCCAGATCGTTCAGCGTCTCAACTGAAACCTGCATCGATGCACCTCAAAACTTTCAATCATTGTGTTAGCGAACCCGCCAACGCCTGTTATCCAAAAGACAGGAGCTAGGTCAACCGCTCCCGAGCGCACGGCATGAATGGTGCGAAAGGAGGGACTCGAACCCTCACAGGTTACCCTACTGGAACCTAAATCCAGCGCGTCTACCAGTTCCGCCACTCTCGCGATGAATCGTGCTACACCGCAAAATAAACAAAAAACACCCACATGCAGAATGCTGCCACCCTTTAGAACAAGTATACAAGACAATGAGCTTCCCCGGGATAGTCATCGAGGTCGCTCTATCTGTGGCAGATGAGAATAGACAAAAAACCGCAGGTGTTTTGAAGATGGTGGGCCGTGTAGGACTCGAACCTACAACCAATTGATTAAGAGTCAACTGCTCTACCAAATTGAGCTAACGGCCCGAAAACGAGTGCGAATGAAACTAAAAATTGCTTACCAAAAAAACAGGCTTGAATGGGGTGAGCGATGGGGCTCGAACCCACGACCACCGGATCCACAATCCGGAGCTCTGCCAACTGAGCTACGCCCACCATTGCAACTTCACTGAATGAGCCGGGTTTGGCGCGCCCGGCAGGACTCGAACCTGCTACCCTCAGCTTAGAAGGCTGATGCTCTATCCGGATGAGCTACGGGCGCATTGTCACGAACCACAACTCCTTGCTCCAGGCGAACTTGGTTTTGGTCGGGGTAGAGGGATTTGAACCCCCGACACCCTGCTCCCAAAGCAGGTGCGCTACCAGACTGCGCTATACCCCGTCGCCAACTCACCTCAACGATTCCACGCGTCCATGCAGGATTGCGGATTCTATTTTTGAACCCGGCTGGCGTCAAGCGGGTTTTTCACTCCCGCCGCCAGATTGTGCCCTTCGGAGTATCCTCCAGCAGGATCCCCGCTTCTTGCAACAGGGCACGAATCCGATCCCCTTCCGCCCAATTTTTCGCTTTTCGGGCGGCGGTGCGCTGGTCAATCAACACATTAATCTGTTCTTCGGGGATCGTGGCAACTGTTAAGTCTGCGACAGAAGTCGTAGAACGGGACAATATGGAACTAACCAGAAAAATAGATTTGCCCTGAAGAAGTCTTTCAGGATCATCTTGTAACAATCCCAAAGCCCCTCCTAAATGCTTTAACGTAATGCCCAATCGTGCCGCCGCCGCTTCGTCTTCAACCCGTAGGCGATTGATCTCACGCGCCAGATCGAACAGTACCGCCAGCGCTTCGGGCGTGTTGAAATCATCGTCCATCGCCTGCTCGAACCGGGTGCGCCAACCTTCTTCAACTGGAGCTTCCACCATGGGCAATCCACGCAACGCCGTATACAGCCGGGTCAACGACGCTTTGGCATGTTCCAGATTCTCGTTGGCATAATTCAACGGACCCCGATAGTGACTGGATAAAATAAAAAATCGCACCACTTCGGGTTGGTAGCGTTGTAGCACTTCGCGAACCGTGAAGAAGTTGCCCAGCGACTTGGACATCTTCTCGTCGTCCACCTGAACAAAACCGTTATGCATCCAGATGTTGACATAACGATGGCCACTAGCGGCTTCGGACTGGGCGATCTCGTTCTCGTGATGAGGGAATTTCAAATCCATGCCGCCGCCGTGAATATCAAAATGCGCGCCCAGGCAGCGGGTAGACATCGCTGAACACTCGATATGCCAGCCGGGCCGACCTGCACCCCACGGCGACGGCCAACTCGGCTCACCGGGTTTAGCGGCTTTCCACAGCACGAAATCCAGCGGATCATTTTTGTCATCCTCGATCTCGACTCTGGACCCTGCGCGCAAATCATCCAGTTTCTTGTTAGCCAGTCGCCCATAACAGTCGAAGCGGCGCACGTCGTAGTACACATCGCCGCTGCCGCCTGCGTAGGCAAAACTTTTGTCCAACAGGGTTTGAATCAGGGCAACGATATCGGCTATCGCCTCGGTGGCGCGTGGCTCATGGGTCGGCGGCAAAATTCCCAGCGCCGCCAAATCCTCGTGCATAGCCTGGATAAAGCGAGCGGTCAGATCGTGGAAATCCTCGCCATTTTCCTGGGCGCGGCGGATGATTTTATCGTCAATATCGGTGATGTTGCGCACATAGGTCACATCATAGCCCTTGTCGCGCAGCCAGCGCAGCACCACATCGAACACCACCATGACCCGCGCATGACCGACATGACAGTAGTCATAAACTGTCATGCCACAGACGTACATCCGCACCTGACCTGCATCAATGGGATGGAATTCTTCCTTCTGGCGGGTCAGGCTGTTGAAAATCCGCAACATGGACAAAATCTCCATAAATGACGATAGGGGTTGATTCAGAGCATATCGGTCGAATTAACAACAGGCTTGCAGACGCTGGCGAATCCGTTCGGGTGACAGCAGCGCCAGAACCCGAGCCAGTTCCGGACCATGGGTTTCGCCGGTCAGTGCTGCCCGCAGCGGCATGAACAGCGCTTTGCCCTTGAGACCGGTGCGCCGCCGCAGGTCTTCAACCAAGGGTTGATAAGCGGCGCCCTGTTCGGCATACGCAGCCAGCGCATGGGTGAAAAATCCAGGACCGGCCTGAAAAATAACCGCCTGACTTTCAGGAGTGGCGGTCAACACTGCGCCGAACAACCGTTCTGCCCAAAAGCCGGCATCGCTTGGAAAGCGGACATTGGGTCGAACCGTGGCGATAAATTCCTCTTGGCAGGCCAGCGGCACCCTAGCGTGGATCGCCAGCCTCATCCAGTCCCAAAGTCGTTCCGGGTGAGTATGCCGCACCGCTTCACTCTGCCAGTGCAGCAGTTGCGCCGCATCATAGCGAGCCGGGGCGCGGCCCAGGCGTTCAGGCGCAAAGCCTGCGGCTAATTCAGCCGGATCCATCCAGCTATCGCGCTCGTAGCTATGGCCGAGCCGCGCCAGATAGTTCAGCAACGCTTCCGGCAGATAGCCCGCAGCCCGCAACTCACGCAGGCTAAGATCGCCTTCTCGCTTGGACAGCGGCCCGCCGTCACTGCCGACGATCAACGCCAGATGACCGTACTCCGGCGCCGGCAGACCCAGCGCTTGCAGTAGCAATAACTGACGCGGGGTATTGGTGAGATGATCTTCGCCGCGCAAAACCTGGGTCACTTCCATCAACGCATCGTCTACCGCATTAGCAAAGAAAAACTGCGGCGTGTCATCGGCCCGTCGGATCACGAAATCGCCGATATCGGCGCTGGCGAAGCGCTGCGGGCCACGCACCCGGTCGGTGAATTCCACCGTTTGCGCCATAGGCACCCGGAAGCGCAGCGTCGGTTGTAAACCCCGCGCTCGCCGTGCCTGCCGTTCAGCCTCGCTTAACCGGGCGCACGTCCCCGCATAGCGCGGCGGACGACCAGCCGCCAGTTGCAGCTTGCGGCTCAGTGCCAGTTCCACCGGGGTGCAAAAGCAGGGATACGCCTGATCCGTGGTTTCCAGCAATTTATAGTATTGCGCATAGATCGCGGCTCGCTCCGACTGGGCGTAAGGCGCTTGCGGACCACCAACTTCCGGCCCTTCCTGCCACTCCAACCCCAGCCAGCGCAAATCCTCCAGCAACGCCGCGACATACTCAGAGCGACTGCGTTCCTGGTCGGTATCTTCGATCCGCAATAGAAACTGCCCTCCCCAATGCCGGGACCACAGGGCGTTAAACAGTGCGGTACGGACATTGCCCAAATGCAAATAGCCGGTCGGACTGGGGGCGAAACGAGTTTTGATGGTCTTTATGGTCATAGTCCAATCATGGTATCGGAAAGCGCTCACGCCACCAAATATGGCGGTGTACGTATCCACTGACTATCATGTCCCATCATTTCCGTAACCAAGCGACTTTCCATGCGCAAAATATCCCTGTTACTCGCCACTGCTCTCAGCCTGGCCTGCTCCATCGCCTTGGCCGGCTCCCAAGTTCGGCTGGATACCAGCCTTGGTCCGATCACCCTGGAATTAGCCGATGACAAGGCTCCAAAAACCGTGGAAAACTTTCTCGGCTATGCCCGTGAAGGTTTTTACAACGGCACGATCTTTCACCGGGTTATTGACAGTTTCATGATCCAGGGCGGTGGCTTCAGCACCGATTTCCAGCAAAAGCCGACCCGCGCCCCGGTTGCCAACGAGGCCGATAACGGCCTCAAGAACTTGCGTGGCAGCGTTGCCATGGCCCGCACCAGCGATCCCAACTCTGCCACCGCCCAGTTCTTCATCAGCGTCCAGGACAACCCCAACCTGGATCACCGCTCGCCTACCCCGCAGGGTTGGGGTTATGCCGTATTTGGCAAGGTGATCAGTGGCATGGAGGTGGTGGACAAAATCCGCCAGACTCCCACTGGTAATGGTGGCCCAAGCGGACGGTTCTCCGACGTACCGACCACCCCGGTCGTCATCACTGCGGTTACTGTTCTCCCGGCCCCGACCCTGGCAGCGCCCAGCGTCGGCGAACCCACCCCTCAAAAATGAGTACGCTCATGATCCATCTGCATACCAATCTAGGCGTTATCGGGATTGAACTTGACGTTGACCACGCCCCGGCTACCGCCGCCAACTTTCTCCAGTACGCCAAGGAGGGGTTTTATGAGGGCACCTTGTTTCATCGGGTGATCCCCAGCTTTATGATTCAGGGCGGTGGTCTCGAAGCGGGGATGAACCCGAAAACAACTCGCGCCGCCATTCGCAACGAGGCTGAAAATGGGCTAAAAAACCAGACCGGCACGGTCGCTATGGCACGCACCTCCGAACCTCACTCGGCCAGCTCGCAGTTTTTTATCAACCTCAAGGACAATGACTTTCTCGATCACAAAGCGCCGAACAGCCAGGGTTGGGGCTATTGCGTATTTGGCCGAGTGGTCGAGGGCATGGATGTAGTCAACGCCATCGCCGGCGTCGCTACCACCAGCCGGCGCGGTCATCAGGACGTGCCGGATGCTGACGTGATCATTGAAAAAGTCGAAGTTGTGGGTGAATAAGCAGCAATGACCACCTTGTTCATCTCGGATCTGCACCTCGATCCGGCTCGCCCCGCCATCACCGCTTTACTGCTGGATTTTCTGGAGCAGCGGGGGCGGCGAGCCAAGGCTTTGTACATCCTGGGCGATCTGTTCGAGGCGTGGATCGGCGATGACGACGATACAGAATTGGGTCGGACCGTCATGAAAGCCCTGCGGGCGCTTACCGACCACGGCATTCCCACCTATTTTTTGCATGGTAACCGTGATTTCCTAATTGGCGAGCGGTTCGCTGCCGCCAGCGGCGTCCAACTGTTGCCGGAAAGCGTAACCATCGAACTGGCGGGCGAGCGGGTGCTGCTGCTGCACGGCGATACCCTCTGCACTGACGATATGGAATATCAGGCATTTCGCGCTCAAGTCCGCACCCCGGCCTGGCAGGCGCGAACCCTGGCTTTGCCTCTGGAACAACGGCGGGCGCTGGCCGGCCAGTTGCGGGAAACCAGCCAGCAGGCTCTCCAGCAAAAAGCGGCTGACATCACCGACGTCAACGTAGCTGAGGTTGATCGGGTGATGCGCACCCACCGGGTTCATCGCCTGATTCACGGCCATACCCACCGGCCAGCCATTCACAACTGGAGCCTTGACGGCCATCCGGCGCGACGGGCGGTATTGGGCGATTGGCATCAGCAAGGCAGTGTCCTGTATTGCGATGCGGCAGGCTGGCGGCTGGAATCCCTGTCCTCGTCCAGCGTCGCGCAGCAATGATTCTGATCCGCCCTTCCCACACCGGGCTGATCCAGCACGATACCCCCGGTACTTTTGCAGCACTGATGGACTTATACGAACGCAACTACATTAATCTGCGTCGCCTACTACCTGTCATGCCCTCAGTACAGACTGCTCGCGTATCACGGATCTGTGGCGGACTGGATCTGCACCTGCGAGTTATTGATCGCTGTCGCTATACCAGCGAACTGCTCCTGAGCTACCAGTTTGACCAGGACGATGGTTCGGTCATCGCCGAGCCGAATCTGCGGATTCGGGTATATCATGATGCCCGAGTGGCCGAGGTGCTGGCAGCTCAGCCGCGCCACCCGCCCACCTTTGCCGCTGACCTTTTCGGCTGCCATCCGACCCATAGCGCCTCGCTCTTTGCCCGCTGGCGAAGCAACCGCTTCCTCTATAAGTGGCTCACTTACTGTCTGCGGCAAGGCCACTATTTCGCTGAGTAAGCTGCCGGATCAGCCGGAATATCCCCGGAAATTCGCGAAATTATGCAGATATTGTTCGCCAAAATTAGTTGACTAATCTAATAGGTTAATATAGTTTCCCTACTTAATACTCAGGAATTACCTTTTTTCAATACACCACTCAGCGGGGTCACTGACAATGAAACTTTCGACGAAAGGCCGCTATGCGGTCACTGCGATGATGCATTTAGCGATTCACGACAAGTATGGCCCAGTGACGCTGGCCGAGATTTCCCAGTGCCAAGGTATTTCACTGTCCTATCTGGAACAGTTGTTCGCCAAACTACGCAAGCGCACGCTGGTGGAAGGGGTACGCGGGCCAGGCGGTGGTTACCGGTTGGCGCGCACGCCGGATCAGGTTACGGTTGCCGACATCATCAGCGCGGTCGACGAACGGCTGGATGCGACCCGCTGTTGTGGCAATGAGAACTGCCAAAACGGTCGGCGCTGTTTGACTCATGAGCTGTGGACTGACCTCAGCCGGCAGATATTTTCCTTCCTGGAAGGGATCACGCTGGCGCAGTTCGTCGAACGCCCAACAACCGGTGATATTGTGCGCCATCAGAACAGCCGGCGGCGCGACCGCTCTTCCGAGCGCTTTATCGCACCGGCCATGATGTAACCACAGCCGGAACGGCTCACTCGTTACCCGATGGATTTGCCGATCTATCTGGATTATGCGGCGACCACGCCGGTTGATCCCCAGGTCGCGCATCTCCTGATCCAGCATCTGAGCCGGGGCGGAGTTTTCGGCAATCCCTCCTCGGCTACCCATCCTTTCGGTCAAGCAGCAGCCCGGGCGGTTGAAGCCGCCCGGGTGCGGGTTGCCACCCTGCTGAACGCTGATCCCCACGAAATAATCTGGACCTCTGGCGCCACTGAAGCCAATAACCTGGCTCTGCAAGGCGCTCTGCGTATCTGCGCCCACCAAGGCCGGCATCTGATCACCAGCAAAACCGAACATAAAGCGGTGCTGGATGTGTGTCGGCGGCTGGAACGGGACGGTTGCGTCATCGCCTATCTGGACCCGGACCCGAATGGACTGATTCCGCCGGATCGAGTGGCAGCAGCGCTGCGTCCAGATACCGTGCTGGTATCGCTGATGCACGTCAACAACGAAACCGGTGTGGTGCAAGATATTGCCACCATCGGCCAGATCACCCGCCAGCGCGGCATCCTGTTGCATGTAGATGCCGCCCAGAGCGCGGGCAAACTGCCGCTCGATCTGCAAACGCTGCCGGTGGATCTGCTGAGCCTGAGCGCCCACAAACTGTATGGACCCAAGGGGATCGGCGCACTGTATGTCCGCCAGCGTCCTCACCGGGTACGGTTGGAGCCACTGCTGTACGGCGGCGGTCAGGAGCGGGGTTTACGCGCTGGCACCTTGCCCACCCATCAGATCGTTGCCATGGGTAAAGCCTGCCGCATCGCGAGCGAGAACATGGCGGTTGAACAAGCTCGAATCCGAGCCTTGCGCGACCGGCTTTGGTACGCCTTGGCGGCATTGGGCGATGTGCTATTGAACGGCCATCCCGACGACAACGTGGCGGGTATTCTCAACCTCAGTTTCACCGGCATCGCCGCCGAAGCATTGCTTACGGCGATTCCAGAGATCGCGGTTTCTACCGGTTCCGCCTGTACCTCCGCCGGCAACGAACCTTCGCATGTGCTACGGGCGATGGGCTGTGATGCAGTTCGGGCGCGTGGTGCGGTGCGCTTCAGTCTGGGCCGTTTCACCACGGCGGAGGAGATTGAATACACCGCTCAGAGGGTGAGCGCGGCAATCCATCGGCTTCGGAAGCTATCGCCATTATGGGAACTGCGCCAGCGGGGACTGGACCAGCGCGTGGTAGACTGGGCGGCAGTGCCATAAGCTGCGCGCCGTTCAACCCGTGACTGTGTTGAGGAACAGGATCGATGAATATTCAGGAACAGCAATTGATGGTGGACCTCATTCGCAGCCGGCGCTGGGCGGCGCTGGCCACGCGCGGCCCCGATGGGCCGGAAGCCTCCTGGGTCGCCTATGTCCCGGAGGCCGATTTCAGCGGTTTTCTGCTGCATCTCAGCACCTTGTCCGCGCACACCCGCAACCTGCTGGCCGACTCACGCGCCGGATTGGCCATCAGCGAACCAGAGCGGGACGATGAAGATCCGCAAACGCTGGCACGGGTGATGATTCATGGCCGGGTCGAGATCATCGCCAAGGACAGCGCGGACTACCGGGCAACCTCACGGCGCTACCAGGAGCATTTGCCTGATTCGCCCCCGCGCTTCGAGTTCGGTGATTTTCTGCTGCTACGGCTGACGCCGGCGCGAGTGCGCTTCGTCGGTGGTTTCGCTCGCGCCTACCTGTTTGACGACATAGCCTTGCGAGCGGCGGCTCAGCGCACCAGTTGATTGAGATCGAAGATCGGCAGCAGGATCGCCAGCACGATCACCAGCACCACCCCGCCCATCACCAGGATCAGCATCGGCTCAAAAATGCCCAGCAGCGCCGCGATCAGGGTTTCGGTCTCGCGCTCCTGCTGCACCGCCGCCCGTTCCAGCATGTTCTCCAACCGGCCACTGGCCTCGCCACTGGCAATCAGTTGCACCGTCATCGGCGGAAAATAGCCACTGGCGCTGACCGCCTTGTACAGACTGGCGCCTTCCTTGACCCGCAGCGCCGCCTGCTCCACCGCTTCCCGCATCGGCAGATTGCTCAGCACCTGGGCGGAAATCCGCATCGCTTCCAGTACCGGCACGCCACTGGCCATCAGGATGCTGAAGGTGCGGGCGAAGCGGGCGGTATTGGCGCCGCGGATCAGGCGCGCCAGCAGCGGCATGAGCAGTAACACTTGATGCACCCGCCGCCGGAATCCGATCCGGCGCAGAGCGTACACCCAACTGGCGGTGCCCGCTGCCAGCGCCGCCAGCACCAGCCAACCGGATTGACGCAGAAAATCGCTGACCGCGATCAGGCCACGGGTCAGGGCGGGCAATTGCTGGTTGAGGCTGCTGAAGACTTGAACCACTTGCGGCACCACATAGGTCAGCAGGCCAGCGACGATCAGGACGGCAACGGTGGTCAACAGCAAGGGATAGAACAGCGCCAGCCCGACTTTTTGGCGCATTTGCTGGCGGGCCTCGGTGTAATCGGCCAGCCGCTCGAATACCACTTCCAGATGGCCGGACTGTTCGCCGGCGGCCACCGTCGCCCGGTACAGTTCCGGGAACACTTGCGGAAAATCGCCCAGCGCGGTGGCCAGGGTGTGGCCTTCCAGCACCCGGGTGCGCACCGCCAGCAACAGACCGCTCAATCGCGCCCGCTCAGCCTGACGCGCCACTGCACCCAACGACTCTTCCAGCGGCAGGCCGGAACCAACCAGGGTCGCCATTTGCCGGGTGATCAGCGCCAGGTCGGTGGCGCTGATCCGCACCTGTCCGCTCCACCACTGCCGGCCACGCCGCCGCTCCTGGCTGGCGACTTCTTCGACCCCCAGCGGGTTCAGGCCACGTTCGCGCAATGCTTGACGGGCCAGGCGCGGCGTATCCGCCTCAATCAGCCCCTTGCGCTGGCGACCCCGATCATCAAGTGCGGCGTATTGAAAGGCAGGCATGGCGATGGAAATCGAGTAGGAAAGGATGGAAAGACTTCAAATGCAGCCCGCTTTTTTAACGTCATCCTTCTGCCGTGCAAGATACGCCAAATTGCGTTCTGCTATTCTTAGTTTTAACTGGCCCTGACTGGATTTCGATATTGCTTGAATCCAATGGAAATACTGTTCTTCAATAGCAAGCTCTTGGGCTAAAGCCTTGAATGATAACCTCCTCAATATCTCGGAGGTAATGGGTCTCTTTTCATCCCAGAAAATCATTGATTCAAGTAATTCAGATGCAGGTTTTGAAGAGACAAGTTTATATATAAACTCTGCTTCTTCTGCGCTATAAAAAGACAAAAAATAAACTGTATCATCGAATACTACTGGACGATCATTTATTGGGCCTACAACCACAAAATTCAGTTTCTTATACAACCCTGAAATAGCGATCTTCCATTCTGTAAATGTATATTCTCCAACACCAAAAACTGAGAAGGGTGGCTTATTTTTGTAGATAGAACTTGCTCTTTTTTCCAAGTAACTACTGTGTTCAGAGAGATACCGCCACGTTTTTGGTGCATTTTCCGAGATAGAACTTGTATCTTCTCCCACAGATTTTTGAGTCATCAAAACCATTCTTCGATTTAATTTAACCCGCCTGTTTCCAATATCAGAACTTTTTAACAGCGGATATAAATAATTGCTCTCCAAATCGACAAGTTCGCCAAGCCCGTTTCGCAAGTAGTTACCTACCAGTTCTAACTCCATCACATCTGAACAATCGTGCTTTGCTCCTGACCGCCAGATATAGTGTGGATCTTGTCCTACTAGATGTTTCCACTTTTCGTAGGCGTCTACATTTTTAACAATAAAACCATCTCTATCATCAATAACGTATGAAGCCTGTTTTAAATCAAGCCGTTCATAAACTTCATACCCTGAATGTTTTATATCAACAGTTAGGACAAAAAGACATGCATCGACCGACGCGCCAAAATGAATTTTAGCATCAATAAGATATATATAGCCTGAAAATTGGGTTACGCGGCCCTGCCTAATTTGGCGCATTACTTTCCTAGCAACAGAGTATTTACATAATATGGCTATCATGCCCTGCCTATTTGATAGCCAATCAACATATCTGAGCAACATCCACTCCGAAATATCAAAGTTACCCAATCCGGTTATTGCTTCAATTCCCCGGCGATTCTGAAAGTTAGATTTTGCAGGAAGATTTTTGCTGTTGAGCAAACCTAGTTCACTGCTTGTTACCCAAGGAGGGTTACCAAGAATCAGAATATAACCTGGCAAATTCTTAATAAGATATTCCCAATTGGTATCAAAAAAATCTGACTGATTGATTTGAATTTCATTTGAGCTAAAAAATCCGTTTACCGAAGAGTTAGCCTCAGCTACATATTGATCGTTAATATCAAATCCTAAGATTTTTGATCCACTAAAACCACAGGCGGCGGCGCGGATAAAGGCACCTTTTCCACAGCTAGGTTCGATGATTACATCGGGTTGGATAGCATGATTCCTCTTAAGCGTTTCAATCACTTCTTTAGCAAGATTTTCAGGGGTTTGAAAATCACCAAACTGCCATTTATCAATCGATTTCTTCGCCATTATTTATCGAACCCTTATGATGCCTGTAACGACACCTGCCTGTTGAATAACGCGACCATATTGAAGCCTCCATTGTAGAGCATTTGAAATTGTTAAATAACCTTGAAGTAGTGGAGACTCCAGAATACGTTCAGCAAGTTGATCAGCACCAATTTCATCTACAGGAAGATTTCTTTCGGTTATAAATGCGACAACATCATCTTTATTACCTTCTCTCTCCAAAATTTCTAACAAACCTTTAGTGGTCTGAAAATCGGCAGTGCGTTCTTTTTCAACAAATATCGTGTGCTGCATATTCAATCTGCCCGTCTTTTTCTCATGATCGTCAAACTTATCATATACGAATATCAACAAGTGGTATCCTAATCCAAACACTTTTTGAGATGCAGATTTGAAAGGACAAGAAGATTGTGGCTGTTTAATGCTGGTAACTTTTATATCAATCTCAAGACCTGGAATATCAATTCCAGACGCAGAATTTCCTTGTTGGTAGCTGTAATTTTCTGACAGATAAGAAATAAATTGGTCCTGTAAATTTTCCTGTGATGGCGAGGGTTGGTAGCGTCAGGCTAGGGTGTTGACTGAATCCAACTCATTGATTTCAATAGGTGATGTTTATTTTATCTGTCTGTCCCACAGTTCCGATCACAGGAAAATTTACAGGAGGAATAAATTTGTGTTCAAGATAGGTGCCGACTGCTTTTCCGTCGGTTATACCGTAAAGGGTTGGCTCATCGTATGAAGTTTCTATTTCAGCGAATTTTGCCGCTTCATCCTTGATGTGTTCTATCATCAGTTCTGGCTTCACTTTCACTCTCTTAGTTGCACTTAACGATTAGAAAACACCCTGTAAAGAGACTTGTTTCACACCGAACAGGTACACTGAACCCTATTAAATTTTCCGCGTCTTCACATTCGCAAAGAGAACAATCTCTGCTAGAAAATCCTCAATCTTCCCGCGTCACCCGCACCAGTTCCGCCAGCGCAGTATCGCCGGCCAGCACCCGGCGGCGACCGTCATCGCGGATGCTGCGGCTGGACCGCCGGGCATGACGTTCCATCTCCTGCTCGCCTTTGCCCTCGTGAACCAAGGTTTGCATCGCCTCGTCCACCGTGACCAGCTCGAAAATGCCGGTGCGGCCCCGGAAGCCGGAATGATTGCACTGCTCGCAACCGACCGGCGTATACAACGTCGGCGGCGTCGCCGGATCGATACCCAGCACTGCACAATCCGCCAAGCTGGCGAGATGCGGGTGCTTGCAGTGGGGACAAAGTTTGCGCACCAGCCGTTGCGCCAGTACGCCAATTAACGAGGACGACAGCAGAAATGGCTCTACCCCCATGTCACGCAAGCGGGTAATAGCACCGACCGCGCTGTTGGTGTGCAGGGTCGAGAGAACCAGATGGCCGGTCAGCGACGCCTGTACCGCGATTTCAGCGGTTTCCAGATCACGGATTTCACCAACCATCACCACGTCAGGGTCCTGACGCAGAATAGCGCGCAGGCCGCGAGCAAAGGTCATTTCTACCTTGGTATTCACCTGGGTCTGGCTGATGCCATCCAGGTAATACTCAATCGGGTCTTCCACCGTCATGATGTTGCGCTTACGGTCGTTAAGCTGAGTCAGCCCCGCATACAGCGTCGTGGTCTTGCCGGAACCGGTGGGACCGGTGACCAGCAGGATGCCATGCGGGCGATGGATCAGTTTCAGCAGCCGGGTTTCGTCCTCCGACTCCATGCCCAGATGGCGCAAATCCAGCCGGCCTTCGCGCTTGTCCAGCAGTCGCAGCACCACCCGCTCGCCGTGTCCGGTTGGCAAGGTCGAAACCCGCACATCCACCGGTCGCCCGGCGACCCGCAACGAAATCCGCCCATCCTGTGGCAACCGCTTTTCGGCGATGTCGAGATGAGCCATCACCTTGACTCGCGACACCAGCAGCGGCCCCAACGCCCGGGGCGGCTGCAAGGCTTCCCGCAACACCCCGTCCACCCGGAACCGCACCAGCAGCCGATTCTCGAAGGTTTCAATATGAATATCCGAGGCGTTCTCCTTGATCGCTTCAGTCAGCAGGGCGTTAATCAGCCGAATGATCGGCGCATCATCGGCGCTTTCCAGTAAATCTTCCGGTTCGGGCAGAGCCAAGGCGACCTGATTCAAATCCATTTCTTCACCCAGATCTTCCATCATCCGCGCCGCGCCGTTGCTATCGCCCTCGTAGCTATCCTGCAACAGCCGTTCAAAACGCTCGGCGGGCACCAGGGTTGGACGTAACGGCGCGTTCAGATAGCGGCGCAATTCCATCAGACTGTGCGGGCTGACCCCAGGGCGGTAGGCAACATTGAAGCCGCTCTCGGTCTGTTCCAGCACCAGCACCCCATGACGCTTGGCGAAGGCATAGGGCAGGTGACGTGGCAGCAGATGATCGCGCTGGTCTGCCGTGACCAGCACCGATTCGGCGCTCATTTGTTGCCGAAGCCGGATTCTGCGGGAGCCAGCGGCGGGGGTGGCGGCGGGGGTGGTGACGGCGGAGCCGCTGGCTGCGTATCGAGAATCGTCCCTTGCGCCCTGACCTCTTCCACCGGCTTCAACACCGGCGACTGCACGTTGGGCAGCAGTGAAACCTCGCGGGTGCGCGCCGCCAGTTGTTGATCGCGGATATAGCTGTATTTGCTATCGGTGTGCAGCGTTCCCTGCCCGGCATCGCGCAGAATGACCGGATGCAGGAACACCATCAGATTGCGCTTGAGCTTGGTAGTGTTGCGGTAGCGGAACAGGCCACCCAGCAGCGGCAAGTCCCCCAGCAGTGGCACTTTTTGCGCGCTTTCGTCGAGCTTGTCGTCAATCAAGCCACCTAACACCAGAATCTGCCCATTTTCTACCAGTACATTGGTCTTAATCGCCCGTTTATTGGTGGTTGGTCCCTGGGTGGAAGCATTGGCCGATGGCACCACATTGGAAACTTCCTGGCTGATTTCCAGTTTGACCGCGTTGCCTTCGTTGATCTGCGGCTTGACCTTGAGCTTGATGCCGATGTCCTCGCGCTGGATGGTCTGGAACGGATTGCCAACTTGTGAGGTACTGTTGCCACTGGTCGCGGTAGTGTAGGAGCCGGTGACGAAGGGTACATTTTGGCCGACGATGATTTCTGCCTCCTCGTTGTCCAGCGTGACCACGGTCGGGGTGGACAACACGTTGGTATCGGCATCCTTGGCCAAGGCGCTGATCAGCGCGCCAAAGCGATTATTGCCGGTGAAATCGCCCACACCGATCTGGATCCCCTGCGGAATTCGCGCCGCCGAGATCGCGGTTAAGTCACCTTGATCGGCTTGGGCCGCCAACCCGATGATATTAGCCAGGCTGGAGGTGCCGGCGTCGAAGTTGGTGAAGCCTATGGCATTGCTGGTGCCTACTGCCCATTGCACCCCCAATTCAGCGGTCTTCTCGGCCGAAATTTCCGCGATCACCGCTTCGACCAGCACCTGGGCACGGCGAATATCCAGTTGCGCAATGATGGTCCGCAGCGACCGAATCATTTCCGGCGGGGCCGTGATTACCAGGGAATTAGTGGCCGCGTCGGCCTGAATATCGACCAGACTGCTGCTGCTGCTGCTACTGGGTGCCGCGCCTGGAACCTGCCCCGGCAGCGGCGCACTGCGCCCGGCCTCGCCGCTCAGGCTTTTGCTGACGCCCTGCAACACCGTCATCAAATCCTTGGCCTTGGCATAGCGCAGATAGACGACTTGAGTGTTGCCACCGCCGTCCCGTGGGGTGTCCAGATGAGTCACCAGCGCCCGCAGCCGCAACCGCGATGCCTTGTCGCCGCTCAGCAGGATGCTGTTGGTGCGCTCGTCCGCCACCATTCGTGGCGGCGTACCTACGGCGGCAGCCGGATCGTTGCGGGCTTTGCCTTGTTCCAGCGCAGTCAGCACCCGCACGATCTCCGTGGCCGAGGCATGACGCAAGGCCACAATCTCGACTTCTTCATTACTGGCCAAATCAACTCTAGCGATGATGCTGGCGATGCGTTCCACATTGGCGGCGCTGTCGGAAATGATCAGCACATTAGTCGGGGTATAAGCGGCCAGATGACCCTGCGGCGGAATCAGCGGACGCAGGATCGGTACAATCTGGGCGGCTGAAACATTTTGGACCTGAATCACCCGGGTCACGATCTGATCGGGTTCGACGCCGCCCCGCTGATCCACCGTGGGAATGCTCTCCTGCTTGGCTCCGGCGGCGGGCACAATCTTGATCACATTGCCACTGGGCACCGCCGCGAAGCCGTGAACGCCCAGCACCGCTAAAAACACCTGATAGAGTTCCTTCTCATCCATGGGCTTGGCGGAAATAATGGTAACTCGGCCCTTGACTCGGGGATCGACAATGAAATTCTTGCCGGTCAGTACCGACATGCTCTCCACCAGTGCGTTGATCTCGGCATCCTTGAGATTCAGCGTCACCGGTGCCGCGTTCACCGGAACAGCCAGAATCGCACTTAGCAACAACCCACCCAAAGCGCGGCGGCGCAGTGCTTGTCGTCGAAAAATCATGGCGTTCATCTCGGTAATGGAGTGCTCAGGGAAAAGATCAAAGGTATCTCAGCGCCGCTGCGCAGCACGCGCACGCTCACCTGATCGGCGCTCATCACTTCCTGCAACATGGAGAAGCCCTGCATCGGATTGTTGAGGCGGCTGCCATTGATTTCAGTGATCACATCGCCGCTGTTTAATCCCAACTGACGTAACAATTGCTGATCGCGCCCCGGTCGCAAGCGGAAGCCCACAAACTGACCGTTTTGCACGTAGGAACTGGCGAAAGCGATATCTTCCAGCGCCTGGGGTCGAGTCGCCATCTCTCCGCGTAACCGCTGTGCCATCGCGCTCGCATCAATCACTCGCGGCTCGACAGAAGATGTCGGGCCGGATTCCTGATCGGGGACGGGCAGCGACGCGGGCGACGGCGTGCTGTTGGGATCGCCGAGCTTGGGCAGATTAAGCACTTCCTGCCGACCATTGCGGGACACCACTACATGGTCGCGTTGCACCCGTTCCAACCGCGCTCCGCCCGGTAACGGCTCACCGATGCGATAGCCCCGCTCCGGCCCACTGCCATCGGCGATCAACGCCAACGCCCGATCACCACCGCGCTCGATGAAAAATACCCCCACCAAGCGCAGATTGAGCGGCGTCACTGGCAGAGGTGCAGGCGGCGCTTCCACCGGACGACCTGCTTCCAACCGACCAAACAGGTGCCAGGCAACGATAGCCGTATAGTCCGTCGGTGTAGGGTTGATGCCCGCGCTGGCGGAGGATTCCACTACTGGCGCAGTCACTGCTGCGGTCGGTACCGACGATCCGACCAGGAACGCCAGCGTCAGGCCGGCAAGCGCACGGGCCAGCGCAATCACCAGGACAGCGTTGACCGCTACCACCGCGATCCGCAGCCAGGCTTCAGGGCGGGAGATCACCGAGGGTATGCGTTTCTGTGCCGCTGACAGGGCGCGTTGGGTAATTGGAATCAAAATGAAGGGCGTTTGCCGGTATCCATCTACATCCGCTGCTCACTATCACCATGGATAGAGTCAGTGAGCGCACGGGATTTTAGCGGGATTGAGGATAACAAAATTTCGCCCGGATCGGCTTCGAGTTTTCGCTTCCGATCCAGGCGGCACCACCGGCTGTCATGCTGTATCGCTCCCACATAGAACGCGGGAACGATCATCAAATCAAATCAATCCCAATCGTGATAATGCCGGTAATGGCCCCGATGCCGCCCTGGGCGGTGATAATAGGAAGGCGGCGGGCCGTAATCGTAATCGCGGGGAGCCACATAGACCGGACGATTCGTATATTGATATCGGTCCACATAGATCACCTCGCGCTGCGGGCGACGGTAGCGCTGGGTTGCGAGAGCGGTTCCAGTCGCCCCCCCGATGGCGCTTCCCACAATGGCACCGTCGCGCCCGCCCAGTTCGGAGCCTACGGCAGCACCCAATGCGCCGCCCACCGCGCCACCTAGAATGGCATCGCCTCTGCCACCCGCCAGCAGCGTTATCGGTATGCTGATCAGCGTCACAAACCACAAAGTCGGTATCGTTTTGGTCATGGCTGTTCTCTCCACACAGTGAGCCTTATCGCTAACTAATGTAGAGCTACCAGACTGAACGAACGCTGACCGCCACCGCGAGCATCCGTCCCTGCTGAAGGATTAGCAGGACAGCCAGCGCAAGACCGGCGCTTCAAACAGAATGGTTGGAGTTTTGGCGCGTACCCCCATCACCCGGCCCGATTGTGGCGGACGCGACAGTTGGATGTGCGCCGCCATCAACGCACTCAGGCGATCCAGCACCGGCAACGCCATCGGTGCGCTATGCCGCTCGGCCAAGTCCACATGAATCAGCATCAGTTCAGTGGTCGCCGACAAAAACCCCTTGCTGGCATGATACAGGCGATGGAAACAGTGGATGCGCTTGCTATCGAAGCCGAGCAGTTGGGTGGTAATGCGGATGGGATCGCCGGCGATTAATTCGCGTTGATAGTTGACATGCGTTTCCACCACGAAGGCTGAACATTGCTGCTGATCGCGATAGTCCTGCCCCATTCCCAAGGAATCCGTGAAAGCGTCGGTGGCGTGATCGAACGCCAGCACATAATAAGCAACATTCATGTGGCCGTTGTAGTCGATCCACTCGGGCGGCACCGTACTGGTGTACAGGCACAGGGGGGATTCAATCCGCATGGTTATTACGTCACTGTCCGTGAAAAACGCGGTACGCTACTGGCTTTTGTAACATTACGCAATTGTTAAAACCTTGAAGCAGGAGAAAGCCGGTTAATGAACGGGCGGGTACTGATTATAGCGGGTTCGGATTCCAGCGGCGGTGCGGGAATTCAGGCCGATCTGAAGACGGTTACCGCGCTGGGAGGCTACGCAGCGACGGCTATTACTGCCCTGACCGCGCAGAATACCCAGGGCGTATTAAGTATTGTTGGGGTCGATCCGATGTTCATCACCCAACAGATGCGGGTAGTGCTGGATGACATCGGCGCTGACTGCATCAAAACCGGGATGTTGCATAACGCTGCCGTCATCGCCGCTGTGGTCGAGGCGCTGGACACCCTCGCAACGGGTATTCCGGTCGTGGTGGATCCGGTGATGTACGCCAAGAGCGGCGATTCCCTGCTCAACCCGGCGGCATGTGACACCTTGATCCAGCGGTTATTGCCCCGCGCAGCGGTCATTACGCCTAATATCCGCGAGGCAGAAGCACTAAGCGGCTTATCCATTCGCAACCCCGATGATCTGGCGGCGGCAGCACATCAATTACTCACGCTTGGCCCAGCCGCAGTATTGGTCAAGGGTGGGCATTTGCCCGGCGACTCGGTTAGCGATTGGCTGGTGTGGCGCGAGGGCGCGGAAGCGTTTACCGCACCGCGTTTCGCCAGTCGTAATACCCACGGCACCGGTTGTACCCTGGCCTCGGCCATAGCGACCGGATTGGCTCAGGGGCTGCCGTTAAATGCAGCGGTACGCCGAGCATTAACTTATGTGCGGGAAGCCATCCGCACCGCGCCCAATCTCGGTCAGGGTTGCGGCCCGCTGAATCATGGACATACAGTGCAACCCTGGAACTGAGCGATAACCACCCAAGCAGAGGCAAAAATTCATGCAGATTTGGATCTGGGCACCCCTGATGCTGTTTCTATGGACCTTCTTTTTGGCATGGCTATTGATCCGGCACTTTCTAAAGGGGCCAAGTCTGCTGGCCTACGATAATCCGCCGCTGGATCGTCATGCCGGATCGCGGGATCGGGCGAGTCCAGAACATCAGGAAGCGGTTCGGCTGCTGGAACGCAGTTCGGCGGAAATTCGCTCGGTTCCCAGAAAACAGCGGCTGGAAACCGTCAGGGGGGTTATGGCGCGAGGGTTTTGCGAACCGCCCCTGCTGGCGGGCGCTTCAGAATACCGAATTCAGGCTGCGAACGCCGGCGGGGTACCGGGCGAGTGGGTGCTGGCACCGGATTCCGATCCAGATCGCCGCCTGCTGTATCTGCATGGTGGCAGCTTTATCAGCGGTTGTCCGCACGGTCATCGGGTGATCACCACCCAACTGGCGCGAGTCAGCCGAGCTTCGGTGCTAGCGCTGGACTATCGGTTAATGCCGGAACATTCGCGCCGGGACATCATCGCCGATGGTCAGACCGGTTATCGCTGGTTGCTGGATAACGGTCCGGCCGGATTGGCGCCCGTTCGGGAATTGTGGGTGGCTGGCGATTCAGCGGGCGGCAATTTGACCCTGATGCTGATTGCCTGGGCGCGTGATGCGGGGTTGCGCCCGGCTAACGGAGCCATCGCGATTTCGCCGGGTACCGACATGACCTTTTCCAGTCCGACGCTCAAAAGCAATCTCAAAACCGATCTCATACTGGGTCCCAGCCTGAGATGGTTTCTGCAAGCGCCCCGGTCTATTCGGCTGCTCCTGATCGGAATGGTGAACCGGATGGCTCCGCCGAATCCACTGATCTCGCCGGTCTTTGGCGATTTGTCAGGGTTGCCGCCGGTGCTGATTCAGGTCAGCACTGCGGAAATGATGCTGGGCGATGCCTGGCGCTACACCAATAAAGCCCGTGCTGCCGGTTCTCGCGTGGAACTGGAAACCTGGCCGGACATGCTGCACGTCTGGCATCTGTTCGAGCCGATTCTGCCAGAAGCCCAGGAAGCCTTCGAGCGCATAGGTCAGTTTGTAGAACGAATCCGATCTGGCAGTGCTTCTTAAACTACCTTCAGGTTTCAAACTCGCTCCATCCTGCAACATCGCGCCGTGTTAATAGCAGACCGGTAAATTCCAGCGCCGCCGCAAGATTCACTTCCGCCGCTGCGCTGAGCGGTTCGCCCAGTTCAAAGCGCTCGCCGCGAATCGCCAATTGAAACGCGGGCGGCGGTGGGGCGTGATTGACTTGCGCGTAGACCTGCAACACGGCGACCGGCGATAACGCATGGCTGGTATAGCTGGTATCACAAGCGGGTTGAAGACGGGTGAACTGATACGGCGGCGGACAGGACACGCTGGCATCTACAAACAGCACCAGCGCCCGACCTTCCAGATCGACCACGTGTTCGATCTGCAACTGAAAGTCGGTGAGCAGTTCAACATCGTCCCCGCCGAATGGCTCCTGTGCCGCCTCCAGCCGCTCCAGAAACAATGACCCCAGTGCATCATCGCCCCGGCTGGGATTGCCGCAGGTGAGAATTAGCACCCTGGGGCATGGCGGCTTAGAGACGGTTGCGGAAAGTTCCATCGGCGTCCCGCACCAGGCAGTCGACGATGGCCCCGCTCTCCTCATCCACCAACTCCACGTAAAGCGGCATCTGGCCCAGGGCGTGCGTCGCGCAGGACAGGCAGGGATCGTAGGCCCGCACCGCGACTTCGATCTGGTTCAACAGTGGCTCAGTCAGTTCCTTGCCGTCCAGATAACGCTCGGCCACCTGGCGGATGGACTCGTTCATCGCCTGGTTATTATTGGTGGTGGAAACAATCAGATTGGCCTTCTCAATCAACCCATCCTCGTTGATGCGGTAATGGTGGAACAGAGTGCCACGTGGCGCTTCGACCACGCCAATGCCTTCCTGCGCCATCTCGCCGCGCACCACCAGCTCGCCGCCCAGGATATCCGGGTCATGCAGCAATTCCTTGATCGCCTCGGCGCTGTACAGCAGTTCGATCATCCGCGCCCAGTGATAGGCCAGAGTCGCATGAATCAGTTGCCCCTGACCCATTGCCATGAACTGACGCCGCTCTTCCTCGGCCAGCGGGGTGGGAATGAAATCACAATTGTTGATTCGGGCCAGGGGGCCGACCCGGTACCAGCCCTTGTCCGGTCCCAGCGAGTGGATGAACGGGAACTTCATATAGCTCCACGATTTCACCTGCTCGTGAATAACCTGGAAAGAGCGCTGATAATCGAGATGGTCGAATATCATCCCGCCGCGCCGGTTCTTGGCCCGCAACCCGCCGTGATAGAGATCCAGCGCCCCGTCGGCGCGCACCAGACTGAGGTAGTTGCTGCGAATGGTGGCGAAATAGGTGAAATAGGCGGGGTTTCGCTCGAAGGCTTGCCGCATCAGTTTGATGACCTCCTGAGTCCATTCGATCATCTGATCCAGATCAGTCAGCAGATAATCACGTTCTGCCGTCGTCAGCGCCTTGTTAACCCCGCCCGGCACCGTTGCGACCCCGTGAACCCGCTTGCCGGAAATGACCCGAATCACTTCCTGCCCATATTTGCGCAGCAACACCCCTTGGCGGGCGATATCGGGATAATCGGCCATCACCCCGGCGATATTGCGATGCGCCACCGGATCATCGAAATCAAACAGGAAATCCGGCGAGGCCAGATGAAAGAAATGCACAGCGTGGGATTGCAGGGTCTGGCCCAGATGCAATAACCGGCGAATCTTTTCGGCGGTCGGCGTCAATTCCCGCGCTCCGACCAGTTGATCAATCGCCTTGGCCGCCGCCAGATGGTGACTGACCGGGCAAATCCCGCACAGCCGTTGCACCACAATTGGCAATTCCCAATAAGGCCGGCCCTGGATAAATTTCTCGAAGCCGCGAAACTCGACAATATGCAACCGCGCCTGGCGGATATGGTGGTTTTCGTCCAGCAGCAGAGTCACTTTGCCGTGGCCCTCGACCCGGCTGATCGGGTCAATAGCGATGCGCTGCAATGTTTCCGATTCGGCAACCGTTTCCAATGTATTCATGGCTCGCCTCATTCAATCATAGTGAAGCTGGGTATAGGACAGGGCAATCGGCTGACCGGACAGCAATTGGGTCAGAAAGGTCCAGATCGCATCCGCTGACGGTGGGCAACCGGGCAGGAAGTAGTCAATTTTCACCACTTCATGGATCGGATGAACCTGACTGAGTAGCAATGGAATTTCCGGATCATTGGGAATTTGCGCGTCCACCAGCCCGGCCCCGCTGATATAGGATTCCTCCAGACATTCCTTGAGGGTGAAGCGGTTGCGCATCGCCGGAACGCCGCCGGTGATCGCACAAGCGCCCATTGAAATTAGAATCTTGCAATGGGCGCGAAATTCCCGCAGCACATGGACATTTTCGGCGTTGGCGACGCCGCCCTCGATGATGCCGACATCGCAGTAACCAATCTGCTTGACATCGGTAATCGGACTACGGTCGAACTCCACCAAATCAACCAGGGTGAACAGTCGCTCATCGAGATCCAAAATTGACATGTGGCAGCCGAAGCACCCGGCCAGCGAACAGGTGGCAACTTTCAGTTTACTCATGGCGACGTCCTCCTTCGCTTTCCGGCACTTGCGCTACATCGCCTACCACATTGACGGGCTGCCGGTCGTACAGCCGCCGGCCAATTGGCGTTTCATAACCCCGGTTCTTGATCAGAATCGCCCCGGTCGGACAGACCTGAGCGGCCTTGTCGGTGATGCTGAAAGTAGTCGCGCCCAGCTTGCCGGACGGAGTATTGATCACCAGATGGGCTTTGAGGCCCCGATTCTGTACCGCGAACACGTTTTTGCCGTCAATATCGCGACTGGCCCGGACGCACAGCTCGCAGAGAATGCAGCGGTTGAAGTCAATGACCGCATCCGGGTGTGAAGCATCCAAGGTACGCTGCGGGTAAAAGTAAGTGAAGCGCGGCGCCAGCATCCCGACGTAATAGGCCACCGCCTGCAACTGACAGGCGCCGCTTTTCTCGCAGGCCGGGCAGATGTGGTTGCCCTCGACAAACATCATTTCCAGGATGCCCCGGCGGATTTCCTGTAGCTCCTCAATCTCGCTCTGCACCACCTGACCGGCGACCGCCGGCGTGGTGCAGGCGGCTTGGGGGCGGCCATTAACCTTGACCAGACACACCCGGCAACTGCCGTGTGGGGCGAAGTCCGGGTTGAAGCACAAATGCGGAATGTAGACGCCGGCGACCCGCGCCGCCTCCATAATGGTCTGGCCGTCCTGAAACGGAACCGGCTGATCATCCAGGGTGAAACTCGGCTCCCCGCTCATGGTAGTGCTCCCAGCAAGTTCCGCTCATCATCGGACATCGGCGCGTCCTGATCCGCCAGTAGTTTGGCCAAGCGCACCAGATCGCTCTGTTCATCGGGCAAATGCGCACCCGGATCATCCCGCCCACTCAAGCGCCGGGCTTCACTCAACGCCGCATCCAGATCGAAGGCCGGTTCATAGCTCGTCGAACGCAATCGCCGTTCCCAGGCTTCCGGGAATTGATCCAGACTGTCCAGTACTGAATTAGGTGCAGTCTGGCCGAGGCCGCAATGGCTGGCCGCCTTCATGATCCGGCCCAGCCGGCGCATCTCGTCGAGATCGGCGCGGGCACCATGGCCGGTATGCACCTTGTCCACCAGATCGCGCATCAGTGAAGTACCCACTCGGCAGGGAGTGCAGAACCCGCAGCTTTCATGGACGAAGAAATGAGCGAAGTTGCGCATCCCGTCGAGAATGTCGCGGTGCTTGGCGAACACCATAAATGAACCGCCAGTCGCCAGATCATCGAAGCAGATGCGCCGGTCGTACTGTTTGGGGGAAATGGTATGCCCGGCCGGGCCCGCCATCTGGATGCCCTGCGCATCCCGCGCGCCGCAATCCTCCAGCACCCGCCGCACGGTGACACCGAAGGGATACTCGTAGATGCCAGGTCGCTCGCAGTCGCCGCTCACACTCAGCAGCTTGGTGCCCTTGGATTCAGCAGTGCCGCGACTGGCGAACCAGGCGCCGCCTTCAGTGGCGATCTTGGCAGTGACGGCGAAGGTTTCGACGTTGTTAACCACGGTGGGTTTGTTGAGATAGCCATGCGTGGTCGGAAACGGCGGGCGAATGCGCGGCACCCCGTGCTTGCCCTCCAGCGATTCGATCAGCGCCGATTCCTCGCCGCAGACATAGGCGCCGGCGCCGAGGTGGATGTCAATGTCGAAATCGAAGCCTGACTCGCCCAGAATGCTCTGGCCCAACAACCCGATCTCGCGCCGCCGTTGCAAAGTGGCCTTGAGCGAATCCAGCAGGTAGCGATACTCACCGCGCAGATAGACGAACCCCTGGCGGGCGCCGATTACCCGGCCACACAGGGTCATGCCCTCGAACACCAGATCGGCGTATTCCTGCATTAACACCCGGTCCTTGAAGGTACCCGGCTCGCCCTCGTCGGCGTTGCAGACCACATATTTCACCTCGCCGGGCGCGTCGTGGCAGGAAATCCATTTCAGGGCCAGCTTGTAACCGGCACCACCTTGGCCGCGCAAGCCGGATTTGATCAGCTCCTCCAAAATCGCCTGCGAACCACGCTTCAATACCGCCCGTAAGGCTGCGCCGTCGGCAAAATGCCGGCCCAGCAGAATATCAGCGCGGCGAATATTGCTGGTTACTTCAAAAAAATCCTGCGGCCATTCCGAAAGTGGCGTTTGGCTGTTGATCAGTTCCGCGATCCGATCCAGGCGCGGCTTATCAAGGCGGGGCAATGCATAGCCGTTGACCAGCGCAGCGGGACCCTGATCGCACAGGCCGGTACAGGAGGTAACCCCGATGCTGACCCGGTTATCAGCGCGAGTCTGACCAATTCCAACCCCCAGCAGGTCACAGAGATAGCGCAGCAACCGGCGATTGCCCAGCATCCGGTCGGTGATATTGTCACTGAACAGGATGTCGTAAGAACCGCGTGGTGCGGTATAGAGAAAAGAATAGAATTCGGCGACCCGCTGCACCTTGTCCGGCGAAAGACCAATTTCATCGGCCACTCGCTCTATGGCTTCAGGGGATAGCCAAGTCAGGCTATCCTGCACCTCGCGCAGGATTTGCAGCAGCCGGGTTGGCACACTGTTGTGGCGCTGGACGATGTCGTGGATCGTCTGGGCCAGCGTACTGGATTCCGCCATGGACCACCTCTGTTATTCATCCGCCAACCCGCTGGATTCAGGGCGCGGAAAGCGTGATGCTTCAATCTGGAAGGCCGTTCAATCAAGGTCATATCCAAACGTAGTTTATGCCAATTTTTTGGTATTCGTTTTGTTTTTACGGGGATTGAGCGCAATTTCCGGGCCTTGTTCGGAACATGGCGGGTCTTGCATGAATCCAATCGTAAGCAACTCCTCCTTACCACCTATCAGTTCCTCATCACGGGGCAGACGCGATAGAAAGGCGGCAAAGGTTGTTGCATCTGAAGCCGCCGCTGGAGCGCGCGCAGACCGCGCTTGAACCACGAGACGGCACTGCGGGCGAGTTGGGTAAAGGTCCAAGGGTTCGGATCGGTCTGCGCTTGAGTTTTTTTTCCAATGACGTCGGAGGCTCGCGAGCCTCCTCTGGCCCGACGCGCACGCACCCGTGCATCGCCAAGGCCATGATCACCCGCAGCCGATCCAGCCGATCCGGGGCACGCCATTGCGTGGCTTCGAGTTGAAAACCGCGACTCTTAAAGTCCGAGAACATCGGCTCGATACCCCAGCGGCTGCCGTAATCGCGAACCGTCGCCCGATTCGGCGGGTCATTCAGGGCGATGATCCAGGGTTCGGGGTGCCCCGGCTCTTGCAGAATCCCCAGGTTCGTCGGTACGCCGGGGTTGAACAACCGGACATCCCGCAGAGACCGCTCGGCATGGCCCGCAGCGAGTTCACCGGCGGAGGTCCGATCGCCAACGCCCGGATCGACGATCAGATTCCCTTTCAACCGCAACCGGTAATGCCCATTCGGCTGCGCGGGCAGCCACTCGAATCCGTCCACCGACGGATAGAAGCGATCGGCCAACCGCAGCATCGCGATGGCGGCCGGTAGCCCGTCCCGAACCCGCTCGAACAGGATCTGCTGGGCGTCAAATCCCCGATGGGCCGGGCCGGCTTCCACCGCCCACGCCAGCGGTCAGGCCCGATCGCCCACCCCGAGGCTGACCATCAAGATCGCAAAGCGGTCTCCCCAATCGGTTGGGTCCCTACTGAGAACCACCGGTTGCCCGTGCTGGCCCGCCAGGGCCTGGCGCGCCCAAGGTTCCAGCCATTCCGCACTCGACCGCCACGGATTCTTCAACAACCGCCGCAGCCACGGCTCGCGCAGGTCCTGGCGTTCGGTCGGGAGTGGCAACCGATGGGCCAGCTCCATCGTATTCGGGGTCTGCGCCTCGAGCCTCGCCCTCACCGCCAAGGCCACCTTCGTCACCACGGTTTTGCGCAGCTGCGGGTGAGCTTCGCGCAACCCCCGTTCGATTTCCGTCGCCAATTGCCGAACCGTTCCCATCAGCCCCTCGCGATCTCAGTTAAACTCGCCAGATAGCCTAATTCAAAACTGATAGGTGGTGAGGCAACTCTTCTACCTATGGCTCCAGGGCCGTTCGGCTCTGGTATTATCGCGGGACTGTGGGAAAAACCTGAGCATTTTTCCCCGACAACTGAATTGGAGATGAGACAACCCCATGCCGAACCCCTCATTGAAATGCTGCCATTGGCTACTGCTGGGGTGGCTGACTACCAGCGCCGCGCACGCCACGGTTTATCCACTGCCGCCCCCGGACAGCGACGTGATCGGACAGATTAAGGTGATGTACGCCACCAAGGACGACACGCTGGTTGATATTGCCCGCCGTCATGGCTTGGGTTATGACGAAATTGTTCACGCCAATCCGGGCGTGGATCGCTGGGCGCCGGGCGAAGGCAATCCCATCGTGCTGCCGACTCGCCACATCCTTCCCGACACCCCACGCGAAGGACTCGTCCTCAACATTGCAGAAATGCGGCTTTATTACTACCCCAAAGCCAATCCCAGCGAAGAGCGGGTGGTAATCACCTATCCAGTGAGCATTGGCCGGATGGATTGGAATACGCCAATAGGCTTGACCAAGGTCGTCGCCAAGGACATCGATCCGCCGTGGCGGCCCCCGGCTTCGATCAAAGCTGAACACGCTGCTGAAGGCGACATCCTGCCGGATGTGATTCCCGGCGGTCCGGATAATCCGTTAGGGCGCTTCGCCATGCGCTTGGGCGTGCCCGGTTATCTGATCCACGGCACCAATAAACCTTACGGCATCGGGATGCGGGTGACGCATGGCTGCGTGCGCATGTACCCGGAAGACATTGAACGACTGTTCAGCATGGTGCCGGTCGGCACACCGGTGCGCCTGATTGACCAGCCGGTGAAAGTCGGTCGACTGAATGGCGTGTTAATGGTCGAATCGCATGAACCGCTGGAAGAAGACAATTTACCGCTCAAGGTCTCTCTGGAACAGGCCCGGCAGGCGGTGATCGCCAAGACCGGCCCGGATATGCCCGGTGTAGATCAAGCAGCGCTGGAAGTGGCGGTGGAACAGGTTAGTGGTATTCCAGTAGCGATTAACGCCGAGCCGGGGCCAGATCCTACTGAACCGGTGGATAGGGCACGACCCGCAGATTCCTCGCTTGGCGCCCCGGTCGCCAACCGAACGCCGATCCCCGCTCCGCCCCCTGCCTATCACAATCCGTCCCCGCCCGCTTACCGTCCGGCTCCAGCCAACCCGCCTGGATACGCCACGCCCTACGGCAATCCGGCGGCGAGCTACCCACCGCCGCCGCCCTATTCCTACCCGGTAGAGGCTCCCAGAGCAGTACCACCGGCGTATCGGCCAGATCCGATTAACCCGACACCCTACTCCAGGCCCGCCGCTCCACCGGTTCGGCCATCCACCGGTTATGCACCGATGGAACCTCCACCCATCAATCGGTTATAGCCAGACAATAAAAAACCCCGCGATATATGTCGCGGGGTTTTTTTATACTACTGTCAAGCGTTCGACAGATCCAGTTGGATTATTTGAACATCGACTTCTTGAACATGCGATTGATCTTCTCTTCAGTCGCCATGCTTACGGACTTGGCTTCGTTAGCCGTGGACAGCGCAGTGTTAGCAGTATCCATCGCGTTACGAGCCATACCCTTCGCTTCGTTGGCATCCTTCTGCACCGCCGCCAGATCGCTGGTACTGGCGCAGCCCACAGTCAACCCGGCAATCAGGGCCAGCGCGGAAAGTTTGGTTACAGTTTTGAGGGACATCTTCAACTCCTGAATTAATCTAAATCGAACGAAAAAAGGTGCTAGACAGCGATGTTGTCAAAGCACAACCGAGTTGCCACAACACAACAATAGCTTAATATAACCAAATTCGGGCGTGCAGACAATTCCATAATTATCCAACCTAGCGAATTTCGACCCGCATCCCCTTTTTTACCCAAGGTCTGAGTACGTCAATCTGCCGATTATCCAGTGCCACACAACCACTGGTCCAATTGATACCAGCACTGTGTACCTGCGGGTTGCCTGCGCCTACGCCATGGATGCCAATCTGCCCACCCAACGGCGTGTCCTGCGGTGGGGTATGACCGCTGGCCCAGGCGGTCTGGATGCGTTCGTAGGTCACCCGGTCAATCCGATGCTCGCGCAACGCCTGCTCCGCGTAATCAGGATTGGGGTAATCGAGACCGATAAAGGTTTTGAACCGACTATTGTCGTTGACCCAACCCACCCGAAATACGCCGGTCGGAGTTTTGTTATCACCGCGTTTGAATTTGACACCCGCACCGCTGCTACCCAAGGCGATTTTGCGGAACACTTCGACCGGGCGATTACCCTGCATGATGCTCAGCGTGTCCGCCTTGGTGTCCACCAGCAGCCAGGAGCCGTCCGGCACTGCCGTTCGATTCGTTGCCAACGGCGACTGTACCGGTTCCTGGAGGTTATTCGGGGCGCAGCCGCTGCTTAGCCACGCCAGAATACCGAGAAGAACCACCCGCTCGCCAAATGTCCGCATACCGATCTTTTCACCTCTCGCCGCTACTCATCGGGCATGGAGTTATAGGGCAGACAGGGCAGTGATGCAAGATTCAGAACCTTTCCCCGGAATGATCTTACTCCTGCCCGTGCCTGCCTGCCGTCAGAAACGCGGTTCCAGAACCAGTTGGCTCAACAGGGAATTGCCGATAAAGCAGTTCTCCTTGGCCTTACGGTGCAGTTCTCGTACTGCGTTGGCGTCAGGAATCGTGGCACTGCCAAAAGTTACTTTGGGTCGCAGAACCATTCGCGCCACCATCATCTTGCCGTTCTCGTTCTTGCCGAGTTCGGCGACCGGATCATCTTCGTAGCGATCTACGACCAGTCTCTTGAGTGCGGCAATGGACAGAAAGGTCAGCATGTGACAACTGGACAGCGCCGCCAGTAACGCTTCTTCAGGATTGCTCATGTTTGCGTCGCCGGCATATTCCGGCGCTGCCGATCCTTGCACGGCCTGTCCGCCAGCCAGATGCCAAACATGGTCGCGATTAAAGGTTTTTACGTCGAAATCCGGCGTTGCGCGCTGCCAGATCAGGCCAATGGAATAGCTCGACACAATGGACTCCTTTTAGAAGCAGTCTTGAAAAACTACTTTTACTTACAATTGGTTGCTAACGATTGATCGTAACATGACGACTATTCAAATCATAATTTTCCGCCATGCTCACTCGACACGATCCGCATCACCCTTTCATC
Organism: Candidatus Contendobacter odensis Run_B_J11; assembly: GCF_000531125.1. Lineage (GTDB taxonomy): Bacteria > Pseudomonadota > Gammaproteobacteria > Competibacterales > Competibacteraceae > Contendibacter > Contendibacter odensensis. The sequence goes on along the minus strand of NZ_CBTK010000071.1, from coordinate 641 downwards.
CATCACAAACACCCATCAGCATCCAAAATTTTCGCTTGACACCAGAAATGTAAACGATTACAAATAAAATCGTTAGAATTTAAAAAAACAGTTGGAGGATAAATATGAAAACGATTACTAAATCCTGCATCCGGCTGGATGTGCGCGCCGACAACAAGGACGAAGCGATCCGCCTCGCCGGGCAGATGCTCGCCGACGCCGGTTACATTGATCCCGGCTACATTGACAGCCTGCGCCAACGCGAGCAGGTGGCGAACACCTTTCTCGGCAGCGGAGTGGCGATTCCGCACGGGATGATCGAGGATCGCCATCTGATCCATCACACCGGCGTCGCCATTCTGCAATTACGCGACGGGATCGAATGGAACGAGGGTCAGAAAGCGCATCTGGTGGTGGCTATCGCCGCCCAGTCTGATGAACACATCGCCGTGCTGCGCCGGCTGACCCGGCTGATGCAACAGCCCGAAGCGTTGGATGTCCTGTTTCATGCCGAAAATCCGCTGGTGCTGATCGCCGCCTTGGGCGATGCGGCGGAACCGGCTCCCGCCCTGGAAGCGCCCGCCGCGCCGGCCTGGCCGGCGGATGCCGAAGTCACCTGGATCATGGATTATCCCAACGGTCTGCACGCTCGCCCTGCGACC
>NZ_CBTK010000070.1 GCF_000531125.1 Candidatus Contendobacter odensis Run_B_J11 | reverse complement strand
GAAATCATTAATCGACCTATTAAAAAGTGGGTCTAAATAAGGAGAGCGGGAATTGCTGCTAAAGAAACACTTTTCGATTATTTCGTTTGTGTGAGATGCTAAAATTAAAGATACCCTCTTAAGGGTAGGTAATACGAGTTCCTTAATGCTAAAAATAACTGAGCCTATTACGCCAACAGCAAACGAAGCATTGTTAGCACGCGAGTCTAGCCGACTGCTAGCTTTACATGCCAGTGAACATCGCAATTTGAATATACAGATCGTGGAGAAAGGTCATCCACCAGAGTCTTTAGTTTTGCCGGCTTCCGCCGTGCGTTTGTTAGTAGATATTCTAACCGAAATGGCAGAAGGCAACGCCATCACACTGATTCCAATTTACGCCGAATTGACAACTCAACAAGCCGCCGACCTACTTAATGTCTCCCGACCATATCTGATTAGTCTTTTAGACGAAGGTTCGATACCGCATCGAAAAATTGGAACACATCGCCGAGTTCTTTTCAGTGACCTCATGGCTTATAAAAACCAAGTTGACAAAGCCAGAATGAAAACATTGGATGAACTAGCTGAGCAGGCCCAGAAACTCAATATGGGATATTGATGTTAGCTCACCCCCGCTTCTTCTTCCGCTGCTTCCCTTTGCGTGGTCTTATCCAGTGATCGCCAGTAGGAGAGGGGAGAGCTGGCGCAAAAGGCCGGTAGATGTTTCGCTTGTAGCGAATGGATTGATATTGAACCAATGACAGCCCTGCCGCTTTGCGGCGCTTATTAACGGCAGTGAGGATGTAGAGCAGTTGCCTTCTCACTGGCGCATAAGACTCATAAGGGAGTTTCTTAACTTCTTCCGCAATGTAACTCGCTTGCCGATGTACGGCCAGTTCCAGGAAGTAGGCTTTTAAGTCTTCATAGGTATCTTGAGCCAGGCTCACCTTGGGGTGACCGTTTTGGTAGCTGATGGAGTAGCCCTCAAAGTAAATCGGTTCCCGGCGCACGTCCTTAATCCGCTTAGCTTCTTCGTTGAAAAACGCATGTATCCCATGCGTCGCGAGAATGAGAAACGAATTCTCCCAGCGGAGATATTGCAGGTTTGCCACCCCCCAGCGTTTGCGCCGGCAGCGCTGAAACTTGGAGGCGGGAATCTGGTATTTGGTGAGGAGCTTTTCATCAATTACCTTAGGGTCTTTGTTCTTGGGGATTGTGCCCTGGACATAGAACCAGTATCCGCGCCCGACGTAGCACACAGCGAGTTGTTGAACGAACCCACCCACAGTAGTTGCAGTGTAATGATAATCCATAGCTAAACTCAGAGTCCCTTCCAAGGAGAGAGATTGTTCGGGTCACAGACCCTCAGGCACAATCTCTCGAAAGCCGATAACCGCTGATAAAACTATTATCCGCCCGAACCTCTCTCAAAGCCTCAAATAAAACCTCCAAGACTAACCACACGAGGCGGCTAATTTGGCCGAGTGCGAACACACAGCCTATGTTTTGTCACCAGCATCGTTGCCTCATGAACTTCACCCGCCAGGGCGATCCTCATGACACCACAAGACTTCCTTTCCAAGGAGCAGGTATCGGGACCCGCGCTCAAATCCGTATCCCTATCGGAGTTGAGCGGCATGATCCCACCCGCACATTGTTGGTACGCGCTTAAAGCGCGTCGCTCCTTTCGTCGTCAGTTATGCCCGGCACCACCCGTAGCACCTGAACGAGCCGTGACTGCCTTGCCACGGTCATCGCTTAGCGTGAACCTAGTAGTTTTAGCACCGATGGAAGGCGCGACAAACTACTAGGTTCATTAGTTGTAGTTGCGCATTCTCTAAGTGGTTGCGGCCTACTTTTTTATGTCAATAAAGTAGTTGCGCTTTCACTTTTTTGAGATGCGCGCTCCAACGCGCTAACTTCTACTCAAAGCACACTCCCACACTACAGCTTTTTAACCACCTGAGTGACTATTCTCAGGCACCGGTTGGCTAAACCGGAGGCTTGCAGTGCTTCCCGGATTAGTGATGCTCTCCACTCCATTAGTCACGTTGCTAGGGGATACGATCCCCAACTCTCTATCGTATGGCGAGGCGATCAACCCCGACATCGTTTACTTGCAATGTTGAAAATACAAGGCAAGATTTCTGCGAACCGAACCTAGAAGCGTTCGCTTACCCATCGATAAAGATTTTTCGCGATTTGGCACCGTCTCTGAATGGAATTTACTGGCAAGCCCTTACGGGCCTCTCATGGTTGAGCTATTCGCGGTCTTGCGTTTGACAAGAACCCCGGACTTGTCGAAGTCCGGTCATTGTTGTCGCCAACAATGAACTCCCCACGCCAGCCAAGTTAAGCGGACCTTAGAGGCCCAGAATCCCTTGGACGGGATTTACACCCGCTTTGAAACATCACGGCCCTGTCTCTAAGAGGCTTATCAGCGCTCTCTCGACAGGTGGTTTCTCCGTCGCCCAGGCAAACCCTCATGGAGGGGAAAACCCTCAGAGAGAGAATGAAAAAGAACTCCATCGGATAGAACGTCGGGATTACTCTCCAGGGAATCCGATCCTTGAAGGATTACGCCGACGAGCCTCCGTCGAGCCGGACAAGCACCTCTCGATGCATCCGGCTCTACGCGCACAATACGTCATGAGTAGCCAACTCATGCCCTTACTCTGGCTGGTGAGGCCAGTTTTACCGGGTGTATTGCCGCGTACCAACAATGTCAGCCACGTTTTCCTAGGTGGTGACATTTACAATTTATCGCGAAATAAATGGGAAGTGAATTGTTAATGAACAGAAAAATAGAATTTCATTTCAAATATTGCGAACGCACTAACGCGAGCCTCACTTAATCTTGTCTCCTGCTTTCAGGATTCCCCCGTGCTTGGGAGCTAGACAAGCTATGTTAAAAATACTTTGAGAGGGGAAAGCCTTCCCCCTTTTCAGCATTATCAGATAGTTGCGACTCTAGTGATCAACTCCCCCAAACAAGGGTATATCGCCCGGCAAACCCCATTGCTGAACGATAATCTCTCCCTGTCCCGTGCCTGACGAAGATTTTCGATAATAAAGACTGTTATTGCTCGGACGATATACTGCATAATCCAATATGTGATCTCCATCGAAATCACCCTTGATAGGACGGTCGCCCGGTAGGCCAAATTGGTAAACTTTACCCTTGGAGCAATCGAAGTTATCGTCGGAACGACAGATATACCAATTACCTTCGGATGATCTCCATACAACTAAATCGGCCCGGCTATCACCGGTATAATCTCCAGGCATCGGGAGATCTCCAGGCAGCCCCCACTGTTTCCAAATGATATCGTTATTTCTTGTTGACGATTTCTTGATAGCCCAAAAGCCAATGGATGGACGCCACACAGCTATATCGTCTTTACCATCACCATCGAAGTCATTGGTGCCGTATTGTTCGCAACCTGAAGCCCTCCCATCTTGCACCAAGTCGATTTTAGTAATTGCTGCTGACTGCCTCAAATCCGTCTGGATTACAAAAGATACGACTGAAGACTTATTATTCCATGTTGGTGCGAATCCAATACCTACTGGCGCACTGCCTACAGAGCCATCCAGAGTTGGTAAGGCTAATGGTTCAAACATGATAGCAGACGGTTTACCCGGTGTGCCCCCAGCAAACTCTCCCCCGTCGAAAATTACTCGGGGCTCCCAAGGAGCATCCGAGTTACTGACATGATACATCAAAAAGTAGAAGGAGTGGGCATTGCCCAGAGAGTCGTAGACTGCTGATATAGTGGAGAACTGCGCTGCGCCAACTTGCTCCTCAACAGGAGCGGATACGTTTGGCGGTCTATCTGGTAGGACCGGAAGGCGACTATCGATGTTACCCACAGCAGTTACCAGAGTAGTTGTGCAGGCCACAGCTAAAGGGGTGTCACACATAGCCACAACTGCTGTTAAAAGGACTGTAAATGAATACAATCTAAAGAATGAGCAACCTATAGCCTTTAGCACTTGATTTAGAGCTGCTCGTTTTCTATTGGAAGAATTAATCTTAATAAGGGACATGCTATACGCTCCTATCTTAACGGGGGCCATCATTCAGCATCGCTCGCTGACCATCATCTAGCGAGTACCAGGTGGGGGCGCTGTTTCTCCCCGTATTTCCATTCACCTCTGCGGAACTAACAATCTCGCCAAAACCACCGCATGAGGAGGACTGTTCAGACTGGACATCTACGTGAACTGAGTTTATACCGGCCAGAAGTTTAAAATTATTAATATCTACAACGATCCTATTTCCGCTCAACGATGGATCGAGGCTTGCCGCACCAAAGCCAAGCGCCACTCCTCCATCTTGGATAGCAGTAGTATCGAAGTCAATCTGCAATCTACCAATATCTCTGTTTACTATCTTACCTCCTTTGCTAGTCATACTTCCCACGATGTTGACAGTCCATGTCGAAATATTGGTTCTATGAAACTTAAGGATTAGTGTAGAGTTACTTCCGAAATAATCAGTCAATGCCCAATCAATGTGGAACATTGATGATTTATCAAGAAGCACTGAATCTGTATTAGTAATTGGAGTGCTAGAATCCAATATTCCACTGAAGTTGATTGTTGATGTCGAACAGTTTTTATTTTCCGCGACGACCTCGTCCGACAAGGATAATAGTAACAACATGGCAATCTGAGCTATTGCCATTCTAGTGATGCTTTTCATAGCTTCTTCACAAACCCGTTAGATTATTACATTAACTCACTGGGACGTCGCCTGAAAGACCCCATTGCTTATAGCACCCACCACCACTGATTGGCGTCATGTATGATGGACACTGTCCCGAAGATGGCTTTACAAACCATGTACCTTCCCATCCGCCGCTGCCTGCACCCCTCCATACGGTAAAGTCTGTTATTCCATCACCGTCGTAGTCACCACCTAGGGGGATATCTCCCGGTAATCCCCATGGTATCGCATGAACACCATTTGGAATGCCACCGTTGTAATAGAGACTCCATGTTCCATTGTTTTTATCCCACATAGCGTAGTCCGCCTTATCTGATGCCTGACCACCAAAATTTCCAATCACTGGGATAAAGCTGGTCAGGCTGGAAGTTGTTGGATGGACGGTTTTTTCGTAGTATTTGGAAACTTGGTTCTCCATTAGGACGATAGACCAAACGCCAAAGTTATATCCTTTATTATCAATAGCATTGGAAAAATACGCTGGTCCATTTGGGGTTCCGTCGAATAGAGGATCATATATCGCACTTGCTGCGTAGAGTGGATCTACTCTACCCGTTTGCATTCTCCCACCTAGGTAGATACTAGTAGGGTAGGATGGGGGGATTGAGCTGCGAACGTACCACGTAAGAGTACTCGGGCGAAATACTACTAGATCAGAAACAGCATCAGTAATATCTGCATTAACTTCATCCGGTATATCGTTTGGCAATCCAAATTGGACACCAACCACACCGTCATAAGACGAGAACTTTATCCACCAAGTTCCCGTTGACGGACGCCAAACTACTAGATCAGCTAATCCATCATGGTCGTAATTTCCACTTAGCACTTTGTCGCCGGGGAGACCCCACTGAGCCACACAACCAAGATAAGAAGCGCCTGAAATCTGCTGGAAATGAGGGGGACAAGAATGTGAAACAGAGTAAGTTGATGGCCAGACATACCAATTAGCTGCTGGCTGCCTCCAGACAACAAAATCATTCTTACCATCTCCATCAAAATCAGCCGGGAAAGAATGTGCTGGCTTTGGACAAAGCATTACCAAAATTGAGCAAAGAAGACATAGACAGGAAAGCTTTCTATTTTGGGTCATGAACAACTCCTCTGAATTCTTAAGCATCCACACAACAACGGAAGGTTCTTCAAAAGAAAGTTAACACGCCTTTACGATCTGTGGGCACTATTTTTTTGTTAAAACTAACTAAATACTTCGATATCGAATCTTGAATACGCTACAAAACTAGAGAGGACGACAAGCCCAATACGGTTATACTAAAGTGCACGCTGTATATCTTCATATCTTCATTCTGAAAGGCACAGCTCAGGCTCTCTTTCTTTTTCTATTGCTATTGCTCGTCAAGAGGGGAAAGCCTTCCCCCTAGTCTCAACCGGCAAGCCGTTTTCGACATACCCCCTTCTAGCGGGGACTCCCCGCAACGCCCCCTAAGTAGACTCGCTTCGCGAGCCTTTTTTAATCTTGCCTCACCCTTCAGGATTCCCCCGCGCTTTCGCGCTTGGGAGATCCTTCAGGCATTCGGCCCCCGCAGCCACCACACCACACCCGCCACCATTATTCCCTTGCGGGAATCCCAACCCCCCGGACGGCTTGCGCCGCCCGCGCCCCAAGTAATAGGACGCGCCATCCTTGGCGCGACGCTTCTTGTCTGTCGGGCTTTTGCGCATTCCCGCTGTTAGCGGGAAATACGCTAAAGCCCTTTTATCGCGCTCAAGGAATTCCCCAGTACGTTCGTACTCGGGAGATTCCTTGCCGCGACCCCACCCAACGCTTTGCTTATTCCGCTTCGCGGAAATCGCGCCGCTTGCCACCTTATTAAGTTGCGCCATCCTTGGCGCAGCTTCTTTTTTCTCCCCGTGACATGGGAATTCCCCCGCGCTCTCGCGCTTGGGAGATTCCCATGTCACGGCCCCACCACGCTACGCTTTATTCCGCTTCGCGGAATAAGCTTCGCTTCCTGCGTTCCGCTCGCAAAACTCGCAGACCGCCCACCCCAGGGCACTTACAGGCTCCTGGACGGAGCCTGAGTGCCCTTGTTCGCTGGACGCTCACGGCCTGAACGGCCAGCATCAAGCGTGCTAGGGCACGCTGTGAGGCACACCCCTAGGCCGGGGTGTTGGCCCCTAGGCCGGGGCCGGCAAGCCTAGGCCGGCTTGCCCGGGTACTCCCGACCCCTGAACGGGGTCTCCGTACCCGCGTGCTAGGCCGCACGCGCGCCAAGGGCGCAGTCCCCTAGGGGGGACTAACGGTTGGGGCGCGCACCTCAAGGTGGTGTAACCCCCTTGGAAAGCCGCTATTTCACGGCGTAGAAGCCCCGAAGCGACTCTTTCGCCCACACCATGCCTTGCCGCGCAAGGTGTGGGCTATGGTGTAGGCAGGAAGGCGAGTTATCCGGTCATGTCTTACACTACCGGTAAGTATCGAAGGAGCCAGTTATGCCGCTCACCGAAAGGGATGAGGAAATCCTCAAGCACGTTGCGCGTTACCGCCTTACCACGACCGAAGCCTTACGCCGCTTGTTTTTCCCCGACGCCAAACCGGGCGGCGAGAAGAACGTTTTGCGGCGTCTGACGGGTGAATACCTCCAGCCGCAGCCGCTCTACGGCAAGCGGGTTTACTACCAACTGACACCCGCCGCTGCGAAAACTTTGGGAGAGACGGAGGAGAGCGCTACTCCGTTTGGACCTCAAGCGCTGGTGAGGCTTTATGGCGTGTTGGCCTTTTGCTGTTTGGGGAAGACGGTTAGACCGGTCTTCACCAGAACGGAGTTCATCCAGGCATTTTCACGGTTTGCTGATTTACTGGATCTTGGTCAAAACCATTTCTATCTTGATTCCGATGGAAGAACCGCGCGACTGGGCCAAATTCTCGTGGAACAAGGTGGAGAGTATCAGCGGCTTCTTAACAAATGCCGGAAGTTAATTGATCGGGGTAGGGAGCTACCGGGGTTTCAAGAAATCATCGCCGATGAACTGTTTGTGATCGCTATCGTGATTGCCGAGGACAGCAAGCGCGAAATGCTTCATGTCCAATTGCGAAAGAACCCTTTACCGGTTTGGTGTCGAGTGGAGGTCGTTTCCGATTTGGGTAATTTAATGCCACATCCCGCGTAATTATTCATGCCCTACGAAAAGATTAAAACCCATGAGGTAGGCCGAGCACCGAGCGATAACGGCTATCGGCCAAGCACCGCGCCAAAGTGGGATGTTTTACAGCGTGAACGGCTAAAAAGCCTTGAAGAACTCGAACTCGATTATCGGGCTAACCCGGTCTTAATCCGCAAGGAGCGCCACTTCGTTGTTTACATTATAGGGTTAATCGGCGTTCTCAGTTTAATCTTGAGCATGGTCAGTTCCTTGACCAGCGCCCATCTGGATACCCCTTTTCTCTTTGCCATGTTTAGCGCAACGGGTGTGCTTGCTGGTTTGTATAAACTGATTAGCCGGAGGGTGAGATGGATCGCTGGGGTTTATGCCCTGTTGGGACCGGGATTATGGGTACTTGCGATTCTCCCACACCTAGTTCATCGCTATCCTGTGATAGGATATGGGTTGTTTTTATTCAGCCTTGGCTTGACCTGTTATCTGGCAAGTCACATTGCTACCCATTACGCGATGTGGCTTGCGGCAAGTCCGCAACTCTTGGGCGAGAAGCGGAGAATGGCTCAAGAACAATGGCAGAATCGTCACTATGACGGATTTGGTATCATTGCTGTTTATGGGTTGCTGCTGATTATTTTTGCGAGAACACCGATTCTAGGATTTAAGAATTTTATCTGGATTACGTTATTCTTTGCATTGGGTGTCTTTTATTGGGTGACGGAATTTAAGGCGATAAGAGAAAGTTTATCGCTTTGTCGGGAAGCAATAGTTAGCTGGTTTACTTACACTCGCTATCAGGCCGTTCATTTTGATTTTTCGGATCAGGAAAATCAAAGCGGAGCTGCTCTTGGTTGCTTGGTATCTTTATTCCCGCTGGTCATTTATAGCGGAGCGATTTTTTTGTTTTTGAATATTTTTTCGCTTACCCAAGCGACTGAAGCAAGCACTGCTATTACAGTGGTCATGCTCGTTGTCTTTCTCGTAGTGGTCGATATCCTGTTTTGGACTCTCTATGGCGCATACCAGAGTCACGGCACAGTCTTTCCTAATCCAATTTCACCACCCGGACTTTTCAAAAGTCCGGGTGGAATCTGGATCAGGCGCAATCTCTTGGCAGCAGTTACGCTATGCGCATTGTTCACCTCAACCATTTACTTTATCTCCTATGCTCCCCTAGGATTCTTATCGAGCGATTCACGGCCCCTGCTGGCAGCTTTTCACCGAGTCGTGGATAAGAAGATTTCTTTGACCCGAATCATTACCTATTTTGAGCATTATGAACCGCCCACGGTAGCCGAGTTAGTGAAAAATCTGTCTACCGGTGAAGCCCTGCTTCTGAAAAAGCTAGACCCTGTTTCGCAGCAGGAATATATTTTGAGCAAGCAAGCAGCCGATTATTTGCAAACCAGTCCCGGCGCTTGGTTTAGTCTGACGCTGGATAGCGCTTTCATGGGTAAAAGCCAAGCGGTTTGGGCAATCCTATTAGGCATTGTGCAATGCTTTCTATTTCCCATTCTGATTTTCCTGATGACCTGTCTTGCCGTTTTTGGCCGAGCGCTACCGCGCTATGCAAAGACCATTGATGCCTTAAAGAGTCCGGTCAGTGATTGGCAAGGGTATGTGGATCGCTTGCAACACTCGAAAAGTGCGGTTGCCCGTGAGCACCTTTGGTTAGGCGCACACGCTACCGAAGATTATCCGGTGTTATTACACCGCAGCATCTTAGGTGAACACGCGCATTTGTTAGGGGATAGCGGCAGTGGAAAAACGGCTTTGGGCATGGCCCCGCTGCTGGCCCAGCTAATCAGCTTGCAGGATTCGGCGGTTGTCGTGATCGACTTAAAAGGCGATATGCCTTTGTTTCAAGCTGCCCAAAAAGGAGCGGGTAATCGGTTTAAGTTCTTTACCAACGAAGTGGGGAAGGCAACCCATGCGTTTAATCCTTTTTCGCCACTTTCAAGTGACCATCTCAGCCTAAACCAAGTGTGCGAAGTTTTTTTAAGTGCCTTGGGCCTTGAGCACGGTGAGGGTTATGGACGCTCCTACTATACGCGAGTTGCTCGAAACGTGCTTTCGCGCACTCTCCAAGAGTATCCAGACATTGCCTCTTTTGAGGAGCTACGCGACAAAGTAGGAAAGCTGACAAACAGTGTCAGTGACGAGCGCGATGCGTTTGAACTTATTGCCGTGGTGGAATCCTTAGCCGCGATACCGCAGCTAAATCATATCGCTAAAGATGCGGTAACAGACCACGCAATTGATATGGCGACTGTGGTTAAAAACCGCGAAGTGATTTATTTCTGGCTACCTGCTGCGATTGAAACGACGACTGTGCGGGAAATTGCAAAGCTTGCGCTCTATACGCTGTTTACCAGCGCTTACCAGCATCAGCGCCAATATCAAGAAACCCCCAAGCTATGGGTTTTTATTGACGAGTTCCAGCACATCGCTTCACTGAATTTTAAGCTTATCTTGCAGCAGGCCAGGAGTATGGGTATGGGCCTGATTCTTGCGAATCAAACCGATAGTGATTTATGGGTAAGGGATGTAGATCTGAAAGGTACTGTGCAGAGCAATACCCGGTTCAAACAAATCTTCTCTGTGAGTAGCCCTCAGGAGCGGGAGGAGTTGAGCAAGGCGTCCGGGGAGACGCTTTACTACTCCCGGCGACTGAACGCCGAGGGCGAGATGACCACCGCTGATGAAAAGGTTGGCCATCGGCTCATGGCAAATGACATCATTGCACTGAGCGACGAACCCGATACCAGTATCGCGCTCATTGGCCGAGGGCAGGGGTATTCGCAGTTTGGCGGCTATGCTTTTCCGCTTCGCGGAACGTATCACATTACGTCTGAGGAATATGAACGCCGCAAGAATGCCCCGTGGCCGGCTCCTAATTCCAATACCTTGGTAACTAACCGTAAGCGGAGAGGTGAAACCCGCCCGGAAAGTCCGACGCTACGCACCGCATCTATCCTCTCTGACGATGAACCGCCACCCGAGGTGAGCGAAAAGGTCACCGATTCCCCATGGGCAAAGCACTTACAATCGCTCTACCAGGCGCGAGGTGGTGTTGATCTCGCTGACCGAGGGACGGTCCCCACTAGCGAATAAGCTTTTTTTCTCTTCTCCCATCAAAGGAAATAACGATGCACAGAGGTTGGCTCTTATTTATTGGACTCACTGCTTTTAGTCCGCTCGTGCTTGGCGCAGAAGGGGATGTGGGAAAACTTCTCGATCAGCGTTTAAACGGTGAAAATGCGGATCAGGCGAAGGAGGAACAGGTCGTCATTGCCAAGGGGAAGCGCTTGGCGACGCTGGCAGAAGGGAATGCCGTCCTTAAAGACCTGGACACTTTGCAAGCTGCGATTGAGCACTGGGAAAACCAGATGAAGGCGATTCTCACCAGTGCCGAAGGTCGAGCGCTAGCAAGCGATTCCGTGAGTGTTGAGGATTTTATTCAGCTTCAGGAAGCTAAGCGCTACCCCTTGAGTCAGGTAGAAGGGATGCGCAGTCAAGTTAAAACTATGCTTACGCCCATCCAGGCCGCAAGCGATAGCAGTCTTTACACACCTACCGAAGCCCTGATGGTGGAAATACGCACCGCTGGCAAGGATGCCAAAGGAGCGTTGATCGAGTATGACCGGCTACAGGCCAAGTGGAGAGTGTTGTTGCAGCGGAGTAAGGGCGTTCAGGTGAGCGCAAATGCGCCTACTCTCGTTACAGCGATGGATCAGGTGAAGGAAGAGCAAGCGAAGCGAGATTTGGAGGGTCAACAGATTGCCCGCAACCAAGCATTAAGCGAATCACAGAAACGCCTCGCGGAGGCGGAAGCGAAAAAGGTAGAGGTGGAAACAAGACTGAAGGTTCAGCAGATCGAGGATAAGAGCAAGGCTTTGGATGAGGAAAGAGAGAGGCAGAAACAGGGGGCCGCACGGCAGCGATTAGTTGAACGGGCCACAAGTAAAGAAACCATAAGCCGGTTTCAACCATTTTTGGCTCCAGGTGAACGCATCCTTCGCGGGGACAGTTGCCGGTTTGGACATACTGATATCCATAAAGGACCCGTTGCCTATTCTGATATGCTTTTATGCAGAACACTCCAAGATGTGAAGAGATTTGTAAGCCAAGCCAACGGTCAGCATAACGACCGGCCTAAGTGGAAATCTCCAACTACTGAAGCGGAGTGGGTTGAAATGGAAAAGCGCCTAGCGGAATTTAAAGAATATGCCGAAATTTGGATGGAGAAGGGCTTGTTAGGTAAATAGCCCCTCACCACAATTCATACGGTAAGGAGCGGGTGACACAATCGAAGTGTACCCGCTCCACATGCTTTGCGTCATACGCCCCGCCGAACTCAATCACGAGCGCAATAGTCCCCGCAGCATCCTGTATCACCGCATCCGGCAATTTCTCGCGCCGGCGTTGCGGCGCGAAGCGATCTTCCGAGACCCAAAGACCCGCCCGCACCGGATCGGTTTTAAGAAATCGCAAGTAAATTTGCGCCACATGGAGATCGTGCGTGGCTTGCAACGGACGCCGCAACTTTCCCCCAAAGCCGCCGAAGTAGCGGGCGGCTTTTTCTGTAGCGATATAAACCGTCGTTGGTGTTGGGGCTTCATCCCAGCGTTTCTTTAAGCGGTAGGAAAGCGCCCCGAAATGCGGAGTCGCTTCTCCCGGTTGCCATAAAAAAATAGGGCCATCAAGTGCTAATTCAGGGTGCGCATTTAGCTTGAGCCGTTGCATAACATAGGAGCGACTCGCCGGATCGGCGAGAACCGCGAGCCGCTTTCGTGCAGTGGCGATACCGGACGGGGAATCTGTCCACCAGGTGCGCGCGATTTGCTCTAGCGACAAGAGCCGCACCTTATGGGTGAGTGCTATCAGAATTTCTCGATCTCGATCCGTTAGTTGCACTGCTTTTCTTTCCCAGAGTTGCGAGCCCAGTTAAGAAGGCTCCATGTCATTAAGGGTAGTGAGAGGATGGAAGCTCCCGCCTTGACCCACGAGGTGAAGGCGGCAGCACCATGCTACTGCTTTATTAAAGGTTTTCTCTCAAACGTGGCCCGACCGCAGGGACGGGCCACGAAGCCTGTTTCCCTTCGTTTGGGCCTCCTACTGTGGAGGTCTGTCATGAATAACCAAGCGATTATCGCCAGTGTTACGACCCAGATCATCGAACAACTCAAAGCGGGGGTGAAACCGTGGGAATGCGCATGGGATCGCACGGGCGGGCAACTTGCCATCCCGTGCAACTTAAACACTGGAGATGACTACCACGGCATCAACATCCCTATCTTGTGGGAAACCACCGCCCGGAAAGGGTACACCACTAACTTTTGGCTCGGTTACGGCCAGGCCAAGGAGTTGGGCGGATTTGTGAAGAAGGATGAAAAGGGGACCCACGGGATTATTTACAAACCTCTCGTGGTGGACGACGAGGGGGAGGAGGACAGCAAGCGGCTTCGCACGATCCCGATGTTGAAAACGTTTGTCGTCTTTAACTTGGATCAGATCGCCGGCCTGGATCACTTGCGTCCGCAAGTCCCGAACGAAGGGCAGGCGTTTCTGCCGATTGTCGTAGCCGATGATCTTCTCAAGAACAGCGGAGCGCGAATTGTGGAAGGTGGTTCACGGGCGTTTTACCGGAGAAGTGACGATCAGATCACGCTTCCCGACCGGTTCCGGTTCAATGTGGCGGAGGACTTTTACGCCACTGGGTTGCATGAGCTGACCCACTGGACCGGGAATGAACACCGGCTGGATCGGACATGGGGCAAGCGCTTTGGCGATGACGCCTATGCTTTTGAGGAACTGGTGGCCGAAATGGGTTCGGCCTTCCTCAGCGCCAAGTTGGGCTTGAAGGGCGAAATGCAACACGCTAATTACATTAGCGGTTGGCTGAAGGTTCTTCAACAGGACCACCGGGCGCTGGTCAAAGCCGCAAGCCTTGCGCAGAAGGCGTTTGAGTATCTCTACGCTTTGGTGGAAGGGCCGGCAGCGGAGCGGTTAGCGGCTTGAGGGAGGTTTAGCCAGTGAGGCCAGGGATCGGGCTCACTGGCGGATAAGGGTTGAGCAAAGTAGCAGAGGGTGGCCGCATATTAAAACTCAAGTAGGATTGCCATATTTGCCGAAGTGAGGAAGAAGGGGGATTAACCGAAATGGTTGTTCTTCCTCGTTGGTCGTTATGACCAGAAAGACCAAGGTGCATTGAGATCAGTGAGGCCCATAAAACTGCTAATGGTTAGCCGATTTTCTGGAGCCTCATTTGCTAAGATCTCGTGAAAATAATGTGGATTGAAGATAACAAGTTGGCCAGCCGATGGCCTATGCTCCCAGTAGGGACAGCCTTTTACAACATCGTGTTCATATCCGGCCATATTGCCAGAGTACTTAAACGTCTCGCAGGATGAATCCCACTTACGTTTCCAAACTCTTAGCGCGCCATTTCTACCATTAGCTACTTGAAGGTATACGTTCCAAGTAAGCTGGTATTGAAGCGAGCCAATAAACCACTCGGGAAAATCCCTACATGAAACATCGGTAAACGTCAGCGGAGCAGCGTTATTCCAAACCGGTTCGAAGCGTGCTCAGTTATAGATTCTGCAAATTGGCAACGAGAATCTATAAGGAGCAATTGATGAAAATTCGATCAAATGGGAAAGTGTACCGCAGTACCTCAGAGTGGCAGGAGATCTTGGCGGACTATCGCGCGAGTGGCGTCAAGATGTCGGAATATTGCATTCGTCATGGGATAGCCACTCAGAGTCTTTCCAAGGCAGAGCGTCGTTACGGGGCGAGTGAGCCTGATACCAGGTCCTTCGTGGAGCTGCTGCCGATCGATAGTAGGAAGAGCGAACCGAGCTCTGTTGGCTATCGAGTAGAGCTTGACCTCGGGTGTTCAATGGTGTTGCGTATCCGTTAGTTCCAACCACTATCGATAATCGCAGCGACGGTCAGGCTTGCGAGCAGTTGTAATTCTGAATAACATTTTAATCTAAATGCGAAGCTTATCATGCTCATGCCAAATAGTCGTGTGCGGGTCTATGTGTGCTTAGAGCCGATGGATATGCGCAAGTCGTTTTCCGGACTCAGCGGAGCCGTGCGCAGTGTATTGAATCAAGACCCGCTAAACGGTCACGTGTTTATGTTTCTTAATCATCGTCGCAATTATGTGAAGATGTTGTGGTGGGATCGCACCGGCTATTGCATCGTGGCCAAAAAGTTAACTAAAGGGAATTTTAGCGCAGTGAGCAAAGGCACAATGACCACAGCAGAGCTTGCACAAGTGTTGGAAGGGATCGATATCTCGCGTGCGAAAACCTCTCGGTTCTACGAGTATCTTCCGGAGTAGAGTCGATGCAAAAATGTTGCTGGAACCTGTAAAATAGTTCCTTCTGTAAATTTTCCCGTGATAGTAAATTAGCATATACTGATAAGAGAAACTTTTTTC
>NZ_CBTK010000069.1 GCF_000531125.1 Candidatus Contendobacter odensis Run_B_J11 | reverse complement strand
TCGCGCCCGGTCCCTGCACCGTCGAACCCTCGACAATGAGGAATCGCAAGTGACCCTCGAGCAGCGGTTTCGCCGCGTCGCCCATCCTCCGGCTCAGCAGCGCCTTCACCCACGGTACACAGGCCTTCAGGCGGTTGTGGATCGCCGTATCGCTGATCCGTTCCTCTAACCGCGTGAAGTTCCCTGCGATTTCGCGCAGCACCTCGTCAATCCCGCAGTAACCCATCACCACCCGCATCAACTGTTCCGGGGTTTTGATCTTGCGTGACCGGCAGAACGCTTTGAACTCGATCGCCAACTCCCGATAGTTCTCAGGCAACTCTTGTAAGAAGCTTTCAAATGTCGTATCAAGATTGATGAATGGCAGGCTCATGGTGGTCGGTCCTCCGGTCGCGAGGTTTGTGAAGCAACCTCGAGCCTGCCTTTTTTTATAACTTTTTCAATTTGTTAACCCTTAGGTTGGCGCGTATGGGGCAATACCCACCCTATTGGCTAATCATTAGGCCGCTTCCAGTTCGCCGATCAAATTGGGGTGGTTGCCAATGAGTTTTAACAGACACAGCACCCCTCCCGGCGGCGCAAACCGACCTTGTTCCCAATCACGCAGAGTCGCTACCGGGGTGCTGATGCGTTCAGCAAACACCTGTTGTGACAAACCGGTTTTAGCGCGAGCCGAGCGAACTAACAGTTGCTCAGCCGTCGTTACTCGCCCGACGCCGGATTGCATTTCAGCTAAACCTTGCCGGAGATCGTTCAGCGGCATACCCGCGTCTACCTCAATCGCTTGCGCTATTTTTTCAATGTCCATGTTACAGGGCCTTTTTGATATCACTGGGTTGGATAGTGGCTTGCTCCGCCTTTTGGTACAGTGTGATCAGCACCACCATCCCTTGCTCAGTCAGGTTGAAATAAATCACGCGGATGCCGCCGCTCTTACCTTTGCCCGCCACCGACCAGCGGACTTTTCGCGCACCGTCGGTGTCAGGAATCACATCGCCTGCCGTGGGATGCTCCGCAATCCAGGTAATAAACGCCATGCGATCTTCTTCCGACCAGATTTTTCCGGCCTGTTTTTGAAAAGTGGGTGTTTCGATCACGGTTCGCATGGAAGATAATATACGGGAATCCCGTATATTGTCAAAAGTTTTTTTGGGTACGTTTGCCGGTGCAAGCTAGCCGGGTAAGGTGGGCATGGTCCACCTTCTGACTAAGCTCCCAGCAACGGGTTTTTTACGTCTCTCGCGCTTTTGCCATTGAATCGCTCTCCGCACTATCATCGCTGGAGTTATTGCTATGCGGACAGGTACGAATGAGGACAGTGCAAGTCACGCTGGAGGATGATCGGGTCACGGCGGTGGATCGAATTGCCGGTCAGCGCCGGTAACAAATCCATTTTTGCCTGCACCCGTAGCGTCTACCATGCCCATTTTATCGGTATTCTTCGGGATTATCGGGCGCATGTGGCACGACGATCACCCGCCGCCCCATATTCATGTGGAGTACCAAGGGTTCGAGGCACTGGTCGATCTACAAACGGGTCAGGTGTCCAAGGGGAAATTACCCCGCAAGGTTGCCGCTATCGTACAAGAATAGTGTCTCACCCATCAGCAGGAACTGCTGGACAACTGGGAGCGAGCGCAGCGTTTTGAATCACTGGAGCGCATTCGAGGAGCTGATCATGATTAAGTTGCTAGAAGCTTGCTACATAGGCGGTCATCGGATCGAACTGGCCTTTTCAGATGGACGGCGCGGGATATTCAATGTGAAGACCTACTTGGCAACACGGCAAGGGCCTTTGCTAAAAGCCTTGCACGATGAAACCTATCTTCGACGGTTTTTCGTCGACGCCGGAGCCTTATGCTGGCCCAATGGCCTTGAGTTATCTCCAGCGCGTCTGTATGAAATTAGCCTCATGGAAATTGCTGCCTGAGCGCCCGGATCGTCTCGGTGCAAACCGCGCAATTCTTGAACGCAGGCCAACCTGTTGCCATCAGCCGCTATCTGGATCGCGTATGAGAACCCACCTCGAACTTGATGAACACCTCCTTACCCAAGTTCAGAACCTGGGCCGCTTTGCTACCAAAAAAGCCGCTGTAAACACGGCGCTTGCCGAGTACGCAAAGTTGCTCAAACGCCGCCAGCTTTTGGAACTGCGGGGCAAGGTTCACTGGGAAGGGGATCTCGACCGGCTGCGCGCTTCGCGGGACCTGGAACCCATTTGATGCTGGTCGATACCTCGGTCTGGATCGACTACTTCAACGGCTATGCCTCGGCAGAGGCGGATCGACTGGCTCAGGCCATCAGTGACCACGAATCGATCATTCTTTGCAGCGTCGTGATGACGGAAATTCTGCTCGGCTTGAGAAGCGATGCCGAAGCAACGCGCATCGCAGAACTGCTGGCCGCCTTCACTATGGCCCCGGAACCGGATCGAATGGATTACTTACTGCGAAGCGGCCACCCTCTATCGGCGCTGCCGCTCCCAAGGCTCGACCATCCGCTCCACTATCGACTGTCTGATCGCCCGGATTTGCCTTCGGCATGATTACGATCTATTGACCAAAGACCGTGACTTTCGGCTGATCGCAGA
>NZ_CBTK010000068.1 GCF_000531125.1 Candidatus Contendobacter odensis Run_B_J11 | reverse complement strand
CGCATGGTGGCCTCGCCGTGGACCTACTATCGCGGCGCGGCTGCGGTGATGGCCGCCGATCAGGCCGACGCCAATAATGCACAAACGCGGAATCAAGGGTTGCGTCGTGGTCATCTCTATTTACTCCTTCAGCACATTGCCCAAGACCTCGATCAATCGGGCATTTTCCGCCTCGGTCCCAATACTGATCCGCAGAGAGTGAGGCAAGCCGTAATTATCCACCGGGCGGGCGATCACACCCTGTTTCAGCAGCGCCAGGAAGAGTTCACGCCCCGACCGCCCGACATTAACACACAGAAAATTACCTACCGACGGCAGCCAGCTTAACCCAAAGCAGCGGCAAGCTTCCTGCAACTGGTTCATGCCGGCGCGGTTGAGCGCCCTGCCCCGTTCCAGATGCTCGGCATCGTCCAGTGCTGCGGTGGCTGCTGCCAAGGCCAGACTGTTGACATTGAATGGCTGGCGCACTCGATTGAGCAGGTCCGCGACCGGCGGTTGTGAAACCGCGTAACCGACCCGCAATCCCGCCAGTCCGTAAGCCTTGGAGAAGGTGCGGGTCACGATCAAATTAGGAAAACGGTCGAACCAGCGCAGCGTGTTGGGACAGTCCGAGTCGGCCTCGACGTATTCAAAATAGGCTTCATCCACTACCACCAGCACCTGCTCCGGCACCGCTTCCAGAAATGACTGCAATTCCAGGGTTCGCAGCCAGGTCCCGGTTGGATTATTGGGATTGGCGATGAAGATCACCCGGGTGCGATCAGTGATTAAGGCCAACATCGCCGCCAGATCATGGCCGTGCGGCATGGCATGATCGGGAGCATTGGCTTTGGCAATGCGGGCTATTGCGCCGACCGCCTGGGTGACAATGGGATAGACCGCGAAAGCGTGTTCAGAGAATACCGCTTCATGCGCCGGAGTCAGAAAGGCCCGCGCTACCAGCTCCAGCACGTCATTGGAGCCGTTACCCAGAGTCAGTGCCGTTATGGGCACGTTGAGCCGGGATGAAAGCGCCGTTTTCAAGCTGAAACCATTGCCGTCGGGATAGCGGGCGATCTCGCTCAACGCCTCGCGCACCGCAACCAGCGCCTTGGGACTGGGGCCAAGTGGGTTTTCGTTGGACGCCAGTTTGACGATATGGCTCAGGCCGTATTCGCGGCGCAGTTCGCTTTCCGGCTTGCCCGGCTGATAGGGTTGCAGAGTGCGAACGCCGGGAGCAGCGAGGGATGAAAAATCGCAGGTCATTGAGTAAGAGCCTTTCATTATTTTCGGGCAGAGATGACATGGGCGAAGGAGCGTATGCCCATTTTAGCGGAGATATCGCCGTTTCCACAGGATTGCTGAAACAGCGCAATCACTCAGTACGGCTCGTCACCCTTCGATAAAGACATCTACCTGCTGCCCGCACCAGAAGCCGACGGCCTTTGACGGCAAGGCGTAGATCACTTGCATGACCCGCGTGTCCACCCGTTCGTCGGCGGCATTGGTGAGGGATTTCTTCGGAACGATCAGCGGTTCGATCCGCACGAAGGCAGCCGTCACGGTGCGGGTGGCTTCGCTGCGTGCTGAGACGGTAGCTGAAGCGCCTTGAACCAGGCGATGAATATCTGCTTCGTCAATATCCACCCGCACATGCAGCATGCGGATGTCGCCGAGTTGAAGCAGCGGTTCGTCTACACGGGTATTGGAGGCAATCTCGCCAACCCGCAGCCTGGCTTGCAAGATAACACCGTGGATGGGCGCACGAACGGTGTGCCAGTTCACCTGCACCAGGGCGCGGGTGAGTTGGGCTTCGGCTTCCTTCGATTGCGCGATCAATGTGGCTTTGCGTGCTTGGGCAAGATCGCGGGTGAACCGCTGCTGGGTCGCCTCCTGCTCAGAGATGGTGCGTGTTGCTGCAAGCTCTGTGGCGCGTCTGAGTTCAGTCCCTGCCTGAGCGAGTTCGATGCGGGCTGCTTCAATCTGCGCCTTCAGCGTTTCGACGGCAGCGCGGCGGATAGCGACTTCTGCCTGAGCGTCGCTGTCATCGAGCATAAAGAGGACATCCCCCGGCTCCACTTCATCGCCCGGTTTCACCCGCACCTCACGGATTAAACCACTGATTTGCGCAGCGATGCTGATGATCTCGCTGCGCGGTTCCACGAGACCTGCGCCGACGACGAAGCTCTGCATGGCGCTGTGCGCCGGGGCAACGGGTGGCAGCGCTTCGGGTTCAAGACGGTCGCTGATCGGACGGGTGCTAAACACCGTTTTGGCGGTGAAGACCAGCAGGCAAAGCGCCAGCAGTGGCAACCACCCGCCGCGTAGGCGAAGTTGGAATTTCATGAAGCAGGGAGCGATGGGTTACTGATGCGGCCATCATCCATGGCGATGATCCGATCTGCGAAGCGATGAATACGCTGATCATGGGTAACGACGAGGCAGGCCCGGTCTGGATCGACCGCAAAGGTATGTAGCAACTCCATGATTTTCTGACCGGAGCGGGCATCAAGGGCCGCCGTAGGTTCATCGCAGATGATAAGCCGAGGTCGATGAATCAGCGCACGGGCGATGGCTACCCGCTGTTGCTGCCCGCCGGAGAGTTGCAAAGGCTGCTTGTTGGCATGGGCCTCCATGCCGAGTTGCGCGAGCAGGGCATGGGCGGCATCCAGCGCGGAGCGTTTGCGCCAGCCCCGCGCCATCAGCGGCAGCGTCACATTCTCGGCAGCAGTGAGCGCGGGCAGGAGATGGAACTGCTGAAACACGAAGCCGATGTGCTGTAGTCGGAAACGTCCCAGATCGCGGGCGGAAAGGGCGCGGAGCCGCTGACCCCACAGCATGACTTCGCCCTCAGTCGGCGCAAGAATGCCGCCGATCAGTGAGATAAGCGTGGTCTTGCCACAGCCTGAAGGGCCTTCGAGCATCGTCATCTGACCGGGAGCAATGGCGACATCAACGCCATGCAGCACCCGCCGCTTTTCAGCGCCGTCGCCAAAGTCTTTGCACAGACCGTAACAGGCGATGGCGGAACCGAAATCGGCAGCGGAAGCATCCATAATCAGCAGCAATCAGGTGCGGAAGACCATAGCCGGATCCGCGACCAGCACCCGACGCAGGGCGATGAAACCGGCGGTAATGACCATGAAAATTTCAATAACCGCCGTGCCGATCACGATCGGCCAAGGCAGAAAGAACGAGCGAAAATCAGGAATATATTGCCTGCCGAGATCAAGTGTGAACGCGGTGAGGCCGACCCCGAAAGCGTAGCCGATGAAGCCCACCAGCAGCCCTTGCAGCAGAACCATGCCGATAATCGTTGCATTGGAGACCCCAATCGCTTTCATCGCGGCGAACTGCGGCAAATGGTCACGGATGAATAACGAAAAGGTGAGTCCGATAATCACCGCCCCCACGATCACCCCAAGCACGACGACAAAACCGAAGCTCGCGGGGATCGGCGTGGTGCGAATGAAGAAGTCAATCGTGCTGCGGATGAACTCATCGTGCGTCAGCGCCTTCAGGCCGGTGCGCTGTGAAACGGATGCGGCGACTGCACGGACATCGCTACCTGAACGGGTGCGCGCAAGGAGGAAGGAAAGGCGATTTCTGCCCCCCGGAGCGAACTGCACTGCATTGCGATACTGGGTGAAGATCGCGATGCTGCTGGTGAACTGTGGCGACGAACGCAGCACCCCAACCAGGACGGCGCGGCGATCATTCAGCTCCAGCACACGGCCAATGCGAAGCGGTTCACCCGGCCAGAGCAGGCGATAGCCTGCTTCATCTATAAATATCGCGCCTGACCGGCGCAGATCATCGGCGCTACCCAGCAGGCGCTCGCGGGGCAGGCCAAGGAGCGTGGAATCATCAACACCGATCAGCGAAGCCGTCTGCTGACTCTGGTCTTGGCCGATCAGGGTGACGACGCCCTTGAACAGCGGCGCTGCCCAAGCAATGCCGGGCACACCGTGCACCCGGGCCAGCGCGGTGTCCGGCAAGGATGCGCCGCCGTCGATGGTATTGACCCGCGCATCCATCACCCACAGATCGGGTTCGCGAATGTCATAGAGCAGACCGGGCGTGGTGTTGATCAAGCCCACGCAGAACGCGCTTTGCTGCGAAATGAGCAGCGCCGAGAACGCCACACCGAAGATGAGTCCTGCATATTTGGCCCGATCACCGAACAGCATCTTCAGGGCGATCCAGGACATGGCGTCAGAAATTCCAGGCAGCGCCTAACAAGCCAAAGGGCGATGAATCCAGATCGCGGCTGAAAAGCACACCTCCGTTTCGGTCGCGCAATTCCAGTTGACCACCAAAGTTCATCCCCACTTGCGCACTCAAGCGTAAATGATCACCGACGCGCCGCTCCACACCCAAACCGGCGCGCCAACCCTCAAGCTGGATAGCCTCGATGTTGCGATCCTGGCCCGCTTGATCAACGCCCCAAGCGCCACCCGACGGATACGCCGACAGGCTGAACGTCCAGTCCTTGCTCGGCGACCATCCCACTGCGCCAATCGGCGGCGTGAGTTGCACGATCCAGTGGTCGTTGGGCCGCCAAACCACGCCGATTCCCGGCACTACCGTGTCCTCGCCGATGGAATGCGCATAAAAGGCGGCGGCGGACAGCGTGAAGCGCGGCGAGAACTGGTAACCCGCAACCACAATCGCGCTGAAGGCAAAGTCATCGCTGCTAACACTCTTGAAGTCGGTGGCAAGACCCGGACTGACAATGGCCAGGCCCATCCAGCCTTCGTCGCCTTTGGGGAAATGGGCAGCGGTCAGTTGCAGCTCCAGCGTGTGCAAATTCTGGCGCGGGAGACCGAGCGCACCGCTCGCATCCAGCGACGCCCAACCGTAGGCCAGAGTAGCGCCAAACACTGTCCCATCCTCCGTTTCATGCGCCCACACTGGCAGCAGCGCCCGACCATCGGTGTAATCCACCGCGCCGCCCCCGTTGCTGAAATCCATCGCCCGCGAGACCGTGACCACGCTAGAGAAGCCCGGAGGCCCGAATCCGAGCAGAGCAGGATCAATGAGGTTCATGTCAACCTCTTCGAGTTCCAACCGCCGGTTCGTAGCGGTAGATTGCCCGCTATCGGTCGGCTGATCGTTCGCGCCTGCTGCCAATCCGGGTGCGCCTAGAAGAACGATAATCGCCAGTACGCCGACCGACGACCGCACGGGAGAAGATTGGAATGCTATCGAGGGCGTGGAGCGGGTTCGCATGAATTGGGGTCCCGTAGATTGGCCGTAATGACAATGCCGACGATCCTACGCGGACGCAGATTAAGAGCGGATTAAGACCGGTTGCATCGCCAGCACCGAGCTGAAAATCGACTGGATTCAGCCCGCCACCGGCTTGGTCTTGCCCGTGATGCCGCGTAAATTGTTTCCTCATCAAATGCCAAGAGTTGAGTGCCAATCAGGATGAAAACGCTGCTGGTCGAAGACGATGTTCCGCTGGGTTCCTCATTGCAGGAAGTCCTCAACAAAGCGGGTTATGCGACGACCTGGGTGCGGAGGGCTGAGGATGCCAAGCGCTTTCTCTTCGCCGAGGAATTTGGCCTGGTTCTGCTCGACATTGTTTTGCCCGGCGAGTCGGGTTTCGATCTGCTGGCATGGATGCGCGGGCGCTCGCTGACCGCGCCCGTGATGATGCTCACCGCCCGCGACTCCATCTCGGATCGGGTTCGGGGGCTGGATGATGGCGCTGACGACTATCTGCCGAAACCCTTTGCCGTTGATGAATTGCTGTCGCGGATTCGCGCTGTGACCCGGCGCGTCGGACGCCAGCGTTCCGCACAATGGCGGATTGGCAAGCTCGTCATTGATACCGCAGGACGCCGCGTGTGGCTGGCCGACCGTGAAATCGCGCTCTCTCAGCGCGAGTACGATGTTCTCCTGACGCTTGCATCCGAACCCGGCAAGGTGTTCACCCGCTCGCAGATTGAGCGGCATTTGACCACGCCGGGCGGCAGCGACTCCAACGCCCTCGATGTGCATATCCACAATCTCCGCAAAAAGCTGGGTAGCGAATTGATCGTGACGGTGCGCGGTGTTGGCTATGTGCTGGAGACCATCGAATGAAGCACCCGTCGCTGATGCGTCGCATCATTGGCTGGCAGGCGCTGATGATGGGAATAAGCTGGGTCATCCTGGTCGGATGGCTGTTCCACGCCATGACCGGGTTCGAGAACGGCGACCTCGACCGGCGGATGAACTACTTCGCCGAAATCCTCGCCGAGACCGCCAGTGGCGCGGTTTACACTCCCGATCTGCTGGCGCAGCGGCTGCGCGCCATAGAAAAGACCTTTGTCGAAGGCGTGATTGAAACGCTGGAGAATGCTGCCGGATATAAAGCCACCTTTCAGGTGTTCGATGAGCATGGCCTTCTCCTCTATCGCACCGGATCGGCGCCAGAAACACCATTGACTGCCAACGCCGGCCTATCGCTGGTCATGCGGGAGAACGGTGAAAAATGGCGGATGGCCCGGGTGCGCAGCTCCGATCACAGCGTGACGGTCATCGTTGGGGAATCCGAATCGGATCGCTGGGCCTCCATCTGGCCCATGCTACAGATCATCGGCGCAGCGCAGATTCTGATTCTGGCGTCCTCGCTACTGGTGACCTGGTGGGCCACGCGGCGCGGCGTTCGCCCCTTGAAAACATTGGCCGCCAGGATCGCGCGGCGCGAAGCGGGCGATCCGACGCCCATCACCGCGCCGCTGGTCTACGCGGAGACCGTGCCGATGGTGCGCGAACTGAATGCCTTGCTCGGTCGCGAATCCCGTAGACTGGAAAATGAGCGTGGCTTTCTTGCCGATGCCGCTCACGAGCTGCGCACCCCCTTGGCCGCAGTCGGTACGCAGGCGCATCTGGTGTTGAGCGCAACGGACGACGCAGAACGCCGCCGCTTCGCCCACGGTTTACAGGCGGGGCTGGACCGCGTGTCCCATCTGCTGGCGCAGTTGCTGACTATCGCTCGCGTCAACGCGCCAGAGATGCGATTCAACCTCGAACCTACGGATGTCGCTACGCTAGTCCGTGAGCGCCTTGCGGAACTCTCGGTTGCGGCGCGAACCCGATCCATCTCGCTGGCGCTGGAATGCCCCGACACGCTATCAGCAACCGTCAATCCATCCAGCTTCATCTCAATGGTGGACAACCTGGTTGACAATGCGATTCGGTACACGCCAAGCGGAGGACAGGTGGCAGTGAGTTTTGGAATGAATGGAGACGACCTGGAATTTATCGTTCGGGACGACGGGCCGGGCATTGCGCCCGATGAAAGGGAACGGGTCTTTGAGCGTTTCTACCGCATACCGGGAACGACGGCGCAAGGCAGCGGCCTGGGTCTTGCCATCGTCCAGCGGATCGCGCAGGCGCACCATGCTACGGTACGCTTCGTTGATGGACTGTCAGGCGCCGGCATCGGGGTTGCCGTCACGCTTCGGGGTGCGCCTGCCCTCAAGTGATCGGCTCGATGGGTTGCGCAACGGTTCTGTGTTTTTTGGCCCGATTCCACCCGGAGATTCTGCTTAATCATGGATGCACTGTGGCTTGCGCTGGCTTTTCTGCTGGGTCTGCTGTTCCGCCATTGGGGATTTCCACCGCTGGTCGGCTATCTGGCGGCGGGGTTCATGCTCAATGCCTTCGGCCAACAGGGCAGCGAACTGCTCGACCAGACCGCCCATGCCGGGGTGTTGCTGCTGCTGTTCAGCGTGGGTCTCAAGCTGCGCTTGAAAAGCCTGATCCGCCCGGAAGTCTGGGGCGGGGGATTGCTGCATCTGGCGATCAGCGGCGCCGTGCTGGGTCTGGGTTTGTCGGTGGTACTCGGTCTGCCCAGCGGACAGGCGTTGTTACTGGCGATCACCTTGGGATTTTCCAGTACGGTGCTGGCAGCCAAGGCGCTGGAAGAAAAAGTCGAATTGCGCGCTTTTCACGGTCGGCTGGCTATCGGCATTCTGATTATCCAGGATTTGGCGGCGCTAGGGCTGATGGCGCTGGCCGGAGCGGGAGCGCCGTCGCCCTGGGCATTGCTGATTCTAGGATTGCCGCTACTGCGACCGCTAGTGACAAAGCTGCTGGACTGGAGCGGCCACGACGAATTGCTGGTGCTGTACGGGTTGGCGCTGGCGCTGGTGGTTGGCGGGCAAGGCTTCGAGTATCTGGGATTGAGTTCGGAACTGGGCGCGCTATTGCTGGGGGCATTGCTGGCCGGTCATCCTCGGGCGGTGGAATTGTCCAAGGCGCTGTGGGCGCTCAAGGAAGTGTTGCTGGTCGGTTTTTTCCTGCAAATCGGCCTGCTGCATCCGCCGAGTCTGGTAACCGTGGCCGGGGCGCTGCTATTCACGTTGCTGTTACCGCTGAAGGCCGCGCTGTTCTTTTTTATCCTGGTGTGGTTCCGACTGCGCGCCCGCACTGCGTTTCTGACCGCGCTGGCCCTGACCAGTTATAGCGAGTTCGCCCTGATCGCGGCGAAGATCATGGTTCACAACGGGCAATTAGCCGCCGATTGGCTGGTGTTACTGGCGATCACGGTGGCGCTGTCTTTCATCGTCGCTGCGCCGCTCAACCGCTTCGCCCATGCGATCTACGAGCGGCTGGAAAGTCGGCTGGCACGATTCGAGCGGTCGGATCGGCATCCCGATGAACAGCCGGTGTCGCTGGGCAGCACCCAGATTCTGATTCTCGGCATGGGCCACGCCGGCGCCGCCGCTTACGATTTTCTCAAGAAGCGCCAACACCTTTTGACGCATCACCGGGTGTTAATGGTGTCGGGCGTTGACTCAGACGTGGGCAAGGTCGAGCGGCATGTCCACGAAGGCCGGCGGGTGGTGTACGCCGACGCTGAAGATCCCGGTTTCTGGCACCGGCTGAAACTGGAGGGACTCCGGGCGGTGATTCTGGCGATGCCGGACCCGGAAGCAAAACATATTGCGACCCAGCAGTTGCGGCGACATGGCTTTCAGGGACTGATCGGCGCAATCAGCCACCATCCCGAAGAGGAGGCCGCATTGCGGGCAGCGGGCGCGGACATGACTTTTCTAGCATTCAATGAGGTCGGCGTCGGCTTGGCTGAACATATCTGGGAAGCGCTGGAAGATCGGTCGCATCCGGTCGGGAAGGTGGCGGTTTGACACCAATTCGCGCTGCCGTGGTCTATTGCGGCACATTCATAACCCGTGCGAGGAGCAGCCATGAACGACAAAAGCGTTAAAACCGATGCCGAATGGCGGGCGCAACTGACCCCGGAGCAATACCGGATTTGCCGCCAAAAGGGCACCGAGCCGGCGTTCACCGGCGAGTATCACGATTGCCATGAGCCTGGGATTTATCGCTGCGCGTGCTGTGGCAAAGACCTGTTCGATTCTGAAACCAAGTTTGATTCCGGCAGCGGCTGGCCGAGTTTCTGGCAACCAGTACGATCAGAGAATATCGCTACTACTGATGATCGCGGCTGGTTCATGCATCGCACCGAGGTGCTGTGTGCGGACTGCGGAGCGCATCTGGGCCATGTGTTCGACGATGGCCCGGAACCAACCGGCCTGCGCTATTGCATCAACTCGGCATCATTGAAGCTGAACAAGGCAGGGCCGTAGGTAACTTACTGCCTACTGGCCGTAGGGTTGTACAGGACTGCGCTACAGGCCGTCGGCAGCCGATTCGCCGACGGCGGTTCAGGTTTCCGGTACGGCTTCGGCGATAGCGCCGCCTGGCGGATGTCCCGGACCCAGTTGGCGAGATCGGCGTCGCAGCCGTCGCCGGGCGGAAACGGCTTCTGCGGCTTGCATTGGCCCGAATCAGCCGGACAGTTCAGCCGGACGTGGAAATGAGCGTCATGCCCCCACCAGGGCCGTACCTTTTCCAACCATGAACGGTCGGTTTCGCTATCGCACAGCGCTTGCTTGATGATGGCATTCACGAAAATCCGCTCTACCTCTGGTGCCTGCGCCGCCCGCTTTAATGTATCCCGATAGCGCGATGACCACCGCGAATCGTTCAAGGCCCCCTCGGTGGCGCGAATCATGGAAGGCATCTCAATCTGTTCGGTGTCAGACCGCGACAGGGTTTGATTACGGGGTTGTTGTAGAAACCAGATATCTACATCCAAGCCACTTTGATGGCTGCGATGGCCGTTCGGCATCGGCCCGCCGCGTGGTTGCGCCAAATCGCCGATTAACAGCCGACTGCCATGGGCCGCTGTTTGTCGCCCCAACTGTTCCACGAAACCAATCAATGCCGGATGACCGTAGTAGCGATTACGGCTGGTGCGCATGATTTGATAGCCGTCACCTACCAGCGGCAACGCCACCGCCCCGGTGATACAGCCAGCGGCGTAGGAACCAATCACCTGCGACGGCCCGGCCAGAGGATAAGCTACCTCGCTCCAGCCGTTGCCGGCCAGAACGGGCATCGAACCGAGCAGTAGAAACAGGGGTAGAGCAGTGGAGCGAATGGACATGGCGCGCTTCTCCCAATAGTTAAGCCATAATCTTACTATTGCCGTGACGTAGAGTCGGCCTCTTGTCCGTTTAAGCACGGACGGTAGGCTGGTGCTACTTGCCTCGATCTACGGAATAACATCAATCCGCACGGGATGACATGGGTTTCTACGCCTTTCTTGCCATTGGTATTGGCGCTGCATCGGGTGCCTGGCTGCGCTGGGGCTTGGGTATTTTGCTCAATCCGGTATTCCCAACGCTACCGCTCGGAACGCTGGCCGCGAACCTGCTGGGTGGGTTTTTGATGGGAATGGCCATGCAGTTTTTGCTCGAACACGCCCTTCTACCGCCAGAACTGCGCTTGGCGATCACCACCGGCTTTTTGGGTGGACTCACCACCTTCTCCACCTTCTCAGCAGAAACTGCGACCTTACTGCTGCGTGAGGAATACCTCTGGACCCTAGCCATTGTCCTGGTTCATGTCGTCGGCTCAGTGACCATGACGATGCTGGGAATTTTGACCATGAGACTGTTGACGACAATGGGGGCACCATGACGGGGATTTATCTGAAGTTTTATGTCCATGAACACCATCAGCATCACGGCATTCTACTTTATGAATGGCTGTTGGAGCGTGCCAAAAAACTGGGCATCCACGGGGGCTCGGCGTTTCGCGCCATCGCCGGATTCGGACAGCATGGCGTCCTGCACGAAGATCACTTTTTCGAGTTGGCAGGCAATTTGCCAGTGGAAGTCGTGTTCATGGTCAGCGATGAAGAAGCTGCGCAGCTTCTGGAGTTGATCAGACAGGAAAAAATGCACATTTTTTACGTGAAGATACCGGCTGAATATGGCGTGAGTAATGGGGAATAGAAATGATTGAACGGTTGGTTATTCAGAGCAACTCCGTATGCTAAAGGCCCTTTTGGGATTACCCGCCACCGTCTGGTTACTGGGATTGGTTAGCCTCTGCAATGATTCAGCCAGCGAACTGTTGTACCCGCTGGTGCCGCTGTACCTGGCTTCGGTGTTAATGGCCGGCCCCAAAGCGTTGGGGATTATCGAGGGTATCGCTGAAGCGACCAGCAGCCTGCTGAAGTTATTCGCCGGGGTGTTGGCCGATAAGACTGCTTCCACCAAACTGTGGGTAGTCGGTGGCTACAGTCTCGCCGCCATCGCCCGCCCGCTCATGGCCTTCGCCACTGCCTGGCCGATGCTGCTGGCGCTACGCTTTGCCGACCGGGTGGGCAAAGGCTTGCGCACCTCGCCGCGTGACGCCCTGCTGGCGTCGGCTGTAGACCCCGCGCAACGCGGACTGGCGTTTGGCTTGCACCGAGCGATGGATAATGCGGGCGCGGTGATCGGGCCGCTGGTGGCAACGGCGTTGCTAGCGCTCAATGTGCCGCTGCGCGATATTTTCCTGTGGGCTGCGCTACCAGGCGCTATCGCCGTCGCGCTGGCCCTGTGCATCCGGGAGCCGTCCCGCGTCGAACCCGTGACGCGCGCTCCATTCAGTTGGACGCTGCAAGGTTTTCCGACCGCCTTCAAACGCTATCTGCTGGTGCTGGCACTGTTTACCTTGGGCAACTCGTCCAACATGTTTCTACTGCTGCGTGCCAAGGAACTGGGTCTGCCTGATTACCAAATTCCGCTGCTGTGGGCTTTGGTCTCGACCGTGGCGATGCTGTTTTCCACGCCACTATCAGCCCTGTCCGACCGTCTGGGCCGAAAACGGCTGATTCTCTCCGGCTGGGCGATCTACGGAGCGTTTTACCTGATTTTGGGCCTGAACGGCGGCCAAACCTGGTTGCTATGGCCGCTATTCGCCGGTTATGGCCTGTTCATGGCAGCCACTGAGGGCGCGGAAAAAGCGCTGGTGGCTGATTTGGCGCCTGCCGCTCTGCTGGGCACCGCTTACGGCTGGTTCAACTTGACCGCAGGATTGCTGCTGTTGCCAGCTTCCTTGCTGTTTGGCGGGTTGTGGCAAAGCGCCGGCCCGGCGCTGGCGTTTGGCGTCGCCGCCTGCTGCGCGTTGCTAGCTGCGCTGCTGCTGCACTACTGGGCGATGCCGGGGCGGCTCTCGTCTGCCGAAGGAAAACAGTGATCGAGATTGATATTCCCGGTTTCCGGGTACTCCAGCTTGCCCACTTGGTGTTCGACTACAACGGCACCTTGGCTGTGAATGGCGGCCTGATCGACAAGATGAACTCCCAATTGAGCGAGTTGGCAAACCGTCTGAGCATCCTGACAAGCCGACAGCGGAGAATTTACCGGCCCCGGGTCGGCGGACATTCTCCGACTAATTCCACTTTCCCATTATCGTCCACCGACTCCAGCCGCACCGCGAAACCCCATAGCCGGTGCAAATGTTTTAATACATCCTGATGATTTTCATGCAGGGGCCGGTGGTGATAGCGGGTGTGCCGCAGTGTCAACGAACGATCCTTGCGGTGGGCGACATTCCACACCTGGATGTTCGGTTCGCGGCTGCCGAGATTGTATTGATCGGCCAACGCCAGCCGCAATCGCCGATAACCCGCTTCGTCGTGAATGGCGGTGATTTCCAATTGCTCCTGAGTTTCGTCATCCAGCACCGCGAACAGCTTGAAATCCCGCATAAGCTTGGGTGACAGATATTGAGCAATGAAACTCTCATCCTTGAAGTTCCGCATTGCGAAGTCCAGTGTCTTGATCCAGTCCTGCCCGGCAATATTGGGGAACCAGTAGCGATCCTCAGCCGTCGGTTCCTGACAAATGCGCTTGATGTCACTCATCATGCCAAAACCCAGCGCGTAGGGATTGATGCCGGAATAATGCGGATGGTCAAATGGCAATTGCTGCACCACACTGGTATGCGATTGCAGAAATTCAATCATGAAGCCGTCATTGACATAGCCTTCGTCATACAGCCGATTAAGCAGCGTGTAATGCCAAAAGGTAGCCCAGCCTTCGTTCATCACCTGAGTCTGGCGCTGCGGATAGAAATACTGGGCAATCTTGCGGACAATTCGCACCAGTTCGCGCTGCCACGGTTCTAATAGCGGCGCATTTTTCTCGATAAAATACAGCAGGTTTTCCTGGGGTTCGGCTGGGAAGCGCCGGGAATCGGCAGCGACGGCCTCGGAAGATTTAATTGGAATCGTCCGCCACAGATCATTGAGCTGCGATTGCAGGTACTCTTCTCGGTCATGCTGGCGCTGTTTTTCTTCATGCAATGACAGTGGCGCCGGATGCTTATAGCGATCCACCCCGTAATTCATCAGCGCATGGCAGGAATCGAGGAACAGCTCTACAGTTTCCTCGCCGTGACGTTCCTCACATTCAGCGACATAGTTACGGGCGAAGAGCAGATAATCAATGATTGCGTCGGCACTGGTCCAGGCTCGGAACAGATAATTACCCTTGAAGAAAGAGTTGTGTCCATACGCGGCGTGGGCAATCACCAACGCCTGCATGATCGAGGTATTCTCCTCCATCAGGTAGGCAATGCAGGGATCAGAATTGATCACGATCTCATAAGCCAGCCCCATTTGTCCACGCCGGTAATTTTTCTCAGTTAGCACGAATTGCTTGCCGTAAGACCAGTGCTTATAGCCCAGCGGCATCCCCACCGAGGAATAGGCATCCATCATCTGCTCGGCGGTAATAATCTCGATCTGGTTGGGGTAAGTGTCGAGACCGAAATCTCCAGCAATTTGGCCGATGACCTCGTTGTAGCGTTCCAACATCGGGAACGTCCATTCAGATGACTCGGAAATTAGTCGCGATGCACTCATGCGGTGCGCCTCTTGAACAGGTCCCGGAATACGGGGTAGATGTCAGCCGGCCCATCAATCTGCCGCATCGCAAAATTGGGATACTTTTCTTTTACCTCTTCATAGGCTTCCCATAAGCTCTGGTGGCGATCCGGGGTAATTTCGATGTAGGCGTAATAGCGCACGAACGGCATGATCCGTTGCAACAGTAAATCGCGACAGGACGGCGAATCATGATGCCAGTTATCGCCATCTGAAGCCTGCGCGGTATAAATGTTCCAACTGGAAATGGGATAGCGTTCAGTGATGATCTCGCCCATCAATTGCAGTGCGCTGGATACCACCGTGCCGCCGGTTTCCCGCGAGTAAAAAAACTCCTGCTCGTCAACTTCCTTGGCAACCGTATGATGGCGGATAAACACCACTTCGATCTTCTCGTAATTGCGCTTGAGAAACAGATAGAGCAGAGAAAAGAAACGCTTGGCTAAATCTTTGCGCGCCCGATCCATCGAACCAGATACATCCATGATGCAGAACATCACCGCTTGAGTCGTCGGTTGTGGCTGCTTGATTCGGTTGGTGTAACGCAGGTCGAAGGTGTCAATAAAGGGCACAGCCCGAACCCGCGCCCGTAGATAGTTGATTTCCTCCACCAGCTCCTTGGCGCGAATTTCGTCCACGGGTGGATTAGCCAGCAGTTGTTGCAGTTCCTCTTCCGCCTCGTGCAGCCGGCGGGTGTGGGGCGCAGCCAAGGCCATTCGCCGGGCCATTGCGCCTTTTAGCGAACGCACGATGTCAATGTTGCCGGGGTTGCCGTCATTGCTGAAACCAGCGCGTACTGATTTGAACTCGATGGCTTTGGCCAATTGGGTTCGCAACAAGTTAGGCAATTCCAGATCCTCGAAAAACAGATCCAGAAATTCCTCACGCGACAATTCAAAAACGAAATCGTCCTCGCCTTCGCCGCTGTTACTGGCTTGACCGCCACCGGAACCGCCACCCGATCCACGAGGTGGCCGGGCGATCTGATCGCCGGTGACAAATTCCCGGTTGCCCGGATGAATCGCTTCACGCCGGCCTCCCGGCCCGTGGCCAAATACCGGCTCGGACAAATCACGAGCCGGAATATTAACCTTTTCACCGCTATCAATATCAGTAATGCTGCGGCCGTTCATAGCCTCGGTCACGGCCTTCTTAATCTGGCTTTTGAAGCGCCGGATAAAACGCTGGCGATTGACGGTGCTTTTGTTTCTGCCGTCAATCCGGCGGTCGATAAGCGTGGCCATGAGTGCTTTCCTCTCTGCTTCAGGATGCCTTGCGGACTCGCAAGTACCAGTCGGACAGCAGCCGAACCTGCTTGGCAGTGTAACCTTTGGCGACCATACGGTCTACGAACTCAGCGTGCTTCTTCTGCTCGTCCACACTGGATTTGGCATTAAAGCTGATCACCGGCAGCAAATCTTCGGTATTCGAGAACATCTTCTTCTCGATCACCGCCCGCAACTTTTCGTAACTGGTCCAGGCTGGATTACGCCCGGCGTTGTTGGCCCGCGCCCGCAGCACGAAGTTGACGATCTCGTTGCGGAAGTCCTTGGGATTACTGATCCCCGCCGGCTTCTCGATCTTTTCCAGTTCGGTGTTGAGCGAAGACCGGTCAAACGATTCGCCGGTATCCGGGTCGCGGTATTCCTGATCCTGAATCCAGAAATCCGCATACGTCACATAGCGGTCAAAGATATTCTGTCCATATTCAGAATAGGACTCCAGATAAGCCTGTTGCAACTCCTTACCGATGAACTCAGCATAGCGCGGCGCCAGATAACCCTTGAGATAGGACAA
This sequence comes from Candidatus Contendobacter odensis Run_B_J11, assembly GCF_000531125.1. Lineage (GTDB taxonomy): Bacteria > Pseudomonadota > Gammaproteobacteria > Competibacterales > Competibacteraceae > Contendibacter > Contendibacter odensensis. The sequence continues at coordinate 63,740 of NZ_CBTK010000068.1, read as the reverse complement.
ATACTTCTCTTCGACCTCCGGGGTGAACTGCTCCCGCTCAATCTGCCGTTCCAGCACATAGAGCAGATGCACCGGGTTCGCGGCCACCTCGCTATGATCAAAGTTAAACACCTGGCTGAGAATCTTAAAGGCAAACCGGGTCGAGATACCGGTCATCCCCTCGTCCACTCCGGCATAGTCACGATATTCCTGCATCGACTTGGCTTTGGGATCAGTGTCCTTGAGGTTTTCACCGTCATAGACCCGAATCTTCGAGAAAATACTGGAGTTCTCCGGCTCTTTCACCCGAGTCAATACTGAAAATTGCGCCAGCATTTCCAGAGTGCCCGGCGCGCAAGGCGACTCAGCCAGAGAGCTGTGAGTCAGCAACTTCTGATAGATATGCACTTCGTCCGACACGCGCAGGCAATAGGGCACCTTGACGATATAAACCCGGTCGAGGAAGGCTTCATTATTTTTGTTGCCCTTGAACGTCTGCCATTCCGATTCATTGGAGTGGGCCAGAATAATACCCTCAAACGGAATCGCCGACAGTCCTTCGGTACTGTTGTAGTTACCTTCCTGAGTCGCGGTCAGCAGCGGATGCAGCACCTTGATCGGTGCCTTGAACATCTCGACGAATTCCATCAGGCCCCGGTTGGCACGGCACAACGCGCCGGAGAAACTGTAGGCATCAGGATCGTTCTGGGCGAAGTGCTCCAACTGGCGGATGTCCACCTTGCCCACCAGCGAGGAAATATCCTGATTGTTTTCATCACCCGGTTCGGTTTTGGCGACGGCGATTTGGTTCAGCACCGACGGCCGCAGCTTGACCACCCGAAACTTGGTGATGTCGCCATTAAATTCGCGCAACCGCTTGGCCGCCCATGGCGACATGATATGGCGCAGGTAGCGGCGCGGAACACCGTAGTCATCTTCAAGAATCTGGCCGTCTTCGTCGGGGTTGAACAACCCCAGCGGTGATTCAAACACCGGCGATCCTTCAATCGCGTAGAACGGGATCCGCTCCATCAGTTGCTTGAGCCGTTCAGCCAGTGACGATTTTCCGCCACCCACCGGACCCAGCAGATAAAGAATCTGCTTCTTTTCCTCCAACCCTTGGGCGGCATGTCTGAGGTAGGACACGATCTGCTCGATAGCATCCTCCATCCCATGGAATTCCTGGAAGGCGGGATAGATTTTGAGCACCTTGTTCTGAAAGATGCGCGACAGCCGCGTGTCATTGCGGGTGTCCATCATCTCCGGCTCGCCGATAGACAGCAGCAGTCGCTCGGCGGCGCTGGCATAAGCGCTAGGCCCTTTTTTGCACAGATCCAGGTATTCCTGGAGTGAGAAGGTTTCCTCACGGCTCTCTTCGTAGCGCGAAAGGTAGCGGTTGAAAATCGTCATCGTTATCACCTCTATAGGATCACGGAAGCGGGGGCAGCTTCCGGTTCAAGTCTTTCAGGGCAACAGAGCAAATCCGGTGAATATTCAGTAGCCAGTCTATCGTCCATCCGATCCGCAACACTGCGGATGCCTCTGGAGTGAATGAAGCAATTAATAGACCAATCCAGGCTTGGGTAGCCGTGACTCAGTTCCGGGCACTGGGTGGCAGCAGAGTGCGCCTCGAAAGCAGGTATTTCGAGGTAAAGAAAATAAAATCAAGCGTTTACTTATATTTCAGTGGCATGAACAAGCTCTGAATCACCATTAGACCCGCTATCAAACGCTAGTTTAGGGATGCAGGCCGCAGTTAAAATCACCTTGTTCGCACTGTTTTAGTGCGGCGTACTAGAAATGACAGCAAAAGCAGTTCGGTGATTCCACTATCGTCGGGGTGAACCAAAAAATTCTTCAGATCCCTGCCAAAACGCACCGGTCTCACCGAGAGCAAAGAACATAGATCCAAGCTGCGGATAGACCACGGGTAGCGGCAGCGGTTCGGACGTGGGCGGTGGTTGGAAGGGCGGCTTTGTTGTTAACATCGTGCGGCGCAGCCTACGGATTAACAATGCGCCAAGGTTAATATGAAAATCATTAGTGACTGGTTCCAGCGACTCTTTAACGATCCCCAAGCGGTCATCCTGACTATCGTACTGGTGCTGGGCGCCAGCGTGATCTTGTTCATGGGACGCGATCTGGCGCCCGTATTAGCGAGCATGGTCATCGCCTACCTGCTGGAAGGTATCGTTCAGTTGTTGCAGCACCGGGCGCGGTTGCCGCACCTGCTCGCGGTGATCGTGGTATTCATGCTGTTCATTACGTTTGTGCTGTTCCTGCTGCTGGGGTTGTTGCCGATGGCTTCACTGCAGTTGACTCAGTTGGTGCAGCAATTTCCTAACATGCTGGTCAAGGGCCAAAACCTGCTGCTGAGTCTGCCGGCGATCTACCCGGAATTCATCACTGAGGCGCAAATTCTTGAAGTGATCAATGCGCTAAAAGCCGAAATTGCTACCTGGGGCCAGAAAGCGTTGTCCTGGTCGCTGGCGGCTGGCATCGGCTTTATCACCATCATTGTGTACTTGGTGCTGGTACCGTTACTGGTGTTCTTCTTTTTGAAGGACAAGAATTTGATCCTGGGCTGGCTACGCGGGTTCCTGCCCCACGACCATAGTTTGGCGCAGCAGGTCTGGCGCGAGGTAGATCGGCAGATGGGCAACTATGTACGCGGCAAATTTCTGGAAATTCTGGTGGTCTGGGTAGCGACCTTTGTGGTGTTTGTGGCGATGGGTCTTCAGTTCGCTATGCTGCTGGCTCTGATGGTTGGTCTGTCTGTCATCGTGCCTTATATTGGTGCAGTGGTGGTGACGGTGCCGGTGGCGCTGGTGGCATTTTTTCAGTGGGGATCGGGTTCGGAGTTCCTGTGGTTGATGGGCTTGTATCTCTTTGTCCAGATGCTTGACGGCAATATTCTGGTGCCGCTGCTGTTTTCCGAGGTGGTGGACCTGCACCCGATTGCCATTATCGCAGCGGTGCTGGTGTTCGGCGGCCTGTGGGGATTCTGGGGGATTTTTTTCGCCATCCCATTAGCGACCGTGGTGCAATCCATCTTAAAGGCATGGCCACGTCCGGCGCTGGCGGTGACTGAATAGCGGGCATCAATGCCGAAAGGTCCACTCCTCTGCCACAACGGACACTTATCCAACGGTAGAGGAATGGGTGATGACTCCTCAGCCCCGTTCCCCCGATCCAGGTACTCGGCAAGCGCAGTAAGTGAGTTCCTGACGGGCATAACCGCACAGGGTCGCGGTGCGCGAATCGAGGGTGACATCTTTCCGGTTGCTCAAGCCGGAAAATAGCGAGACCTTGGAAAGGTACGCATTTCGTGCAGGTTTTGCAGGCCAATTGGCAATTTCTTTCCTCCTGTAAATTTCCTCCTGTAAATTTTCCTGTGATCGGGACTGTGGGGCAGGCAGGTAAAATGAACATAACCTATTTAGATCAATTAGTTGAATTCAGTCAACGCCCTAGCCTGACGCTGCTAACCCTCGCCATCACGGGAAAATTTACAGGACCAACCTTTTCGCGGAGTAAACCGGCCATGCAGGAACTTCAGCCAGGACAGAATCGCCCGATCACTGGCAGTCAGGTGGTGATTACAGTCACGGGTGAGCCGCTGGATGAATTCAGCGCCATGATCCGAGCAGGTGCGGTGCTGCTGGCCGCTGATGGCCGCATCCGCGATCCCGGCGATCAAGTCAGCGCCGAACAGCCGCGCTCCCGCGATGGATCGGTGGAGTTCACCGTGTCCCGTAGCGAATTTCAGGTGAATCTGGACGCGGTGCCCGAAACGGTGGCTCGCATCGCGGTGGTGCTGGCGGTCAAGCCGGGGTCGCCACGGGGAACCACTTTCGGCGGGTTCACCACCATTGACGCTTGGCTGGCGGATGCAGCGGGCCAGCCGTTGCTCCGATTTTCGCTGCCGCCGGCCACCCGGGGCGAGACCGCGATGATTCTGGCGGAGTTGTACCACTATCAGGGGCAATGGAAATTCCGGGCGGTTGGACAGGGATTCTCAGCCGGGTTGCCGGCACTGGCGGCGCACTTCGGCTTGCGCCTGCCAGAACCGACGCCAGAACGTCCCGCTGCCGGCGGTTCGGAATCCCGCCGTGATCCGGAACGGTCGGGGCCCGCCTCATTCAGTGGCACCGGCTTTTGCGTTCATCCTGACGGCTATGTGCTGACCAATCATCATGTGATCGAAGGCGCCAGCGAGATTCTGGGTCGCTCGCCGCGTCATCGCTGCCGATTGGAACCGATATTTGCTGATCCCACCAACGATCTGGTGTTGTTGCGGACCGATACGCCGCCGCCGGGCATCGCCCTGTTCCGCGACGGGCCGCAGGCACGACTGGGCGAAACGGTGATCGTGGTCGGTTATCCGCTGGGCGGCCTGCTCGGTTCGGGGCCGCAAGTGACCACCGGCAATGTCAGTTCGCTGATCGGTCCCGGCGATGATACCCGCGCCCTGCAATTCACCGCCCCGATCCAGTCCGGCAACAGCGGCGGGCCGTTGCTGGATGGCGATGGCGCAGTGGTGGGCGTGGTCAGTTCCAAGCTGAACGCGGTGCGGGTTCACGAGATGACCGGTGATGTGCCGCAGAACGTGAATTTCGCCATCAAGGCGGCGCTGGCGCGGGGGTTTCTGGACGCGGTCGGGGTGGACTATCGCAGCCGCTTATCGGGTGGCATTCGCGCTGCGACCGATATTGCCGCCGAGGCTCGCGATTTCGTGCTGAAGATTGAATGTCGGGGATAGCCGCGCTAAGAGTTATAGTTTTTCGTTATTTATAACTGCAAAATTATTATGCTTCGCTCATAAAAACTTTTGATATTGTTCCGTGGGTTAACCCTCTAAGCTTTGACTCCCCCGCGACATTCAAGAGGTTGTGCAATGAAAGCGAACACGATTCTGGAAACGATTGGCAACACTCCCCACGTCCGCATCAGCCGCTTATTCGCGGATCGTCAGGTCGAGGTCTGGATGAAACTGGAGCGGGCGAATCCCGGCGGCAGCATCAAGGATCGCATCGGGCTGGCGATGATCGAAGATGCCGAACGTCGTGGTGTACTCAAACCGGGTGCAGTCATCATCGAACCCACCTCCGGTAATACCGGCATTGGGTTGGCGATGGTGGCGGCGGTCAAGGGCTACCGGCTAATCCTGACCATGCCGGAATCCATGTCGCTGGAACGGCGGCGCTATCTGGCAGCGTTGGGGGCAGAACTGGTGTTAACGCCGAAGGAAAAGGGAATGCCGGGCGCCATTGAAAAAGCCCAAGAACTGTTACAGGAAATGCCGAGCGCGTGGATGCCGCAGCAGTTCGAAAATCCCGCCAATGTTCAAATCCATCGCAGCACGACCGCCCAGGAAATTCTCGCCGATTTTCCCGAGGGTCTCGACTACCTGATTACTGGCGTGGGCACCGGCGGGCACATCACCGGTTGCGCCGAGGTGATGAAAGCACAGTTCCCGAATTTGAAGGTATTTGCAGTCGAACCTGCGGCCTCACCCGTATTAAGCGGCGGTCAGCGCGGTCCGCATCCATTGCAGGGTATCGGCGCCGGCTTTGTGCCAGCAGTACTCAATATGGACATTCTTGACGGTATCGTGCAAGTCGCTCATGGAGATGCGTTCCAGTTTGCGGCGCGCTGCGTCAGGGAAGAAGGCATTTTTATCGGCATTTCCTCCGGTGCCTCGCTGGCGGCAGTGGCTCAGAAACTACCGGAAATTCCTGATGGCAGCCGGATCCTGACCTTCTGCTACGATACCGGCGAACGCTATTTATCGGTAGCGGGACTGTTCGACTGAGCGACTGGCTCTGGCGGCGGATTATGGCAGCGGCGCCTAATCCGCCTTTACTGCATCAAGCCCCAGCCAAATGGGCACGGATGAACTCGTATTCCGCCTGAGTCGCCTTCCCGGCGTCACCGCCCACGAAATCGGCCAGCTTGCCGCCGATCAGCGGAATCCCGCATTTGATCTCCAGTTGCACATCGTTGACGCAACCCGCGCCTTCGGATCGCAACTCCATGATTCCGCCAATGCTGACCGGCACCGCTGCAATCTCGATGGACAGCTTGCAGCGATAGGGACCGCCGGCTTTGCCCTCCCAGGTTTCGCTCTGGACCAGGGTGTTCCAGGGACTGAGGAACTTCTTCAGCAGCGACGGCACATCAGCGGGCACTTCCCGCTTGACCTTGACAGTGTAGCGACCCTCGCTCCCGGCGCACTCCAGCACTTCAATGTTGCGAGCACCGATGCCGGCATACTTGGCCTTCATGAATGCGGGATCGTGAAACAGTCCGAAAACGGTCTCCACGGCTTGAGCATACTGATGCAATACTTTAATTTTCATTTGTTTCTCCTGGTTATCCGCTGACAGTGGCTGCGTCATGGCTTTCTGGCGGGGGATGCTACCGATAGTCTTATGGGTACGCTGGCACGTTTTAGCACTCTATACACCATAGTTGATCAAGGTAGTATCGATCCCGCCAACTCTGCGGCTCAGGCCGCCGGACTCGATATGGACCCGGATTTTGAGAATAATTACCTTAGAGAGAATAGCACCATGCCCATGCTGACTTTGCCGCGCCCTCAAGCGCCTACTTGGCTGAAGAAGCCGCTGTTCTTTGTAATCATTCTAGCCGGGCTGTTGCTCTGGCTCAGCCTGTTTGTGGTTGAACCTACCGAAATGGCCGGAGTGCGCCGCTTCGGCGAGGTGACGACCCATGAACCGTTTGGGCCGGGCCTGCATTTAAAGCTGCCGCTGATTGACCAGGTGGACCACTTGCAGGTTTCGCTCGACATCCTGCAAGTACAGAATTTGACCATGTACACCGTGGATAATCAGTGGGTGAAAATCTCGGTCGGAATGACCTACCGCATTCCCCCGGCAGCGGTGTTCCGCCTGCTCTACCAGGTCGGGCGGTCGGGCAACTTCAGCGTCCGTGAGAACGTGGAGCCAATCATCGCCGACCGAGCCATGCGGGTATTCGCCCGCCGCAACACCATCAAGATTTCCGAGGAACGCGAGGTTATCGCCAATGAAATCCGCCAGTCGGTCAGCACCCGGCTGGCGGAATTGTTCAGCCTGGAGGTCGTAGACCTGCAAATTGCCAAAATCGAATACAGCCCGACCTTTGCCGCCAGCGTAGAAGCGGCAGTGAAGGCCAAGAACGATGCGGTGGCGGCGGAGAATACGGTGAACCGCATTCGCTTCGAGGCGGAGCAGGTGCGGGTGCGCGCCCAAGGTGAAGCTGATGCAGCGGCGATTCAGGCGGAAGGGCAGAAGCGGGCGGCGGTCACTCGTGCCCAAGGCGAGGCCGACGCTGTGCGGCTGATCGGCGAGGCCCAGGCGACCAGTCTGCATGCACGGGGTGAAGCGGTTGCGACACATCCCCGGATCGTAGAATTGGTGACGGCGGATCGCTGGAATGGAGTATTGCCGTTGACAGTGCTGGGTGAGCATGGTGCTTTGCCTTTTCTCAACCTCAATCCATCATTACCGGCAGTAATAGCGCCAATAGTGGATAAAGCTCAATAATAGACACCCTGATTATTGCCGATTCAAACCGTTAATCTCAGCCCTATTCCAGCGTGGTGCGAATGTATAAAGGCGAGCTTTTTAACAGTATCAGCCATCTTATTGGTGCGGTGGCGGCACTGATTGGTCTGGTGATTATCGTAGTGGTGGCTGTGCGGCAGGGCGATCCATGGAAAATAGTGAGCTTCAGTATCTATGGATCCAGCCTGTTTTTACTTTATACCTTCTCGACGCTTTATCACAGTTTTCGGGGTAAGGCGAAGCGGATTTTCCGTAAGCTGGACCACCTGTCTATTTACTTTCTGATCGCTGGTACCTATACCCCGTTTACCTTAGTCACTCTGCGCGGCGCTTGGGGGTGGACGATTTTTGGTATTATCTGGGGACTGGTGATTGTCGGTATTGTACTGGAGTCCTTACCCCAAAAAAGAAGTCGTATCTGGTCAATTGTGGTTTATATCCTGATGGGTTGGCTGATTCTGATAGCACTCAAACCGTTGCTACAAGCCTTACCAATAGGTGGCTTTATCGGACTTCTTTTAGGAGGAATTTTTTACACCGGCGGCTTGGTTTTTTATGCGCTGGATACCAGAGTCCAGCATTTTCATGGCATCTGGCATCTGTTCGTATTAGCCGGTAGCATTAGTCATTATCTGACTATAATTTTTTATGTAGCTTGATTAACAAATCAAGGGGTTAGAGTTCACAGCCTGGATTAAATCCAGATCAACAACGGATCGAGCAGGCGCGCCGGTTCCTTATATAATGGCGTGTCAATCCAAAGCACCGAGGTTTACACCATGCCCGAAATCCGAAAATTACTGCAAGGTTTTCAACGCTTTCGCGTCAAAAGTTTCGAGCCGAACCGGGAACTGTTCAACCGGCTGGCGATGCAGGGGCAAACGCCGCGCACCCTGCTGATTGGATGCAGCGATTCCCGCGTAGACCCGGCCATCCTCACCGATTCCGATCCGGGCGAAATCTTTGTGGTGCGCAACGTCGCTAACCTGGTGCCGCCGTTCGAGACCGGTGGGCGCTATCACGGCACCAGCGCCGCTCTGGAATTCGCGGTCTGCAATCTGAAAGTGCATAGCGTCGTCATTCTCGGTCATTCCCACTGCGGCGGCATCAGCGCACTGCTGGACGGCTATGGCGAAAACGACGAAGGCGAAGGCTACATCGCGCCCTGGGTACGGATCGCGGCGGAAGCTCGCAACGAAGTGCTGGAACGCTGGCCGGACGCCAGCCGCGAGTTCAAACAGCGGGCCTGCGAGCGGGCCGGGGTTCGAGTCTCGCTCAGAAATCTGCTGACCTTCCCGTTCGTTCGCCAGCGGGTGGATGCCGGTGAACTGAACGTGTACGGCTGGTATTACGATCTCGAAAACGGCGAGCTGTTGCAGTACGACCCTGAAAAAGACCGATTCTATGATCTCTATTTTGGCCCTGCGCCAGCGGGTACCTGAGCATCCTCCAAACGGTTGCTATTGCGTTTGCACTTCTTGCCACTTCCTCTACCCGATCCACGGACTCTTGCATGAATTCGATCTCCGCTATTCCCATTCGCCGCGCTCTGCTCAGCGTTTCCGACAAAACCGGCATCGTGGATTTTGCCCGCGCCCTGGCTGATCTGGGCGTCGAAATTCTGTCCACCGGCGGCACCGCCAACCTGTTAAGCGCCAACGGCATCTCCGTGATCGAAGTCGCTGATTACACTGGCTTCCCCGAAATGATGGACGGGAGGCTCAAAACCCTGCATCCCCGGATTCACGGTGGCCTGCTCGGGCGGCGCGGCGAGGATGATACGGCCATGGTCGCGCACGACATTCCACCAATTGACCTGCTGGCAGTGAATCTCTATCCGTTCGCGGCCACCATCGCCAAGCCGAATTGCGCACTGGCCGACGCGATTGAAAATATCGACATCGGCGGACCGGCGATGCTGCGCGCAGCGGCCAAGAATCACGCAGCGGTCACAGTAGTGACTGACGCGGGCGACTATGACCGGGTACTGGCCGAAATGCGTGCGGGCAATGGCGCGGTGTGTCAGGCTACCCGCTTCGATCTGGCGATCAAGGTATTCGAGCATACCGCTCAGTACGACGGCGCGATTGCCAACTATCTCGGTTCGATCCGCGCTGAAGGCGAGCGCGATCCGTTTCCCCGTTCCTACAGCGCCCAGTTCCGCAAGGTCCAGGATATGCGCTACGGCGAGAATCCACATCAGGGCGCAGCGTTCTACGTCGAACCGAAACCAGCGGAAGCCTGCATCGCCACCGCCCGCCAGTTACAGGGCAAGGAACTGTCCTATAACAACGTCGCCGACACTGACGCCGCGCTGGAATGCGTCAAGGGTTTTGCGACGCCGGCCTGCGTCATTGTGAAACACGCAAATCCCTGCGGCGTGGCGGTCGGCACCACGATTCTGGAAGCGTACAACCGCGCTTATCAAACTGACCCGACTTCGGCTTTCGGCGGCATCATCGCTTTTAACCGGCCATTGAACGCCGCAACCGCCAAGGCGATTGTAGACCGACAGTTCGTCGAGGTGATCATCGCCCCAGAAGTGATGCCCGATGCTTTAGCCGTGACCGCCAGTAAGCAAAACGTGCGGGTGCTGGCCTGCGGTCAATGGGGTGCCGAGCGGATTGCCGGCTGGGATTACAAGCGGGTGACCGGCGGCTTGCTGGTGCAGGATCGCGATCTGGGCCAGGTGGCGCGCTCCGATTTGAAGATCGTCACCCAGCGCCAGCCGAGCGAGGCGGAACTGGCTGATTTGCTGTTTATGTGGCAGGTGGTGAAGTTCGTCAAATCGAATGCGATTGTGTTTGGCCGCGACGGCATGACCCTTGGCATCGGTGCGGGACAAATGAGCCGGGTTTATTCGGCGCGCATCGCCGCGATCAAGGCTGCTGACGAAAAGCTGGACTTGAAAGGTTCGGTTATGGCTTCCGACGCTTTTTTCCCATTCCGCGACGGCGTGGACATTGCCGCCGAATATGGCGTCATGGCCGTCATTCAACCGGGCGGCTCCATGCGTGATAGCGAAGTCATCGCCGCCGCTGACGAACACGGCATGACCATGGTGTTCACCGGCATGCGCCATTTCCGGCACTAAAGAAAAAGCTATGCTCGATTCATTGTTTGTCCACAACTTCCGGCTTTTCAAAAAGCTTGAGATCGAACAACTGAGTCGAGTAAATTTGATTGTTGGCAAGAACAACTCAGGGAAGAGTTGTTTTTTGGAAGCCGTTCGCATCTACCTAAGTGATGCTTCACCGCGTATCTTGTTGGAGTTGATCTCCCAGCGTAATGAGCTATGGGAATTTGAGCTTCAAGGCGACGGACAAAGCTTCCATGAATATGAAAACCCCTTTAGATATCTATTTTATGGCTATCACTTACCTAATGTGGGTGGTGAAGAAATACAAATAGGCTTATCAAATAACACTCAATCTCGCTTGCATGTAAAGACCCAATTTTATAAGAAAATAATTTCTTCTCAAGGTGAGTATTTTGACCAAGAGCTATCACAAAATGAAATCGACATCAATCTTGTGAACAAAATAGCTTTTGAAATGAGAAAGGGGGAGTTAAGTCGGTTAGTGCCACTGGATGATTTGCTGAATGATTTAAGTAAACAATCTCCGACAGGAATTGGTATTAGTCGTTTCTTATCCTATCCAATTTCAATCAGAAGAAATATTCAATTTATTCCTGCTGGTGGTATGGAAGAATCCCGCGCATCTTTTTTATGGGACAATATTAACTTGACTGATCTTCATGATGAAGTAATAGAGGGCCTTAGGCTAATAAACCAGAATATAAAAGGGGTCGTATTAGTAGGTGGTGAGCAAGTTGGCTCTAAATCCAGAATTCCTATTGTAAGGTTAGAACAATCTCCCGAACGCTTTCCACTTAAAAGCATGGGCGATGGCATGATTCGCCTTTTTCATCTGATACTCGCGCTTGCCAATGCCAAGGATGGTACTCTTCTGGTCGATGAATTCGAGAATGGATTACACTGGTCGGTGCTGCCAAAGGTGTGGGATGCCGTCTTTAAGTTGGCGGAAAGATTGAATGTTCAAGTATTTGCCACTACCCACAGTCGAGATTGCATACTGGGATTTAAGCAAGCCTGGGAACAGAATGAATCTTTAGGCAGTTTTCATCGTTTGGATGCAGACTCGGAAAATGGCGCAAAGTCCACTGCTTATTCTCTTGAAACTCTTTCCGACGCTTTGGATATGGATGTCGAGGTGCGTTGAGTGGAGAGGGAAAATCCTTGCAAACATGAAGGCAAACAGGTTTTGCTGGTCGAAGGGATTAATGATTGCCATGTTGTTATGGCCTTATGTAAAACTTGCCATGTGCCGGAAAATTTCGGAATTTATCAATGCGGAGGTTATGTTGAAGCTTTGAGGCGGTTGAACGCACTCATTCTTCAAGCCGATAAACCGGAAATTATTGGTGTTGTCGTTGATGCCGACTTACCGGATGTTACGGTGCGTTGGCAACAGATTAAAAATAAGCCTGAATTAAAAGCATATCCTTTTCCTGAAAATCCCATTGCTGATGGCGTTATTTTTCCCAAGCAGAAAGATCGGCCCAGACTAGGCATCTGGCTAATGCCTGATAATAAAAATCCGGGGATGCTCGAAGATTTCCTGCTTGAATTAGTGCCATCGAATGGAATAGAAACAGCTAAGAATTGTGTCGCCAACGCACAAATTCAGCAAGTGGCCTCATTCAAAGAGGTACATTTCAGCAAAGCGGTGATTCACACCTACTTGGCATGGCAAGACGAACCGGGAAAGCCATTAGGCCAAGCGGTAACCGCTCAAGCCTTGCGGCCTGACACGCAAACCGCCAATGCTTTTATTGACTGGCTAACGAGGCTATTTAATCCATGAATATTTTAATCGTCGGCGGCGGTGGCCGTGAACACGCGCTGGCCTGGAAAGTGGCTCAATCCAGCCGAATTCAGAACGTCTACGTCGCGCCGGGCAATGCCGGGACTGCCCGTGAAGCCAAGGTCACTAACATCGCCATCACTGCGGATGATCCACCGGATTTGCTCAAATTCGCCCAAGGTCATCATGTGGACTTGACGATCATCGGCCCGGAAGTGCCGCTGGTGCTGGGGATTACTGATTTGTTCGCCGCTGCCGGTCTGCGCTGTTTTGGGCCGAGCCAGGCAGCGGCGCAACTGGAAGGCTCCAAGGCGTTCGCCAAGGATTTTCTGGCCCGCCACCACATTCCGACCGCTCGCTATCAGAGCTTCACTGATGCCGATGTGGCGGAAGCCTACATCCGCGAAACGGGCGCACCAATCGTGGTCAAGGCCGATGGTTTGGCGGCGGGCAAGGGCGTCATTCTGGCGCAAAGCGCAGATGAAGCGATTGCCGCTGTGCGCGGCATGTTGAGCGGCGCGGATTTCGGGGCGGCGGGGCGGCAAGTCGTCATCGAAGAATTTTTGCATGGCGAGGAAGCCAGCTTCATCGTCATGACCGACGGCGCCCACATTCTGCCCTTCGCATCCTCGCAAGATCACAAGGCTCGCGATAACGGCGATCAGGGGCCCAACACTGGCGGTATGGGCGCCTATTCCCCTGCGCCGGTGGTGACGCCAGCACTGCATGTGCGGATTATGACTGAGATCATCGAGCCGACGGTTCGCGGCATGGCGGCGGAAGGCTGCCGTTATATCGGGTTCCTTTACGCCGGAGTGATGATTACCGCTGACGGTCCTAAAGTGCTGGAATACAACTGCCGGCTGGGCGATCCCGAAACTCAGCCACTGATCATGCGATTGCGCTCCGATCTGGTGGAATTGTGTGAGGCGGCGCTGGACGGGCGGTTGGATGCAGTTGAGGTGGATTGGGATCCGCGACCGGCACTGGGAGTGGTGATGACCGCCGCTGGTTATCCAGGCCGCTACCGCCAGGGCGATGTCATCGAAGTAGGATCCGCATCCGATGAGGTATTGGGCGATGAGGTGAAGCTGTTCCATGCCGGCACCCTGAGGACAAAGAATGGCGATGTCGTTACCCATGGTGGGCGGGTCATGTGTGCTACCGCTTTGGGAACCACGGTCGCCGAAGCGCAAAGTCGCGCTTACAACCTGGTCAAACGGGTGCGCTGGGAGGGGGCTTATTACCGCACCGACATCGGCTATCGGGCCATCGCACGGGAGCTGCGGGAATAAACCGTTGCATCGACTCCGAGCGGCAAGACCTGTTCGGCCTGTGGCGGTTATTGCGAGTCCATGCTGCTGTCCGTCCGTGAATGAACCTGCGCCCACTGTGGCGCGGAACACGACCGCGACGTGAACGCGGCTTTGAATCTCCAGCGTGTGGCGCTGGCTACCGTCAGTTGGACGGGAAGTGACGCCTGTGGAGAGGAAGGCGCTGGCGGCGGTCGCAAGACCGTCGTGAAACCGGCCTCGGTGAAGCAGGAAATCACTCATGGCATAGAATGTCATGGTTGGTGCAACGGTTGGAAAAGGTGAGCGGGCTGCGGAAATCGCCCTGGGGATAGCTGACGCTGACAGCGGCGGCAAGATTGCGGTTCGCGGCAGCGCTGGCGACCGGCGCGGTGTCTGGGTGGATCGCGGCTGCCGCACGGAATTTGCGCTCGACTGAGCCAAAGCGCATCAACGAATCGCCAACCCGCGCTTCTGCCGGTCTCTCCGGGAGCAGGGCGCGAATTGGGAATGAGAAGAGGGGAAAACCGCTTACCGCAACTGTGGAATGCCGCTGATGTAGCCCACCGATCCCTTCAGCGGATCAATCAGCGGCGTCAACCGCGCCTTCAGCGCCGGATCGATATTCGGGGAAAAATCGCCGGGGTGCTGATGGTTGCTCATGATGTAGGCAAAGCCATTCAGGTTATCTATCGCCTGCAAGCCGGTAGATTCAGCGCCAGCGGGGATGGACAGGATACGCGCCAGTTTGCCGGTATCCACGTTATACGCCCACAGGAAGTTGTTGATGTGCGCGGTGCTGCTGTCCTCGCCAATAAACAGGGTGCGCATGATCTCCGAGTATTTGAGATTGTCGGGATTGGCAATTTTGTCCACGTTGGCGGTATTGCCGACTGCATCCTTGGCGATGTCTTCGCCGACGACCAGCGCCTTCATGCTGACCGCCACATAATCGCTGTTGATCGCATTGCCCGCGCTGTCTTTCACGCTCTGGGCAGTGGTTAGTTCATACACCGCCCCGGACAGACTCTTGGGCAACTGGATGTGATCCGGCACCGTGGCGTCCTTGGCCTTTTCCATGCCGCTGGACATGCGGGTCATGGCGATATAGACCTTGCGGTCGGCGGCGTTGACAGTAACGCCTTCCATCTTCTCAAACTCGGTGGTGGCGCCCAGATAAGCCGCGTAGCGGCGGGTTTCGAGAAAGGCGGCGGGTTTCTCCATCCCCGGCTTCAGCCGCAGCCATTCGGTTTTGACTTTTTCATGGCCGGCAACCACTTTAACGAAGCCGGCTACTTCCTTATCGGATGATTCAAAAAGGTCGCTGAATTTGATGTTGTCGGTGTTGACCATCTTGTCCAGTTCAGCATCAGTGGCGCTGCCCAGTTTGATCCAGGTCAGATTGGCCGCGCCGCCGTTCTGGTCGCTGATCTGATTCCACTTGGCGGCGTACAGGGTGCCAGATGACAGGTCGTCGGCCTTGTCGGCCACAAACATCGTCAACACGGTATAAGTGCCGTCATCGCCCTGATAACCGGTACGACGGTCTGGCATCACCTGCACCAGCTCGCGAGAGATGCGGCCAGCGATGCGGTGTTTAGCCACGGTGGTAGATCCATCGGCCTTGACGGTTACCTCCGGCAACAGCCCGTAGTTATAAGGCTTGGCGGTGGTGGTGTCGCCGAAATAGGTGTTCATCGCGATCAGCGCTGCCAGGTGGCTATCTTTGCCATACACATTGGCGCAAGTATCGGTTTCCAGACAGCGCGCATCCGGTTCGTACTCCTCACTGCCCAGATGGGTGTTCCACGGCGACAGCGAACCGGCGCAGGGAATCCACAAACCGCGCACCCCGGCCATGCTGATGTTGCGCAGCTTTACTACTGACAGATCACCATTGGACTTGCTCTGATCCACAGTGGACAGTTTCATAACCATCGGGGCCTTGCCGTACAGGTCTTTAGGCGGCACTGAACTATCGCGCCAGACGTACTCGAAGTGGGTGACCAAATAGAGCGGGTTGCCGCCCTTGCCGGTGGCCGCCGCGCCGCTGACTTGCAGCAGACTGTTGGAATCCGGCGTTTCCGCGATGAAAGGATTGCCGTTGACATCCTTCAGTACATTGCCCTTCACGTCATAGACATGGCCGCCGGTTTCGCCGGTGATACTGTCAGTGCTGTAGTAAAGCGACTGATGACGTAGCGGCGAAGCCTGGGTGCTGCCATCGTCATAGGTCACTTTCACGGCGGCGGTGGTGTAGGCGCTGGCGCGTTCCTGGTCAGTGCTGGGTGCCGGCATCCCGATGAACTCCACCGACTTGACCCTGGGCAGGACGCTATCATTGCTGTCATTACTGCTATTGCAGCCGACCAGCCCCAGCGCAGCCAGCACTGCAACCGTCAATAATTTCATTGGCATCAGAATGCTCTCTATGGTGATAAAAGTAGTGCAGTATAGTTACATACTCAGATTGCTGTTCTATGACTCATTTATGACCTTGCGATGACAAAGCTACTGACAGCGATTGAAAAAACAACAGATTCCCAACGAACCTGCTGCCGGCGAACCGGTCGCAAAACGATGGCGCTGGCTCGACTCTGCCGATGCATCGCCGCCTCTTTCCAAGGTTCCCGGCATGGTCTACAGTTGGAACCATTACGCGATCAGCCACATTGACCCGCGATCCAGAGTAACTCCACGCTATGGCTACCAATCCCAGCAATGTTGTTTCCCAGCCTGTCGGCCAACTGATTGGGCTGGCTCGCCAGTTGGTCATGAATCATCTGCTCGACGAAGCCGCTGCAATCAAGGCTCTTGAGCAATCGCGCAAGGAAAATACTCCGTTCGTTGCCTACCTGGTCGAAAACAAGCTGGCGCGTGACAAGGATATCGCCCGGATCGCCTCGCGCAGTTTTAATCTGCCCTTGTTCGACCTTACCGCTTTGGAGATTGATGCTGTCGTTGTTCAGCTCGTTGATGAAAAACTGATCCGCCAGCACCATACCCTGCCGCTGTACAAACGGGCGCGGCGGTTGTTCGTGGGCGTGATTGACCCTACTAATCAGCGGGCGCTGGAAGACATCAAGTTCCAGACCCGACTTGATATCGAACCGGTCATCATCAGCGAACTCCAGATGGTCAAGGCGCTGGAAACCGCGCTGGAAAGGCCGGCGTCGAGCATGGGCGATGGCGATGTCGGCGATCTCGACTTCAGTAATGAGGTTGATGCTGCGTCGAAGGTCGAAACCCTGTCGGGGTCAGACGCCGACGACGCGCCGGTGGTGCGTTTCATCAATCAGGTCATTTTACAAGCCGTCAATCGCGGTGCGTCCGATATTCACTTTGAACCCTACGAAAAAACCTACCGGGTTCGCCTGCGTCAGGACGGGATGCTGGACGAACTCTACAAACCGCCGGTTTCCATGGCCCCGCGCTTGGCGGCTCGCCTCAAGATCATGGCACAAATGGACATTGCCGAGCGCCGGGTACCCCAGGATGGCCGCCTCAAGCTCTATCTGACCAAACAGCGAGCCATTGATTTTCGTGTCAACACCCTGCCGACCATGTGGGGTGAAAAAGTAGTGATGCGTTTGCTCGATCCGACCAGCGCCCAAATGGGCATCGAGGCGCTGGGCTACGAGGACCATCAGAAAGAGCAGTTTCTCCACGCCATTCACAAACCACAGGGCATGGTGCTGGTGACCGGCCCCACCGGTAGCGGCAAGACCGTTTCGCTGTACACGGCGCTCAATATCCTGAATACCGCTGAAGTCAATATCTCCACCGCCGAGGATCCGGTGGAAATCAATCTGGCCGGCATCAATCAGGTGAATGTCAATCCCAAGGTCGGGATGACCTTTGCCAACGCGCTGCGCGCCTTCCTGCGGCAGGACCCGGACATCATCATGGTTGGTGAGATCCGCGACCTGGAAACCGCCGAGATCGCGATCAAGGCGGCGCAAACCGGCCATATGGTACTCTCCACCTTGCATACCAACAGTGCATCGCAGACCCTCAGCCGACTGATGAATATGGGCGTAGCGCCCTACAATATCGCCTCCAGCGTGACCTTGATCATCGCGCAGCGGTTGGGGCGGCGGTTATGTCCGCATTGCAAGGAAGAGATCAAGATTCCGCCGGAGGGACTGGTTAACCTGGGCTTCCGCGAAAATGAGCTAAAAGATCTGACGATTTATAAGGCCGTCGGTTGCGACCAATGCAATAACCGCGGCTATAAGGGCCGGGTCGGCATTTATGAGGTCATGCCGATCACCGAGGAGATCGGTCGCATCATCATGGCGAGTGGCAACGCGATTCAGATCGCCGACCAGGCACGCAAGGAAGGCGTGAATGATCTGCGGCAGTCGGGCTTGAACAAGGTCCGCATGGGCCTGACCAGCCTGGAAGAAGTCAACCGAGTCACCACGGAATAAAGGGCTATGGCGAAACAACCCACGCTGGCGAAAGCCAAAAAGAGAGAAGAGGAACCCACATTCAAGTGGGAAGGCACCGATAAACGGGGTAATCGGATCAAGGGCGAATTGCGCGGCGCTAATCAGGCACTGATCAAAGCCGAGCTGCGCCGGCAAGGCATCCTGCCGCTGCGGGTCAACAAGAAATCCAAGCCGCTGTTCACCTTCGGCGACTCTATTGTCCCCAAGGATATTATGTTTTTTACCCGCCAACTCTGCACCATGCTGTCGTCCGGCATCGCCGTGGTGCAGGCGCTGGACATGGTGGGGAACAGCAACAAGAAGCCCAAGGTCAAGGAACTCATTCTTGATGTAAAAGCCGAGGTGGAAAGCGGCACGTCGTTTTCCCAAGCGCTGGCCAAGCACCATCTGTACTTCAACGATCTGTATTGCAGTCTGGTTCATGCCGGCGAGGAAGCCGGTGTACTCGAAGTGCTGCTCGACAAGATCGCAACCTATCTGGAAAAATCCGAAGCGCTGAAGGCCAAGGTCAAGAAGGCGCTGACTTACCCGGCTATCGTGCTGGTGTTCGCTTTCGTCGTGACCGCCATTTTGTTGATCTTCGTCATCCCGACCTTCGAGGATCTGTTCAAGGGCTTCGGCGCAGAGTTGCCGGCGCTCACCAAGTTTGTGATTGAGCTATCGAAAGTGTTCCAGGAGTACTGGTACCTGATCCTGGGCTTGCCGGTTGCATTGGTGGTCGGCTTTCTGGAAGCGCGCAAACGCTCGCGTGCTTTCTATCAGCTTCTGGATCGCTGGGTACTGCAAATTCCGCTGATCGGCGATCTGGTCGCCACCTCAGCCAACGCCCGCTTTGCCCGCACCCTGTCTACTTTGTTCAATGGGGGGGTGCCGCTCGTCGACGCCTTGGTCAGTGTCTCTGGGGCCACTGGCAACTACGTCTACGAAAAAGCAGTGCTGGACATGCGCGACGCGGTGTCCATTGGTCAACAACTGAATTTTGCGATGCGCCAAAGCAGCCTGTTCCCGGACATGGTAGTGCAGATGGTAGCTATCGGTGAGGAGGCCGGTTCGCTCGGCGACATGCTGGCCAAGGTGGCCGATTTCTACGAGGCGGAAGTGGATGACAAGGTGGACCGGCTAACAACCATGATCGAGCCACTGCTGATGGCGTTCCTGGCTGGCGTGGTCGGTACCTTGGTGATCGCCATGTACCTGCCGATCTTCAAGCTGGCGTCTGCAGTCTGACGGCGGCCACCCCCGATGGCCTTGCTGGAATTGCTGGCCGGCTCGCCGGTGCTGTTTATCATCCTGACGGTGCTGCTGGGCCTGATGGTCGGCAGCTTTCTGAATGTGGTCATCTACCGCTTGCCGCTGATGATGGAGCGGGAATGGCGGACGCAATGCGCGGAACTGATCAACCAGCCGGATCCGGAGGGAGACCGCCCGCCGCTGACCCTGTGGGGACCGCGCTCGCAATGCCCAAGCTGCGGTCACCTGATTCAGGCAGTGGAAAACATCCCGCTGCTGAGTTATGCCTTGCAGCGGGGGCGCTGTGCCCATTGTCGCGCCGCTATCGGGATTCAATACCCGCTGATGGAAGCCCTCAGCGGGATTCTGGCCGGCATCGTCGCCTGGAAATTGGGTTTTGGCTGGCCGGCTTTAGCCGCGCTGGTATTCACCTGGACTTTGCTGGCCGCCAGCGCCATTGATTTTCGCCATCAACTGCTGCCCGATAATCTGACCTTGCCGCTGCTGTGGCTGGGATTGGGGGTGGCACTGTTCGGGCTGTTTACCGATCTGCCTGACGCAGTGATTGGCGCCATGGCTGGTTATCTGGCGCTGTGGTCGGTGTACCAGCTGTTCCGCCTGCTGACCGGCAAGGAAGGCATGGGCCATGGTGACTTCAAACTGCTGGCGGCGCTCGGCGCCTGGACCGGCTGGCCCTACCTGGTCACGATCATCCTGCTGTCGTCGCTGGTGGGCGCGATCTTCGGACTGGTGCTGATCCTGTTTCGAGGCCGGGATCGGCAGATACCGATGCCGTTCGGGCCATTTCTGGCGGCGGCCGGCTGGATCGTGCTACTGTGGGGCGAGGCTATCAATCACGCCTATCTGAACTGGCTGGGGTTTTGACCGTGCTGATCATCGGGCTAACCGGCGGTATCGGTAGCGGCAAAACCAGGGTCAGCGACTGCTTTATCCGGTACGGAGTGCCGGTGGTGGATACCGATCAACTCGCCCGCGAACTGGTCGAGCCTGGGCAATTGGCACTGGCGGAAATCGTGGCTCATTTCGGCTTGGACTGTCTCGATGATGCCGGACGACTCCATCGCGCCCGGCTGCGGGAGCGGGTGTTCGCTGATGCGGAGGGCCGGCGGCGGCTGGAAGCGATCCTGCACCCCTGCATTCGGGCGCAGGTACGGGAGCGGGTCGCTACCCTGACCGCGCCTTATTGCGTGGTGGTGATTCCGTTGCTGGCTGAAACCGGGATGACGGATCTGGTAGAACGGGTGCTGGTAGTGGACGCGCCGGAAGCCGAGCAAATCCGCCGGGTCGTAGTGCGCGACCAGGTGGATGAAACGCAGGCCCATCGCATCCTGGCTGCGCAAGCCAGTCGCGCCCAGCGGCTCGCGCTAGCGGACGATGTTCTGGAAAATATCGGCGATCTGGAGGCGCTGGATCGCCAAGTGGCCTTGTTGCACCAACGCTATTTGACTTTAGCTGCTGCTCGGTCCGCATAACCATTGCTGGACCGGAAACCCCCGGTTTTCCCCGTTTTCTCCCCTGGTCCTCGGCCTCTGCAAGGTACTTTGTGTCCCAAACCGTTTGCTATGAACAACCGCTCAACGAACGCATCCGCGCTCTGTTGCGTCTGGAATTTCTGTTCCAGCAGATCGAACACGCCACCACCTGCGCTTCAAGCTGGAATAGCCGAATGGCGCTGCAAGGATTGTTCGATATGCTCGATCTGACGGGACGCAACGAATTCAAAGGCGAACTGCTCAAGGAACTGGAACGTCATGCGGTAACCTTGAGTCGGTTGCGGCTGACGCCCGGCGTTCATGCAGCGACTCTGGATCGCATCCTGGAGGAAATCTCGCGGGTCAGCGACCGCATCCATCACCATCTGGATACTCTGACCGTAGACGCGGTACGGCAAACCGATTTCCTCAGCGCCATTCATAAGCGCCACCATGTGCCCGGTGGCGCGTGCCAATTTGACGTACCCGCGCTACATCATTGGTTGCAGCAGGATGGGGCTATCCGCAACCGTCACTTGCAGGAATGGCTGGAGCCTTTTGCGCCGATGCGGGAGGCGGTCATACTTATCCTTCAATTAATCCGCGACAGCGCCACGCCCCAGCCGGAAATAGCCCGGCGGGGCTTCTTTCAGCGGGGACTCGATAGCACCGTATCCAACCAGTTGATCCGGGTGGTGCTATCAGCCGGCGACAGCCTCTTTTTTCCAGAAATCAGCGCGGGTCGGCATCGCTTCGCCATTCGTTTTTTGGAACAGCCCGATCCCAGCCGCCGGGCCACTCAGAGCATGGCGGATATTGACTTCGATTTGGCCTGCTGCGCTATCTGATTCTCCGTTTACCACTGGCCCGCCACCGGTAAATCACCTTGCTGCCCGAAACTGCCGACGTAGCAGCGATCCACCTCGCACCCATCCCACTTCCCATTGCCGTTGTAGTCCAGATACCAGGTGCCGTTACGGAACACCCCGACCTTGGCTTTACCGTCACCGTTCCAGTCACCCGCAGCGGGTAAATCGCCCGCTTGGCCGAAACTGCCGTAGAGGCAGAGATCCTGCCCACCGTCCTGCTGACAACCGTCCCATTTCCCGTTGCCGTTGTAATCGAGATACCAGGTACCGGCGCGGAATACGCCGACCCCGGCTTGCTGCCCTCCGTTCCAGTTTCCCGCCACCGGTAAATCACCAGTCTGGCCGAAACTCAGGCAGAAATCCGTGCCGCAGCCGTCCCATTTCCCGTTGCCGTTGGCATCCAGAAACCAGCCCTTTCAAGGTGTAAAAATACAACATTGAAAATCAATAAGTTGAATTTAACCTCGAACCCTCTTCTTAGCCAAACCCGATGTTAGGCCGAGTTGGGTAACAGAGAATCAGACGGTTACGTCAACCATCAACTGAGCACCTTGAAAGGGCTGATCCAGAAACCACTGCCCGTTACGGAACACCCCGATTTTGGCGACGCCGGTTCCGTTCCAGTCACCGGCCACCGGCAAATCACCCGCTTGGCCGAAGCCGTCATAACAGCCGTCGGCGACGCAATCGTCCCACTGGTGATTGCCGTTACGGTCGATGAACCATTGGCCGGTGCCGGAACGCAATACACCGATGGAACGCTTCTCGCCGCCGTCCCAATTTCCCGCCGCCGGGAGATCGTCGGGTTGCCCAAAGCTGTTATACCATTTCTCCTCAGTACAGGACGAAACTGGTAAGCCTATGAATAAAAATGGTTAAGCTAGGCGTTTTTTGCAGGAACTCCAATGAAGGCTACCGTCAACGACCCCGTCCGTGAACTCAAGGCTGTGCTGGCCGAGCACTTGCCTTGGCAGGGTGCCCGGATCACTTTTCTCGCGCAATTTCTACTGGCCCTGTTCAAAGTGCGCAGCGTCAACTTGGCTGAACTCGCCACCGGTTTCGGCAGCCAGGCCCAAGTGGACTCGCACTACAAGCGTTTGCAACGCTTTTTCCGCTCGTTTGAGATTGACCTAGACCACTTGGCGCGACTGTTGGTGCGCCTGGTCCCGGTCGGTGATGGCCCTTGGCGACTCACGCTGGATCGCACCCACTGGAAGTTCGGCCAAGTGGACATCCACTTCCTGGTGTTGGGTATTGCCTATCGCGGCATCGCCGTGCCGGTGTTCTGGAGCGTCTTGGGCAAAACGGGCCACTCCAACACCGCCGAGCGGATCGCCCTGATGGAACGCTTTCTGGCCGTCTTCGGCCTAGATCAGATCGCTGTCCTACTCGCTGACCGCGAATTTATTGGCGAAGCGGGGTTCCATGGGCTGCAAACGCAACGAATTCCCTTCCACCAACGGATCAAATGCGACACCCTCGTCCCCAACCCTTGGAACCGGATGATGCGTATTGACACGCTCTTGGGTTCGCTTAAACCCGGTCAAGCGCACCTGCTGCCGGGACGGCGTCCGGTCTGGGGTTGCTTCGTTCATCTCTCGGTGCTGCGCCTAGATGACGGTGAGTTCCTCGCGATAGCCACCTCTGGTGCACCCCAAGCCGAGGCTATCGACGCCTACGCTGACCGCTGGCAGATCGAAACTCTGTTTGGTTGCCTGAAGACGCGGGGTTTTAATTTCGAGGACACCCACCTCAGAGACGCGGCTCGCCTGTCCAAAATGATGGGGCTACTCGCCTTAGCCTTTGCTTGGACCCACCGCATCGGCGAACCGCTTCATGACCAAGACCGACCGATCCCCTTAAAAAAACCCTTCAGCGACCGCTCCAGTCCCTCTTCCGCCACGGCCTCGATTTCCTGCGTAACGTCGCCCTCAACCTCGCCGAGAAATTCCAGGATTTCCTGTGGGCTTTGAAAATTTTGTCCTGTACTTAGAGAGAAATGGTATTACGTCTGCTCTTCGGCCAACCCAGTCCGGCTACCACATAGCGCGATTGCCCTGACGGATGGGCACAGACAGGGAAGAATCTTGTAAAAACCGCCCCCATCGTCCGAAAATGCCGCTATCTGAAAAACACCCAACCCTCGCAGGAAACGAACCTATGAAAGCCCGTGCAGCCGTGGCCTGGGAGCCGCAAAAGCCCTTGGTGATCGAAGAAATCGACGTGGACGGAACCAAGGAAGGCGAAGTGCTGCTGAAAGTAGTCGTCACCGGCGTCTGTCATACCGACGCCTTCACCTGTCCGGCACGACCCGGAAGGCGCGTTCCCCTGTGTACCGGGTCACGAGGGCGGCTGTGAAGTGGTCGAATGCGGGTCAGGTGTCAAGAGTCTGGAGCCGGGCGATCACGTCATCCCGCGCTACATCCCCGAATGCGGCGAATGCGAATACTGCCGTTCCACCAAAAGCAACCTTTGTCGGTCCATTGCCGCTACGGTCTGGACTGGCTATATCGTTCACTTGCTGCGCAGGGAGTTGAATTACGAGGTGTTGAGCATAACAGAGAGGTCTATGATCGATATCCCCACCGAAAAAACTACCGGCGGCGATAATCAATCGACACCGGCTTGGAAATCAGTCATGAGCTGTACAAGTCCTCAGCGGTACACAGCCCCACTTTTACAATGTGACCACGACCTTCTGATAAAGCCCACCGAAAAATATTTGCTTCTCAACCTGAGCAGGACATAGATTTGTCGGCATCCAATCCGTTATTTCCTGACGCCACATATCCATGGCAAACGGTTCCAGTGTAGTCAGGATCGGTACCATGACGTAGCGAAAAGGATTGGTCAAATCTGGACGGTGGTAATCAACAAAGATCGTTTTACCGCCGGGCTTGGTGATCCGTAATGCCTCGGCGATGGTTTGCCGGCGCACAGATTCAGGCTGTTCATGCAGCAGAAAGAACACCACAACGCAATCCCGGCTGGCATCCTCAAACAACATACGAGACGAATCCTGCCGATGCAGGGCGATATTCTGCTTATCCTTGAGTTTTGCTTCAAGGTTACTCAATTGGATCGGGGCTACATCAACCACGTCAAGATAGCCATTCGGACCTAAGCGCTTGACCAGGTTCTCGGTGAAATCGCCGTAAACACAAGCCACCTGTAATACTTTACCGTCAATCACCGATCCCATTTCCTGTAGCGCCGCATCACGCAAGCGAGTGAAATTACCCCACAGGATCAAGTTAACTAACCATTGCCGCTCGAACAGACGTACCCCCATTGGATGCAGGTAAGCCCACCAATAGGTTTGCTGCAAGTAATCAGGGATGGGAGCTGGCGCCGAAAGTTCATGTTCCGCACCGGGCGTCAGTTGCTGGACATTTTCGATGACTGCCGTTGACTCTTTCAAACTCACTGGCTCACCTTACGCTGAAGACGGGAAAGAATATCCACCACTTGTACGGCCATGTATCACGGCTGCCGTACAGTGGTGGACAAGGTTGGAAATCTTCGGACGATCTAATGAATACGCAGCAGATAAACCAGCGTCATCAGCGTACCCAAGCCCGCAATTGCATAGAGAATCACGGCGGCCAGACCGTCGGCGCGGATACCGAAGTCGTACAAGGTGACTCGCATCCGATGGGCGGCGTGCCACAGCGACAGCAGGATGAAGCCGAAAATGATCAGCTTGCTGAACCAGTGGGCGGCGAAGGCATGCATACTCTCGTAGGTGAACATATCCGGCGAGAATCGCATTGCCGCGAACAGTGTCACCAGCACCAGTGCCGGGGTTACGAATGCCGTGACCGTGCCACCGGCGGCGAATAGCCCCCAAAAAATTGGCTTGTTGGATTTGGCCATGGTTACACCCCCAGGATCAGGATGATCAGCGAGACCACCGCCCAGACCGCATAGTGGGCGCCCACTATGAGGTTGCCCGGCACGAACTCTTCGCCCCGCTGGATCGGCATGGCCTGCGGCGTTACGTTGAACCATGAGGTGCTGTGATACACCGCCGCCACCAGTGCCGCCAAGTTAAACAACACGCCCAGTGGACTACCGAGCGCTTGTACGAAGGCATCAAAGGCTTCCTTGCCTTGACCCAGGCGGGCGAGAGCCACAATCAGCAGGAAGGTGTAGGCTCCAATGAAAATACAGGTCACTTCACGCCCCATGTAGCGCATGTAGCGGGGCTGTTGAAGAAACCAGGTGGTTGTGGACACTTCCCGGACGTAAGGTTTGTTGCTCATTTCTTCACCCACGGCATCAAGTGTTCTTTGTACCAGTCGATGGTGCTGGCCACCTTGACCTGCTGCAACGCGCCAGCGGGGTCGACATGCTTGGGGCAGACTTCAGAACATGCCCCGACAAACGAACATTCCCATACCCCCTCATCGGTCGCAATCACTTCCTGGCGCTGATCGCGACCACCATCGCGCGAGTCCTGGTTATAGCGATGCGCCAAGGCAATAGCCGCCGGGCCGATAAATTCGGGCACCAGCGCATATTGAGGACACGCCGCATAACACAGCATGCAGTTAATGCAGAGCGTGTATTGCTTGTACTTCATCAGTTCCGCCGGAGTTTGCTTGAACTCGCCGGCGCTAATTGGCTTATCTTCCTTGGGAATGAGATAGGGCTTGACCCGAGTCAACTTGGCGATGAAGTCTTCGACCACCGTGACCAAATCCCGCTCAATCGGGAAATTAGCCAACGGCTCAACCCGAATGTTATCGGCGTATTCACGAATGAACGCCTTACAGGATAGCTTTGGCTCGCCGTTAATCATCATGCCACAGCTTCCACAGACCGCCATGTGACACGACCACCGATAGCTTAAAGTCGTATCGAGATTCTCTTTGACATAGTTCAGAGCATCCAGCACCACCCATTCGTTCTTACAAGGAACTGTGTAAGACTGAAACCGTGGCTCGCTGTCGGTTTCCGGGTTATAGCGCAGCACCTCCAACTGAATTTGGCGTTCGCTCATTTCTTGCCTCCTGAGTAATCACGGACGCCCGGTGGTGATTTGGTGATAACCACGTCGAGATAGTCCAAGCGCGGTGGCTCCTTGGGGTGATAATAGGCCAACGAATGCTTGAGAAAGCGCTGGTCGTCGCGTTCAGTGAAATCAAGCCGCTGGTGTGCGCCACGCGATTCGGTGCGCGCCAATGCACCAACCGTAACTGCCTCTGCGCAGTCGAGCATGGATCCGAGTTCCAACGCCTGCAACAAATCGGTGTTGTAGACGCTGCTCTTATCGTGAATTTCGATCCCGGCATAACGCTGGCGGAGATCAGAAATTTTCTTGCAGGCTGTCTCCAGCTCCTCACCGAGGCGATAAATACCAACATTCTCCTCCATCGTATCCATCATCTGCTTACGCAGCCCGGCAATGGATTCGGTACCCCCCGTCTTCTCGAAGAGCGCACGGATACGGGACTCAGAGGCTTTGGCTTGGGTTGCCAGCGCTGTACTACTGCCTGCACTCGCCCCGGACTGAATATAGGTGATCGCACTCAGCGCCGCTTTCCGCCCGAATACCAGAAGCTCGGTCAACGAATTTGATCCCAGCCGATTTGCGCCATTGATGCTGACGCAAGCACATTCACCCGCCGCAAACAGACCAGGCATCGGAGTTGCCGCATTAATGTCGGTATGTATACCACCCATCATGTAATGCACCACCGGACGGATCGGAACGGGATCCTTGACTGGATCAACGCCAAGATAGCTACTGGATAGATCACGCACGAACGGCAAACGTTCGTTAATCTTCTTTTCGCCCAAATGACGCATATCCAACAGGACGCAGTCGCCCCACTGCGTCGAAATCGTATTACCTTTCTTTTGCTCATGCCAGAAGGCTTGGCTGAGACGGTCGCGTGGACCGAGTTCCATGGTTTTCAGCACCGGTTGCCCGACCGGCGTTTCTGGCCCCATGCCATAATCTTGCAGATAGCGACGACCATCCTTATTGAGAAGTATTCCACCTTCGCCTCGGCACCCCTCAGTCAGCAAAATCCCGGTATTGGGCAGACCGGTTGGATGGTACTGAACAAACTCCATGTCCTTCAACGGTGCGCCGGCGCGGTAGGCCAAAGCCATGCCGTCACCGGTCTTGATGGCACCATTGGTCGTAAATGGGAACATGCGGCTGGCGCCACCAGCAGCGATGATCACCGCCTTAGCCTGAAAGTGCCGCATCTGTCCGCTGCGGATCTCGATGGCGGTCAGTCCTTGGCAGCGGCCATCCTCAACCAGCAAGTCGGTGGTGTAGTACTCATCAAAGCGCTGGATACTCGGATACTTAAGCGAGGTTTGAAACAGAGTGTGCAGAATGTGGAAGCCGGATTTATCGGCAGCGAACCAGGTACGCTTGATTTTCATGCCGCCGAACGGGCGCACTGCAATCGAGCCGTCCGGCTCCCGACTCCACGGGCACCCCCAATGCTCCAGCTGGAGCAATTCCTTGGGCGCTTCGTTGATGAAGTATTCGACGACATCCTGATCGCACAGCCAGTCGCCACCACCCACGGTGTCGCTGAAGTGCAAATCCATGCTGTCGTCGGGCTTGATGACACCTGCTGCACCACCTTCGGCGGCGCAGGTGTGGCTACGCATTGGATAAACCTTTGAAATCAAGGCGATGCGCAACTTTGGATCGGCCTCAGCCAGGGCAATCGCGGCGCGTAGCCCCGCTCCCCCTGCACCAACAATGGCCACGTCGGTATTGATGACTTCCATCCTACTGATCTCCACCGGTTTGCTTGACGTTATTTGCTTGTCAAGTTGGATTGTAGATGGATTCAACGCTGTCTTCCAGTCTCAAACAGTTGGCTTCTGGATAACAGCGCTTGTGACATCTTTAGCAACACTGTTGTTCCTTTTGCAGATGAATCGGTTGAAGTATTTTCAATCCTTTACTGAGCATAGTTAAAAATTGTTTACTAAACAATTTATTGCTATATAACTACTTCTAGCACGGGTTTTACTATGCTCGATTGCAGTGCAATTCGTGGATCGAAAAGGTATTGTCAAAAGTATTGCGGGTTCGCGGCTGAACCGTAGATGCTTCCGTGTGGTCAATATGAACGATCCTAAACTACCGAAGAGGTCATTTCAGTTATGCTGCAGAAAGACAATTTTTTGGCCAAGACTCCGATTTCGCTGATACCTGACGGGGCGTTAACTACCAACAAGGTGCTGCGCAACACTTATACGTTGCTGTCTCTGACCCTGCTGTTCAGCGCCTTCACCGCCGGTATCGCTGTGGTCAGTCACGCGCCGCCATTACACTGGTTGATTACATTGGCCGGTTATTTTGGGCTGCTGTTCGTGGTCACCCGGCTGCGCAACAGCGGCTGGGGTCTGCTGGCGGTGTTCGCCCTGACCGGCTTCTTGGGTTACACGCTGGGACCGATCCTGAGCCTGTATCTAGCGTTACCGAATGGCCCACAACTGGTGATGACCGCGCTGGCTGGCACCGGTGCGATCTTCCTGGCGCTATCGGGCTATGCGCTGGTCAGCCGTAAGGACTTCAGCTTCATGGGAGCCTTCCTGATGGTGGGTATACTGGTCGCCTTCCTGGCCAGCATTGGTGCGGTGCTGTTTAATTTTCCGATGCTGTCCTTGGCGGTATCCGCGATGGTGATTCTGCTGATGTCAGGCATGATCTTGTGGCAAACCAGTGAAATTATCCATGGTGGTGAAACCAATTACATTATGGCGACCGTCACGCTGTACATCACCATCTTCAATCTGTTTATAAATCTCCTGCAAATTTTGGGCGTCATGTCCGGCGACGATTGACTTGATTTCACCCGATTGAGTCGAAAAACCTCGCAAAAGCGGGGTTTTTTGTCACATAGCATTCCATCCATGAAATCCAGCCTTGCCAAGGTTGGCGTGGCAAGGGACACTATTCATGGGAACCGGTTGGACGGTCGCTATATCGCCATGCGGTATGGAGGAAAGTCCGGGCTCCATAGGACAGGGTGCCAGGTAACGCCTGGGGGGCGCGAGTCTACGGCCAGTGCCACAGAAAACAAACCGCCTACGTTCTCGTTGCGAGAACCGGCAAGGGTGAAAAGGTGCGGTAAGAGCGCACCGCGTCTCTGGCAACAGCGACGGCACGGTAAACCCCACCCGGAGCAAGACCAAATAGAGGAGCACAACGTGTGGTCCGCACGGCTCCTGGGTAGGTCGCTACAGGCGTCTGGTGACAGGCGTCGCAGATGAATGATCGTCCTCGACAGAACCCGGCTTATAGACCGGTTCCCGCTTTCTCTCCCCTCAGTGCCTTGGCTGAAAACGATAGGAGTTTTCCGCTGACAGCATCCCTGTTTTCCCTATTGCATTGCCCCACAGCGAATATCCTTGCTCCACCTCGATACTCAGGCAGGACGCTGGTTTTTTTATAAATTATAAGTCTATGTATAGATTATGATTTATAAAATTTATGATTCTATGGCTTTGCTTGACAGCAGGAAGCAGCCCTACCTATAGTTAGTGGCATATAGTGGGGTAAAGTGGGGCGCGGTGGTGCCCGACACTTGAAAAGGCGTGGCATTGTTTCGAGGTATCAATTCGCTATCAGTGGATAGCAAGGGCAGGCTGGCTATGCCGGCCAAATACCGCCAGCAATTGCTGGAACTGGGTAGCGGACACATGGTGCTGACCATTGATCGCGACCGCTGTCTGCTGCTTTACCCACTGCCGGTTTGGGAAGAAATCGAGTGCAAACTCATCCAGCTCTCCAGCACCAACCCTCGCGCCCGTGCCCTGAAGCGGTTGTTGCTGGGACATGCCGAAGAGTGTGGTCTGGACGCCAGCGGTCGGATTCTGCTGCCAGCGCCGTTGCGAGAGTTCGCCAATCTGGCAAAACAGGTGGTGCTGGTGGGACAGGGCAACAAATTTGAAATCTGGAATGAACAAGCTTGGAATGCCTGGCGCGATGCGCTGTTGGCAAGCACGAATGATGGCGGCGAACCGCTGCCCGATCTGGATACGCTGGCGTTCTAGCCGATGACCGATTCGACGATGCTGCTGCACCAACCGGTGCTGCTGGCTGAAACCCTGGCGGCGCTGAAGATTCAACCGGATGGCGTTTACCTGGACGCCACCTTTGGCCGGGGGGGGCATAGCGCAGCGATCCTGGAACAACTTGGGCCGCAAGGACGAGTGCTGGCGCTGGATCGCGATCCGGCGGCGGAACGATGGGCGGCAACACGGTTTGGCGCTGATCCCCGCTTTGTCTTCGTGAGGACTGCGTTCAGCCGCTTGGCTGAGGTAGTTGCAGAACGTGGCCTAACTGGTCGGATCGCTGGGGTGCTGCTGGATTTAGGGGTGTCTTCGCCGCAGTTGGATGATCCGGAGCGTGGCTTCAGTTTCAGTCAGAACGGACCGCTGGATATGCGGATGGATCCTGATGCGGATTGTAGCGCCGCTGAATGGTTGCAACGGGTCAGTGAGAGAGAACTGGAGCGGGTGCTGACCGAATTTGGTGAAGAGCGGTTTCACCGGCGGGTCGCCCATGCTCTCATCACCGCCCGCCAGTCCGCGCCAATAACCAGCACCGCGCAGTTGGCTACCCTCGTCGCTGCTGCCGTGCCGACCCGCGAACCGGGTAAACATCCGGCGACCCGGACGTTTCAGGCGATCCGCATCGCGGTCAACGACGAATTACAGGAATTGAAAGTGGTCTTGGCGGGAACTTTAGCTGCGTTGGCGCCAGCCGGGCGGTTGGTCGTGCTGAGTTTTCATTCTCTGGAGGATCGGATGGTCAAGCAGTTCATGCGGGAACAGGCGCGAGGTCGGGAGTTACCGCTGGATCTGCCGGTGATGGGCGCCCCGGAGGGGATGACCCTGCGGCTCATCGGGCGAGCCATCCGGGCCGGTGCTGCGGAGATTGCGGTCAATCCTCGTGCGCGTAGTGCGGTATTGCGCGTGGCGGAGCGGCTGGCTTGAAAAATCAGACCCTGCTAATCGCACTGCTGGCCTGCGCCGTACTGGGCTCCGGGGTGGGAGTCGCCCATACCCAGCATAACAATCGGCAACTCTTTATTCAGTTACAGAAACTTCAGGTGGAGCGAGACGATCTCGAGGTCGAATGGGAACTGTTAAGGCTGGAACAAAGCACTCTGGTGACCGACGCCGCAGTCGAGAACGTGGCGCGGACGCGGCTGAATATGCTGACGCCGGATCCCGGTACCGTTCTGTACATCACGCCGCCATGAGCCGGAACTCGGTGGGTACCGTGTTGAATGCGCTGCGTCAAGCCGGACGACGGATCGGTGCCACGACCCGTCGTGGGCTGGTATTCACTCTGCTGTTCACTGCGGCGGGCGGGATGCTTGCTCGTGCGGCGTACTTGCAGGTGGTTCACAAAGATTTTCTGCAAGATCAAGGTGATGATCGCTATCTGCGCACAGTGGAAGTGTCTGCTCACCGGGGGATGATTCTGGATCGTAACGGCGAGCCGCTGGCGGTCAGTTCGCCGGTGGATTCGATCTGGGCCTATCCGCCGGAGTTGCTGAAACAGCGCGAGCGCTGGCCGGCGTTGGCGACCGCCTTGGATATAACCCCGGCGGAACTGGAACAGAAGTTGGCGGGACGTGAAACCCGCCAGTTTGTTTATCTGCGCCGACATTTGGCGCCGAGCGCGGCCCAGCAGATTTTGCAGCTCAAGATTGCCGGGGTGCATGCGCAGCGTGAATACCGTCGTTACTACCCCGATGCCGAGGTCGCCTCGCACCTCCTAGGCTTCACCGATATTGACGATGCCGGGCAGGAAGGGCTGGAAAAAACCTTCGACGCTCAGTTGCGCGGGATACCGGGCAGCAAGCGGGTGATTCAGGATCGGCTGGGCCGAATAGTGGAAGATGTGGAGAGCCTGCGGATTCCGCAGCCCGGCCAGGCGTTGACGCTAAGTATTGACCGGCGGCTGCAATATCTGGCCTATCGCGCCCTGAAGACCGCCGTGCTGGAAAATAAAGCCAGTGCAGGTGCAGCAGTGATTGTCGATGCCCGCAGCGGAGAAATTCTGGCGATGGTGAACCAGCCGGCCGGCAATCCCAACAACCGTAGCGAGTTGCACGGTGACCTGCTGCGTAACCGGACGATCACTGATGTGTACGAGCCGGGTTCGACTATTAAACCTTTTCCCGTCGTACTGGGCCTGGAGAGCGGCAAATGGACGCCCAGCACCCTGGTGAATACTGCGCCGATGCAGATCGGGCGCTATACGGTTCGCGACACTCACAACTACGGCACGATTGATATTACCCATGTGATCAGCAAGTCCAGCAACGTCGGCGTCACCAAGATCGCGCTGTCGATGCCCGCTGAGCGGCTGTGGCAGCTCTATCGGAATCTGGGCATCGGCGCAGTGACCGGGATAGGGCTGATCGGCGAGCAAGCGGGCGTCCTGCGCCCTTTCAGCAAATGGGCGGAAATCGGCCACGCCAACCATGCCTTCGGTTACGGATTTTCCCTCACCATCCTGCAACTGGCCCAAGCCTATAGTGTATTGGCGGCGGATGGGGTGCGGCGGCCACTGACCCTGCTCAAGCGTGAACAGCCACTCGGTCCGGATGATGAGCGGCGGGTGATGGCCGCATCGGCGGTGCGACAGGTGCGGGCGATGATGGAGGAGGTGGTGACCAAAGAAGGCACCGGCTTAAAGGCCAGTGTGCCGGGCTACCGGGTGGCCGGCAAGACCGGCACCTCGCGCAAGATCGTCGCCGGTCACTACACCAACCGCTACTTCGCCCTATTCGCTGGCATGGCCCCGGCCAGTGCCCCTCGCCTGGTGATGGCGATCATCATTGATGAACCCAAGGGCGGCGCCTACTACGGCGGCACGGTCGCGGCGCCGGTATTCAGCCAGACTATGGGCAGCGCGCTGCGCATTCTCAATATCACCCCGGACGACATGCCGACCATGAAAATCGCCGGGGCGGTGCCCGCTATCGGAGCCAAGCCGTGAGTCGGGCCACGCCGCTGACGCTGGCTGAATTACTGGCCGGTTTTGCCGAGGTGCCGGCAGAACTGGCGGATCGGCCAGTGATCGGGCTGGCGGCGGATAGCCGCAGGGTCCGTCCGGGCGATGTGTTTTTCGCGGTGCGCGGCGGCAACCGGCATGGACTGGAGTTTCTGGAGGCGGTGCAAGCGGCGGGGGCGATAGCTGTGGTGTGGGAGCCTCCCTACGCCGGACCTTTACCTGCTGCCGGATCGGGGTCGCCGTTACTGGCGATGCCGGATCTGCGGCGCAATCTGGGATTGATCGCCAGTCGTTTTTACGCTGAACCCTCCCGGCACATGGCGGTAGTAGGTATCACCGGTACCGATGGCAAAACCTCTTGCGCTCATTTCATCGCCCAAGCCTTGAGCGATACCGAGGCCGGGCCGTGCGGCCTGCTGGGGACGTTGGGGCTGGGGGTGTATGGCGCGGTCGAGCCAACCCTGCACACCACGCCGGATGTGCTGGCGGTACAGCGCTGGCTGGCCAAACTGGCGGCGGATGGGCGACGTTATGCAGTGATGGAGGCGTCTTCACATGCCCTGGATCAGGGCCGGGTGGAGGGCGTGGAGTTCACGGTAGCGGTATTGACGCACCTGAGCCGCGATCATCTGGATTATCACGGCACTCTGGAAGCCTACGCCGCCGCCAAGCGGCGCTTGTTCCTGAGTCATCGGCCCCGTTGGGCGGTACTGAATCTGGATGATGCCTTTGGCCGAGGCATCGCCGCTGACCTTCGCGGTGCGATACCCACAACAGTTATCGGCTATGGCCTCGGCGAGTGGCCAGCGCGCCTGGAACGATTTGTCTGGGGCGAAACACTGGAGCTATCGCCGACGGGTTTGCGACTGGGGATTCGCTCCTCGTGGGGCGATGGCGAACTGCAAGTCGGGGTGCTGGGCCGGTTCAACGCCAGCAACCTACTGGCCGCCCTGGCGACGCTGCTGGCGCTGGATCGGCCATTGAGCGAGGCGCTGACGCGGCTGGCGCGGACGGTTCCAGTGCCGGGGCGGATGGAACGGCTAGGCGGCGAGTTGAATCAGCTGCTGGCGGTAATTGACTACGCCCACACCCCGCACGCTCTGGAGCAGGTATTGATCGCTCTGCGCGAACATGGCGGACCACGGCTGTGGTGCATCTTCGGCTGCGGCGGCGACCGGGATCCGGGCAAACGCCCATTGATGGGGGCGATGGCCGAGCGCTGGGCGGATCGAGTCATCGTGACCGATGACAACCCGCGTACCGAAGACCCGAATCGGATCGTCAGCGCCATTCTGGCCGGGATGCAACAGCCAGAGAGGGCTGAAGTCATCCGCGACCGCCAGACTGCCATCGTTCAAGTCCTGGCTGAAGCAACGGTGGGCGACATCGTGTTGATCGCCGGCAAGGGGCATGAGGACTATCAAATCATCGGCGTCGAACGACGGCCGTTCAGTGACCGGGCGGTGGTGCAGCACTACCTGTCTTCGCAGCGTTCAGAGGAATCCGCTTAAATGAATGATGTTTTTTCATCCCTGCATTTGCGCGAAGCCGCCCGACTGCTCGATGGTGAAAGGGTTGGCGGGGATGCCGCTTTCTCCACGGTTGGCATTGATAGCCGCACCCTGCCCACTGGGGCGCTGTTCGTGGCGCTGACCGGGCCAAATTTCGACGGCCACAATTTTGTCGCTGCCGCTCGCCAGCGCGGTGCGGTCGCTGCGCTGGTCAGCCGGGAAGTGGCGGATCCCTTGCCGCAACTGCGCGTAGCGGATACCCGGCTGGCGCTGGGCCAGTTGGCGGCGGCATGGCGCTCCCACTTCACCGGGC
The DNA here is from genome assembly GCF_000531125.1 of Candidatus Contendobacter odensis Run_B_J11. GTDB lineage: Bacteria > Pseudomonadota > Gammaproteobacteria > Competibacterales > Competibacteraceae > Contendibacter > Contendibacter odensensis. The sequence continues at coordinate 28,120 of NZ_CBTK010000068.1, read as the reverse complement.
CGCTGATTGCGCTGACCGGCAGCAATGGCAAAACCACCCTCAAGGAAATGATCGCCACCATTTTGCGGGTGCGCGGCGCTACGCTGGCGACCGAAGGCAATCTCAACAACGATCTGGGCGTGCCGCTGACTTTGCTGCGCCTGGGCGCGGAACATCGTTATGCGGTGATCGAAATGGGCGCCAATCATCACGGTGAGATCGCCTATCTGACCGGGCTGACGCAGCCGGATGTGGCGATTATCAACAATGCTGGCCCCTGTCATCTTGACGGCTTCGGCGATGTGCCCGGCGTAGCGCGGGGCAAGGGTGAAATTTTCCGGGGTTTGGGGTCAGGCGGCGTGGCAATTATCAACCATGACGACGGGTACGCCGATTACTGGACCGGGCTGAATCCGGGGCGGCGGATTGTCAGCTTCGGGCTGGATCAACCAGCGACGGTCAGCGGCCAACTGCTCGATCCGGCCAGCAACCGGTTTCGCTTGATCGCGCCCGGAGGCGAGATCGACATCACGCTGCCGCTACCCGGTCGGCACAATGTCCGCAACGCGCTGGCAGCGGCGGCAGCGGCGCTGACGGTAGGGGCAACGCTGGCCGATATTCGGCAGGGATTGGAGACTTTGCGCGACGTTGGTGGCCGGATGCAGCGCTTGCACGGAAGGTACGGCGGCGCAGTAATCCACGATGCCTACAATGCCAATCCGGCTTCGCTGGCAGCGGCATTGGCGACTGTGGGGGCGGAACCGGGTCGTAAATGGCTGGTGTTGGGCGATATGCTGGAACTGGGGCCGACTGCGGATGATCTCCATGCTCAGGCGGGGCGGGAGGCGCAGATAGCGGGATTCGAGCGGTTGTATGCGCTGGGTGAACACAGTCGGGCAGCCGCAGCGGCATTTGCCGAGGGTGGCGATCATTATGCAGACGTGGATCGTTTGATCACCGCTTTAAGCCACGATGTCCAGAGTACTTACCCAAGCGTTGTTCTGATCAAAGGTTCTCGTGGGTCGCGAATGGAGCGGGTGGTAGCCGCGTTGGTGGGCACCGCAGATCCCGTCGTGCAATCAAGGGAGCATGGCTGATGCTTGTTCTGCTGGCTGAATGGCTCACCAACAATTTTTACACGGGTTTCAATGTGTTTCAGTACCTGACCCTGCGGGGGATTCTGGGGGTTCTCACCGCGTTGTCGATTTCACTGATAGTCGGGCCGGCGCTGATTCGGCGGTTGAGCCACCATCAGATTGGCCAGCACATCCGCGAGGACGGCCCCAAAAGCCATCTCGCCAAGGCCGGCACCCCGACCATGGGCGGGGCGCTGATTCTGGTCGCCATCGCGGTGGCTACCCTGTTATGGGCGGATCCGCGCAACCGCTATATCTGGATCGTACTGGGGGTAACACTGGCGTTCGGTGCGATTGGCTGGATGGACGATTACAAAAAATTGATCCTGCGCAACTCCAAAGGATTGTCAGCGCGGGCCAAGTATTCCTTGCAGTCCTGCGCCGGATTGACGGCGGCATTGCTGCTGTACTTCACCGTCCAGACCCCGGCTGAGACGCAACTGATCGTGCCGTTTTTCAAGAGTGTCGCGCTGAATCTGGGCTGGCTGTTCATCCCGTTGACCTACTTTGTCATCGTCGGCTCCAGCAATGCGGTCAATCTTACCGATGGGCTGGACGGGCTGGCGATTGTGCCCACTGTCATGGTTTCAGCCGCGCTGGCCGTCTTTTGCTATGCCTCCGGCAACCGGATTTTCGCCGACTATCTCGGCATCCCGCATGTACCCGGGGTGGGCGAACTGCTGGTGTTTTGCGCCGCGATGGTCGGGGCCGGCTTAGGTTTCCTCTGGTTCAACGCTTATCCGGCCCAAGTGTTTATGGGTGATGTGGGCGCATTGGCGCTGGGCGCGGCACTGGGCGCGGTCGCGGTTGCAGTGCGGCAGGAGCTGGTGCTGTTCGTGATGGGCGGCGTCTTCGTGATGGAAACCGTGTCGGTGATCCTGCAAGTGGCTTCGTTCAAGCTCACCGGTCGGCGCATCTTCCGTATGGCTCCGTTGCACCACCACTTTGAGCTCAAAGGCTGGCCGGAGCCAAAGGTGATCGTCAGGTTCTGGATCATCACCATCATGCTGGTGCTGATTGGCCTGGCGACCTTGAAAATCCGCTGAGGGGAGTCTTGCAGATGATGCAACTGGAGGGAACCACGGCGGTGGTCGGTCTGGGTCAGAGCGGCCTGTCTACCGTGCGAACGCTGATGGCATTGGGCGCGACAGTGACCGTGAGCGATAGTCGTACCGATCCGCCGGGGTTAGCGATGTTGCGGACGGAGTTCCCGGACCTGCCCTGCCAGTTGGGCGGTTTCAATCCGATGCTGTTCAGAGATGCCACGCGCTTGATCGTCAGTCCAGGGGTGGCGGTGAAGACGCCGGCCATTACTGAAGCGGCGGCGGCGGGTGTGCCAGTGTGGGGGGATATTGAACTGCTGGCCCGGTTGACCCAGGCGCCGGTTGCCGCCATTACCGGCACTAATGGCAAGAGCACCGTGACGACTTTGCTGGGGGCGATGGCCGAACACGCTGGAGTGCGGGTGGTGGTGGGCGGCAATCTGGGTCCTCCGGCGCTGGAGTTATGGCTACGCCATGAGCGCAGCGCCGGCGTCGCGCCCGACATCTATGTGCTGGAACTGTCCAGCTTCCAGTTGGAGACCACCCATAGCCTGAATGCCCGGGTATCCACCGTGTTGAACATCAGCCCTGATCACCTGGATCGCTACGATAGTCTGGAGGAGTACATCGCTGCCAAGCAGCGGATATTTCGAGGCAACGGAACGAAGGTGATCAATGCCGATGATCCGGCGGTGATGGCGATGGTTGAGCCGGGACGGAACGTGCTGCATTTCACTCTGGATACGCCGGGCGAAGGCGATTTTGGCCTGCGCCGGGATGGCAGCGATACCTGGTTAACACGAGGATCTGAACGCTGGATCACAGCGGCGGATTTGCAAATCAGCGGCGATCACAATCTCGCTAACGCGCTGGCGGCGCTGGCCATGGGTCATGCGCTTGGTTGGCGGCGGGAAGGAATGCTGGCGGCGCTACGGGAATTTACCGGGCTGGCGCATCGCACCACGCCGGTCATGGAACACGCGGGAGTGCGCTGGTTTGACGATTCCAAGGGCACCAACGTCGGCGCAACGGCAGCGGCAGTGCGTGGCCTGCCCGGACCGGTGGTGCTCATCGCCGGTGGCGATGGCAAAGGCCAGGATTTTGGCCCGCTGCGGGAGGCGCTGGCCCACACGACGCGGGCGGTGGTGCTCATCGGCCGCGATGCGCCGCTGATCGCCAGTGCGCTCGGCAACAGCATCCCGCTGCATCCAGCGGTGGATATGGACCAAGCAGTGGCTATCGCGGCACAGTTGGCTCAGCCGGGCGACAGCGTGTTGCTATCACCGGCCTGTGCCAGCTTTGACATGTTCAGCGGTTACGAAGAGCGCGGCGCCGTCTTCACAGCGGCAGCGCGGAGGTTGGTCGGATGTTGAACGCGGCTGCCACGACGGCAATCCCTGCCAAGCACGACAAGCTGCCACGCGCCGGCGAAGGTCGATCCACGCTGCCGTTTCCTGATCCGTGGGTCCTGATTCCGGCCTTGTTGCTCCTGACCTTGGGCCTGCTGATGGTGGCCTCGGCCTCGATGCCCACCGCCGATGCCAAAACCGGTCAGCCGTTCTATTTCCTGTTCCGTCAGGGTGCGTATGTGGGGGTCGGCCTGCTGGCAGCCAGCATGGTCTTTCAAGTTCCACTGGCGCGCTGGCGACGAGCCAGCCCGCTGCTGCTGCTGGCGGCGTTCATCTTACTGACACTGGTGCTGATTCCCGGCATCGGCAAGGAAGTGAATGGCAGTATGCGCTGGATCAATGTGGGTCCGGTTAACGTCCAGGTGTCGGAAATCGCCAAGCTGTTCGCGCTGATCTACGTCGCCGGTTATCTCAAACGGCACGGCGCGGAGTTGCAAACCGCCGACTTCCGTACTTCGGCGCTGGCGCTGTTCCGGCCGATGGTGGTGCTGGCGGTGCTGGCGGTGTTGTTGTTGCTGGAGCCGGATTTCGGCAGTGTGGTGGTGCTAATGGCAGCCGCACTGGGCATGATCTTTCTGGCCGGCGTCAATCTCTGGCAGTTCGGCGCCCTGCAAATTGGAACCGTCTCGGCGATGGCGGTGTTGCTCTGGTCCTCACCTTATCGGCGGGCGCGGTTGATCAGCTTTCTCGATCCGTGGGCCGACCCGCAAGCCAGCGGTTATCAGCTCACCCAGTCGCTGATCGCCATCGGCCGCGGCGAACTGTTCGGGGTCGGGCTGGGTGAAAGCGTGCAAAAGCTGTTCTATCTGCCTGAGGCATATACCGATTTTCTGTTTGCGGTGCTGGCTGAGGAACTGGGGCTGGCCGGTATCCTGACCGTCATTGCGCTGTTCATGACCCTGGTGTGGCGGGCGTTTCTAATCGGGCAACGGGCAGAGCGGCTGGACCTGAAATTTTCGGCGTGGCTGGCCTATGGCATCGGCTTATGGTTCGGCATCCAGGCGCTGTTTAACATGGGCGTCAACATGGGCGCACTGCCGACCAAAGGGTTGACCTTGCCGCTGATGAGCTACGGCGGTAGCAGCGTGGTGGTGATGTGCATGACGCTGGCGGTGTTGCTGCGGATTGATGTGGAAACCCGCGCCGGTGGAGTCCACGACGAATGAGCGCCGCACGACCGGCGTTGATTATGGCGGGCGGGACCGGCGGCCATGTATTTCCGGCGCTGGCGGTAGCCGAACGACTGCAAGCGCAGGGAGTGCCGGTGGTATGGATGGGCACCCGGCACGGTCTGGAGGCGACCCTGGTGCCGAAGGCTGGAATTCCGATGGAATGGATCGGCGTCGCCGGTTTGCGCGGTAAAGGGCTGGGCCAGAAATTGGCGATGCCATTGATGATCGGGCGGGCGCTATGGCAGGCACGGGTGATTCTGCAACGGCTGCAACCGCGAGTGGTGTTGGGAATGGGTGGTTTCGCCAGCGGCCCCGGTGGGTTGATGACCTGGTGGCTTGGCATTCCGCTGGTGGTGCATGAGCAAAACGCGATTGCCGGTTTGACCAATCGCATTCTGGCGCGGATCGCCAGTCAGGTTTTGGAGGCGTTTCCGCAGACTTTTCCAGCCGCGCGACGAGCGCTGACGGTGGGCAACCCGGTACGTGAGCCGATAGCGACGCTGCCGCCGCCTGCGCAACGCTTCGCCGGACGCGAAGGCCGGTTACGGCTGCTGGTGCTGGGCGGCAGTCAGGGCGCGCTGGCGCTCAATCAACTTGTGCCGCAAGCCTTGGCGTTGCTCAGCGATGACCAGCGCCCGGAGGTCTGGCATCAGGCCGGCGGCCAGTTGCACCAGGCGGCGGAAGCTGCCTATCGGAAGGCCGGAATAACCGCTCGCCTGACCCCGTTTATTGAAGATATGGCTGAAGCCTATAGCTGGGCCGATCTGGTGATGTGCCGGGCCGGGGCGTTGACTATCGCCGAACTGGCTGCGGCAGGCGTGGGCGCGGTGCTGGTGCCGTTTCCGTTTGCGGTGGACGACCACCAGACCGCTAATGCCCACTTTCTGGCGCAAGGCGGCGCGGCGCTGCTGGTCCAGCAGGCGGAGTTAACGGCTGAACGGCTGGCCGCAATTCTGAGCGATTTACTGGGCGACCGTACCCAACTATTGCGGATGGCCGAGGCGGCGCGAAGTCTGGCGAAAATTGAGGCTGCCGAACAGGTGGCGCGAGTGTGCCTACAACAGGCGCGTTCCTGAATCATGCAAAGAAATATTGAGGGTGGAGAGTCGAGGACGTGGATAAACCGGCATTAGCAACGATCCCGGAAGCGTGGCGCGACATGCGCCGGATTCGGCAGATTCATTTCATCGGCATCGGCGGCTCCGGGATGAGTGGCATCGCCGAGGTGTTGCTGAATCTGGGCTACGGCGTGTCTGGCTCGGATCTGCGCGCCAGCGCGGTGACGGCGCGGCTGAGTCAATTGGGTGCGATCCTTCATCTGGGACATGCTGCTGGACACATCGCGGGTTGTGACGCCGTGGTGATTTCCAGCGCGGTAGCCGAGGACAATCCCGAAGTGATCGCGGCGCGCGCGGCGCGGATTCCGGTGGTGCCACGCGCCGAGATGCTGGCCGAACTGATGCGGTTCCGTTACGGCGTCGCGGTAGCCGGCACCCACGGCAAAACCACCACGACCAGCCTGATCGCCAGCCTGCTGGCCGAGGGCGGACTGGACCCGACTTTTGTCATCGGCGGACGGTTGAACAGTGCCGGGGCTAATGCCAAGTTAGGCGCGGGCCGCTATCTGGTGGCTGAGGCCGACGAGAGCGATGCTTCATTCCTGTTTTTGCAACCGATGCTGGCAGTAGTGACCAACATTGATGCCGATCACCTTTCGACTTATGGCGGTGATTTCGAGCGGCTGCGCGACACCTTCGTCGAGTTTCTGCACCACCTGCCGTTTTACGGGTTGGCGGTGTTGTGCGCCGATGATCCACAAGTGCGAGCGATTTTGCCGCGCCTGACTCGACCGATGCTGACCTATGGCACCAGCGGGGATTGCGATGCCCGCGCCACTGACATCGTGGCGGAAGGCTTGCGCACCCGCTTTGTGGCTCATTTGCCCCATCTGAAAATGCCACTGCCGATTCTGCTTAATCTGCCAGGCCAGCATAGCGTGTTGAACGCGCTGGCGGCGATTGCGGTGGCGTTGGAGTTGGGGGTGTCGGAAACCGCAATTTGTCGCGCCTTGCGGAATTTTCAGGGTATCGGGCGGCGTTTCCAGCCCCACGGCGAATTGACCTTGCCCGGCGGCGGCCACGCCACGGTGATGGACGATTACGGCCACCATCCGCGTGAAATTCAGGCGGTATTGGCGGCCTTGCGCGGCGCCTGGCCGGAGCGACGCCTGGTGCTGGCCTTTCAGCCGCATCGCTTTAGCCGTACCCGTGACCTGTTCGACGACTTTGCTCAGGTGCTTTCCGAAGTGGATGCGCTGATCCTGCTGGAGGTGTATCCCGCCGGTGAGAAGCCCATTACCGGAGCCGATGGTCGCAGCCTGAGCCGGGCGATTCGGACTCGTGGCAAAGTGGACCCGGTTTTCGTCGAGCAAACGGCTGATCTGCCAGCGGCCTTGCCGGGACTGTTGCGCGATGGTGATTTGTTGCTGTTGATGGGCGCGGGCGACATCGGCGCGATGGCGGTGCAATTGGAACGCGACGGTTTGCCGGGCGTGAATTGAGTGAGCGGGATCAGGGGGAATCAGCAGATGCAACAACACCTACAGCAGCGGTTAATCAGCGATCCGGCAGCGTTCGGCAAAGTGGCCGTGCTGATGGGCGGCTGGTCGGCGGAACGAGCGGTGTCGCTGAAAAGCGGTCAGGCGGTGCTGGCGGCGCTCTGCGCAAGCGGCGTAGACGCGCATGGCCTTGATGCCACCCGTGAGATTTTGCCGATGCTGGCTAACGGCGGTTTTGATCGGGCGTTCATTGTCCTGCACGGGCGGGGCGGTGAAGATGGCGTAATTCAGGGGGCGCTGGAACTGCTGGGCCTGCCCTATACCGGCAGTGGAGTGCTGGCCTCGGCGCTGGGCATGGACAAGCTGCGCACCAAACAGCTCTGGCTGGGGATGGGTCTGCCGACGCCCGCCTATCGTATCGTGGAAACCGCAGCGGAACTGGCTGATGCCGCGACTGCGCTGGGCTTGCCGCTGGCGGTTAAGCCGGCCTGCGAAGGCTCCAGCATCGGCATTAGCCGGGTCAGCGATCCCGCGCAAGTCGAGAGCGCCTGGGCGCGGGCCTCCGCTTGCGATTCGCCGGTGCTGGTGGAATCGTGGATTCAGGGTCAGGAATACACCGGTGGCGTATTGCAGGGCGAGGCACTGCCGCTGATCCGGTTGGAAACGCCGCGCGAATTTTACGACTACGAGGCCAAGTACCACGCGGACGATACCCGCTATCTCTGTCCCTGCGGCTTGCCGCCAGAGCGCGAGGCGGAATTGCGGGAGCTGGTCGGTCAGGCGTTCGCCGCTGTGGGCGGCTCTGGTTGGGGTCGGGTGGATGTGATGGTGGATGCGCAAGACCGGCCGTGGCTGCTGGAAGTCAATACCGTGCCCGGGATGACTGACCACAGTTTGGTGCCGATGGCAGCGCGAGTGGCCGGGCTGAGTTTTGAGGATCTGGTCTGGCGGATTTTGGAAACCAGCCTGGCGCAGTCGGATTGAGCGCGGACGATGACGCGGATCGGACGTGGACGCCGCCGGGGAGCAACGGCGATCAAGCATGAAGCGGTCGGTTCACCGGGGCGGTGGAGAGCCGTTGTGGGGCCATGGTTGCGTGGACTGGGGGTGGTGCTGGCACTGGCCGCAGTCGGCTTCGGGGTACACATCGGCAGCCAGAAGCTACGGGATCCGGGGGCGTTTCCATTGCGAAACGTGCGGGTCGAGGGTGAGTTGCGCAATTTAACCGAGGCCGACTTACAACCCTTGGCGCAAGAGTATCTGGGTCTGAACTTCTTCATTGCCAATCTGGATGATTTGCACACCGCGCTGGCGGCTAATTCCTGGGTCGATGATGTGGCAGTGCGGCGCTGGTGGCCGGATACCGTGGACATCCGCTTACGCGAACGAATTGCCTTTGGCTACTGGGGCGAACAGCAGGATATGGTGGATGTGAACGGTCGTCGGTTCCACCCGACCACCCTCCGCCAACCGGGACCATGGCCACGACTGAGCGGTCCCGATGGCCGCGAAAAGGCGCTGATCAAGACTTGGCAAGAGGTGCAGACGCTGTTTGATCCGATTGGGTTGAAGCTGGAGAAACTGGTACAGGATGAACGCCGGGCCTGGTGGTTGACGTTTAACAACGGGCTGGAAGTGTATGTAGGGCGCGAGCGGTTCGAGGAACGGTTGCGACGGCTGGCGCTGGTCTATCCGAAGGTGCTGGCTGCTCAGGCCGACCGGATCGCAGTGGTGGATTTACGCTATGTCAACGGCTTTGCCGTGCGCTGGAAAGCAGTACCGCCAGTTCCAACAGCGGGCTAGACGGTTACGGGAAAGGGAGATTTTATGCCTAAAAAAGAAGACAAGAATTTAATCGTCGGACTCGATATCGGCACCTCGAAAGTGGTGGTTATCATCGGTGAGGTCGGCTCCGACGGGACGGTTGATGTGGTTGGCATCGGCTCGCACCCCTCGCGGGGATTGAAAAAAGGGGTGGTGGTCAACATCGAATCCACCGTCCAGTCGATCCAGCGGGCAGTGGACGAAGCAGAACGGATGGCGGGCTGCAAGATTCATTCGGTGTACACCGGCATCTCCGGCAGCCACATTCGCGGGCTGAATTCCCACGGCGTCACCGCGATCAAGAACCGGGAGGTGACCCAGGAAGACGTGGAGCGGGTGATTGAAGCGGCGCGGGTAGTGGCGATTCCGGCAGACCAGAAGATCCTGCACATTCTGCCTCGCGAATTCATCATTGACGGTCAGGAAGGCATTCAGGAGCCGATTGGCATGGCCGGGGTGCGGCTGGAAGTGCGGGTTCATATTGTCACCTGCGCGGTCAGCGCCGAGCAGAACATCGTCAAATGCGTGCAACGCTGCGAACTGGAAGTGGACGAGGTTATCTTGCAGCAACTCGCGTCCAGTCGGGCGGTATTGACTTCGGATGAGAAAGAACTGGGGGTCTGCCTGCTGGACATTGGCGGCGGCACCACCGATCTGGCGGTGTTCACCAATAGTGCGATCAGCCATACCGAGGTAATCCCGGTCGCCGGCAACCAGGTGACCAACGACATCGCCGTCGCTTTCCATACCCCGACCGCTTCGGCGGAGGATCTTAAGATCAAGCATGCCTGTTGCCTCAAGCAACTGACCCGCGCCGACGAGCGGATTGAGGTCGCTGAAGTTGGCGACCGGGCCGCTCGTAGCCTGTCCCGGCTGGAATTGGCCGGGGTGGTGGAGCCGCGCTACGACGAGCTGTTTGAAATCGCCTTGGGGAAATTGCAACGCAGCGGCTTCGAGAACCTGGTTGCGGCGGGGGTAGTGCTGACCGGGGGTAGTTCTCAAATGGAGGGCGTGGTGGAACTGGCCGAGGAGGTGTTTCACATGCCGGCGCGACTGGGATTACCGCGTGATGTGACTGGATTACAGGATGTGGTGTGCAATCCCATCTATTCCACGGCGGTGGGTTTGCTGCTGTTTGGTAACGAGAATCGGCCCGGACGGTCGGGTCCGGTGGCGCGGACGGGTCGCAAAGGACTGTGGGCTTGGATAACGAGCTGGTTGCAGGGGAATTTTTAGCGGACTGTAGAAAATAAGGCGCAGGTCGGGGAATCTCGGGTTGAAAACCATTGAGCGAGGAAAGGCCGTTATGTTTGAGTTAATGAATGTCAAGACGGAAGAAAGCGCTGTCATTAAGGTCATTGGAGTTGGTGGCGGCGGCAGCAATGCTGTTCAACACATGCTGGGCGCTAATATTGAGGGCGTGGATTTCATCTGCGCCAACACCGACGCCCAGGCGCTAAAGACTTGCGCTGTGCCGATCACCTTGCAGATGGGGGTGAATATCACCAAGGGGCTGGGGGCTGGAGCCAACCCTGAGGTCGGACGGCAGGCCGCCCAGGAAGATCATGAACGCATCCGCGAAGCACTACAGGGCGCGGATATGGTGTTTATCACCGCCGGTATGGGCGGGGGCACCGGCACCGGTGCGGCGCCAGTGGTGGCGCAACTGGCCCGGGAGATGGGGATTTTGACCGTAGCCGTGGTGACTAAGCCGTTTCCGTTCGAGGGCAAAAAGCGGATGGAAGTCGCTATGCGCGGTATCCGTGAATTGAGCGAAACCGTGGATTCACTGATCACCATCCCCAATGAGAAACTGCTCACGGTGCTGGGCAAAAATGCCAGCCTGCTGGATGCCTTCAAGGCGGCCAATGACGTGCTGTTGGGCGCGGTACAGGGCATCGCTGAATTGATCACCCGTCCGGGCATGATCAATGTGGATTTTGCGGATGTGCGCACCGTGATGTCGGAGATGGGCATGGCTATGATGGGTACCGGTCGTGCGGTTGGTGATGGGCGCGCCCGCGAGGCCGCCGAAGCGGCGATTTCCAGTCCGCTGCTGGAGAACTTTAACCTGGCTGGCGCCAAGGGCCTGCTGGTCAATATCACCTCAGGTATGGATGTGACCATCGGCGAATTCGAGGAAGTCGGCAACACCATTAAGGAGTTGGCGTCCGAAGATGCCAACGTGGTGGTCGGGATGTCGGTGGATCCCGAAATGCATAATGAACTGCGGGTTACCATCGTCGCGACCGGTATCGGCCAAGGCGTTCCGGCCAAGCCGGCTCACTCACGCGAACGGGAAGTAGCCATCCCGCATGTCAAGCTGGTACAGCAGCGGGCAGGCGGTGACGGGGAAGCACATTCTCGCTACGACCGGACCAGCAGCCGCCAGAAGACGGTTGATAGCTTGAGCGAGCGGGTCGATCCCGAACTGGATTATCTGGACATTCCCGCGTTCTTGCGCCGCCAAGCCGAGTAAAGTTCAGTGCAATGTGGAATCACCCCTGACTCATGCTATCCCACCGTCAGCGTCTGCTGAAGTGAAGTTCGATGACTGGAGCGTAAGCTTTTGCAACTTAACAACAATGGTGGTTGCGAAAGAGAAACAAGTTGCAACATTGCTACGAATTACGGTATCTTTGTCGCAACGCATGATGACGCAGCGGCAACCGGCGGGTTCTCAATCCAAGCCCGCAGGGTCTATCGAGGCGCTACGCTCCAGTTCAATCGACGTGTTGGGGAACCTAACATGATTAGGCAACGAACCTTAAAAAATGCTATTCGGGCGACCGGCGTTGGTTTGCACACCGGCGAGAAAGTCTATTTGACACTGCGACCGGCGGCGCCTGATGCCGGTATCGTATTCCGACGGGTCGATTTGCCTGATCCCGTCGAGATCAAGGCTTGTCCGCGCAATGTCGGTGATACCCAACTCTCCACCTCGCTGGTTAAGGGCAAAGCCCGTATTTCCACCGTTGAGCATCTGTTATCCGCGTTTGCGGGGTTGGGCATTGATAATGCCTATGTGGACGTGAGCGCCGCCGAAGTGCCCATCATGGACGGCAGCGCTGGTCCGTTCGTCTTTCTGATCCAGTCGGCGGGCATTCAGGAACAGAATGCTCCCAAGCGTTTCATCCGTATCAAGCAACCGCTGTTGGTCGAAGAGGGTGACAAATGGGCGCGGTTTGATCCTTTTGTCGGCTTTAAGGTTGAGTTTTCCATTGCTTTTGATCATCCGTTATTCAAGGGTCGCAACCAGCATGCGGTAGTGGATTTTTCCACCACCTCCTTCGTCAAGGAGGTGAGTCGGGCGCGCACTTTTGGTTTCATGCGCGATCTCGAATATCTGCGGGAACAGCGGCTGGCATTAGGGGGTACGCTGGATAATGCCATTGTCGTGGACGATTACCGCATCCTGAACGAGGACGGCTTGCGCTACGAGGATGAGTTCGTCAAGCATAAAATTCTGGATGCCATCGGCGATCTGTATCTGTTGGGCCGCAGCCTGATCGGTGCCTTCACCGGCTATAAATCCGGCCATGCGCTGAATAACCGCTTACTGCGCAAACTGCTGGACAATGAAGCTGCCTGGGAAGAAATTACCTTCAGCGATGAAAGGCAAGCACCCATTTCCTATCTGCAACCAGCCCAAGCCACCCGCTGAATATCTTGCCTCTCGCTCGCTATCCCTGATTCTCCTCCAACACGGCTTCCCGGCGATCCTGGGAAGCCGTTTTTCGTTGTCATTCGGGGAAAGACCACCAGCATTGGGGTATCATTGCCCGTTATTTTGAAGCCCTCATTTTGCAGCCCTCACCCTAACCGTCACTGCCGTTCATTGAAGCTATCCGGTAACCACACCCGCCTATCCATGCCGACATCTGCCCCGGTTACGCCGAAAAAGTTTCTGACCAATCAGGGTGAAAATACTCTGAGCAAGCGCTTGGAAACGATTCTACCCAAGACGCAGGACTTTGCTTGTCTGGTCGGTTATTTTTTCATCAGTGGGTTTTTCCAGCTCTATCCAGCGCTTGAGCCGGTCAAGAATATCCGCATTCTGATTGGCTTGAAAAACGAGCAGGTGGTTTATGGCCTGCTCCAGATTGCTAATGACGGTAGTGAGGAAAGCGTTCCATCCACGCTGGAAATCAGAAAAACCTTGGGTGGGATGCTGTTGAGTGAGTTAATTCAGTCGCAAGATTCACTTGCCATTGAAATCGGCATTCGTAAATTTATTGAGTGGATTCGTTCTGGCAAGCTGGAAGTAAAGCTGTATCGAGAGCAGAACATCCATGCCAAGATTTACATTATGACCCCGGAGCAGCCGACGCTTAATGTATGCCACGGCTATGTCATTACTGGGTCGAGCAATTTATCGCATAGCGGTTTGCAAGGCAATCTGGAATTCAATGTATTACTCAATGAACCGGAAGATCACGATTACGCGCTGCATCGCTTTAATGAACTTTGGGCCAATGCGGTAGATGTGAAGGACATTCATGAGACCATTATTAACGTCGTGGAAAAGGAATCACCGTTTGCCTTCTTCACCCCTTATCAACTCTATCTGAAGTTTCTCGCTGATTATTTCCGCGATTATTTGGGCGACCGTTCCAGGCTGAATATCGAGAATCTGCCGCAGAATTTCAAAAAGCTGCAATACCAGGAGGATGCGGTTTTTACCGCGCAGCAGATGTTGAAAAGTTATGGTGGGGTGTTTATTTCCGATGTGGTGGGTTTGGGTAAAACCTTTATGTCAGCATTGCTGGCGCTGCAACTGGATGGCCGTTGTCTGGTGATTGCGCCGCCGAGTCTGCTGGATGAAAACAGTCCCGGTTCATGGACGCGGGTGTTTCGGGATTTCTGTATTCCCGGCCATAAGTGCATCTCTATCGGTAAACTGGACGAGGCGCTCAAGCAAGGGGTTGGTTTTTACAAATATGTTTTTATTGATGAATCGCATCGTTTCAAGGGCGATTTGACGCAGCGTTATGAATTACTGACGCGGATTTGCCAAAACAAGGGCGTGATTCTGGTTTCCGCCACGCCCTATAATAATACGCTGGATGACATTTACAGTCAGTTGAAATTATTCCAGCCGCCCCGCAATAGCACTCTGCCCGGCCTGCGTAATCTGGAGGCGTTCTTCGACAGCTTGCGAAAGCGGATTAAAGGCTTGCATCGGTTGGATGATGCCGAAAAATATGTGGCCGCAGTTGAGCAGAATGCCCAAGAGTTTCGGAATAGCGTCCTTAAATATATCATGGTGCGTCGCACTCGCCGCGAGATTGAGCAGTTTTATGGCGAAGACCTGAAAAAGCAGAAGATGGGATTTCCACAAGTAAACGATCCTGTTCCACTGCTGTATCAGCTTAATGCCACTGAAAGCGCTATCTTTAGCAGCACGTTGCAGCGCATTACCAGTGCCGATTTTCACTATGCCCGCTATCAACCGCTTAATCCCCTCTATTACACTGCGGCGATTGAAGACCGGGTGGTGCAGGGTCAGCGCAACTTGGCTACGTTTATGAAAATCCTGCTGGTGAAGCGGCTGGAAAGCAGCTTTTATGCCTTTCAGCAGACACTTAGCCGCTTTATTAAATCCCATGAACTGGTGCTGCACGCCTTTGATGACGGCTTTGTTTATACCAGTAAGAAGCACAGCCGCAAGGTGCTGGAATTTCTGGAGGAAGGCGATGATGATGCCATTGATGATCTAATCCAGCAGGAGAAAGCGGAGAAGTTTTCCGCCGTAAACTTCACTCCCTTTTTCCGCCAGCATGTGGCGTCGGATTTGGCAATCTTGCGGGATATCCAACAGTTGTGGACCGGGATTCAGCGCGATCCGAAGTGGCTGGAATTCAAGCGCGAACTCACCACCCAAGCGAATTTTAAGAATAGCAAGCTGATTATTTTCAGTGAGTTTGCCGATACTGCCCGCTATCTCGCCGAGTGCATTAAAGCGGAAGTGGAGGCCAAGACGCTGCATTTTAGTTCTGCATCCAGTCCTGAACAACGCCTCGCGGTCATTGCCAATTTTGACGCTAACAGCAGTGAGGAGCGCGATGATTATCGGATCCTGGTCACAACCGACGTATTAGCCGAAGGGGTGAATTTGCATCGTTCCGCTACCGTGATCAATTATGACATCCCGTGGAATCCAAGCCGGATGATGCAACGAGTGGGGCGAGTCAATCGGGTGGGCACTAAATTCAAAACCATCTTCACTTATAATTTCTTCCCAACCGATGAGGGCAATGACCAAATTGCGTTGACTGAAGCCGCCAAGTCCAAGATTCATGCCTTTATTACGCTATTGGGCAACGATGCACGCCTGCTAACCGGCGATGAGGAAATTACTTCACATAATCTGTTCGACCGGATCAATTCCAGGCAAGCGGCTGAAGGCGATCCGGCGGAACCTAAAAGCGAATTGAAATATCTGCGCCAGATTCTTGATGTAAAGGAGCAGCAACCGGAATTGTTCCAGCGGATTTTAGCTTTACCGCGCAAAGCACGTTCGAGTCGAATCGTAGCACCGGCATCCTGCCGCTGTGCTTTAGAAAACGGGCAGGATGTCCGTACTTCTTTACCTGCTGTCATTACTTATTTTCGGCAGGGTCGGTTGGATAAGTTTTTTCGCGCTGACGGCAGTAACATTTACGCTGAAGAACTCGATTTTTTTACCACCGCTGAGATTCTTGAAACCACCGCTAATGAGTCTCGGCAGGACATTCCACCCGAACAGTTTTATCCATTACTGGATAAAAACAAGAACAGTTTTCTATCGGCGACTACGCCTGGCGTGGATACTTTATCGTCTGGTATTGTGGCTGGCGGCAGCCATGAGGCCAATATCCTGAAGCGGCTGCGCGCCAAGGAGTTCCGTAATTCCAATGCGCTTAAACCAGAGGATCGGAAATTCGCTGCTGAGATTGACAAGATTATTGCAGAGGGTCGGGTGGGCAAAGCCACGATTCGTAAGGTGAAGGAAGCCTTGGATCAAACTGCCGATCCGGTGGAGATGATCGCTATTCTGCGTAAAGACATTGCCAGCTACTATCTATTGGGGGCCACGTCCAAGTTGGATCCGAATGCACCACCGGCTCCGCGTGAAGTCATTCTTTCCTCTTATTTGCTGGGCGCGAATTAAACATGGACAAAGCTACTGCTCAACGCATCGTCTGCGATACCTTCAAAGCACCGTTTGATCGGGAACGCTACCGCCGTTTTATCAGTGAACTCTGCAATGGCTTTGATGGCTCCAAAGCGCATAATATGAAAGTACCTGATGCGTTCGCGGCTCATATCAAAAGCTGCTGGCGGCTTGGTACCTTTACATCGCCTGACGCTGAATTGGCTGATGTGCTGATTGTTCATTTGACCGAATCCTATAAGCTGGAACGTACCCGTACTGCGCTGCGTGATTTTGTTGCGCACAAGCTCAAGCGTGGCGAGGGCCATGATAATGCCTATAAGGAAGCAGGCTTTATCGCTTTTGTCGCCCCCGATTCGCAGTCTTGGCGCTTTTCCTATGTCCGCATGGACTATGAAACCAGGCGCGATCCTAAAACTGGAAAAATCAAGACCGAGGAACGGCTGACTCCGGCACGGCGCTATTCCTATTTGGTGGGCGTGGATGAAGAATGCCATACCGCACAAACCCGCTTTATGGCATTGCTGCAAAATACCACTGATCAACCGACACTGGCACAGATTGAGGAGGCATTTAGCGTTGAGTCGGTCACTAAGGAGTTTTTTAATGAATACGCCCGTTTATTCAAAATTACCGATGAGGCATTGACCCAGGAATTAAATCATCATCCTAAAATTGGTGCTGACTTTGAAGCAAAGGGTATTAGTACGGTTGATTTTGCCAAGAAATTGCTGGGGCAAATTGTCTTTCTTTATTTCATCCAAAAGAAAGGCTGGTTGGGTGTTCCTGAAAGCGGTAATTGGGGCGAGGGGCCGTGTAATTTTCTCCGCTTGCTGGCCAATAAAGCGGTTGAGAACGGGCAATGTCTGTTCAATACGGTATTGGAACCGCTGTTTTATGACACGCTGGCTACGGATCGCGGTCATGCGGCGTGGTGCGATCATTTTCAATGCCGCATTCCATTTTTGAATGGCGGTTTATTTGAGCCGCTGGCCGGTTATGATTGGGGAAATTCTGCGATCACGCTGCCAAATACAATTCTGACCAATGGTGAAGGTACTGGCATTCTCGATGTGTTTGACCGTTATAACTTCACAGTGAATGAAGCGGAACCGTTAGAGAAAGAAGTTGCAATTGATCCCGAAATGCTCGGCAAGGTATTTGAGAATCTGATTGAGGATAATCGGCGCAAAGGACTGGGCGCGTTTTATACGCCGCGTGAAATTGTGCATTATATGTGTCAGGAAAGCCTGATTAACTATCTGGATACCGGCTTAGTAGAACGGGCTTCCAGCCCGTTGCCTGAACATGGACAGGATATTGATGCTGCGTTTTTAGCTGAGTTTGATCCGTTCAGAGACATGCGAATTCATCAAAAAAACCTGCCACACTGGGAACAAAAAAACGCAACTTATTTTGTCACATTTCGATTGGCTGATTCGTTGCCTCAAAATAAGCTCGATCAACTAAAAGCGCATCGGGATGAATGGCTGGCTTGTCATAAGACACCACTCTGTGAAGCAGATAAAATTGAATATAATCGTCTTTTTTCAGGCAAAGTTGATGAATGGCTTGATTCGGGAATGGGTTCTTGTCTGCTTCAAGATGAACGATGCGCTGAAGTAGTGGCGAATGCGCTCAAATATTTCGATGGAGATCGCTATCACTTGGGTAACTGGGTAGTAATGCCTAATCATGTGCATGTGATTTTTACACCGCTTGCTGGAAATCAGCTCTCTGAGATTCTTCATTCTTGGAAATCGTATTCAGCGAATAAAATAAATCAATTAGTTCAGAAAACGGGATGCGTCTGGCAACAAGAATACTACGACCATATTGTTCGTGATAAAAGTGAATTACCACGTATTGCGCAATATATTGATGCTAATCCAGAAAAGGCTGGAATTAAACTTTCGCCAGTAGCCTGTAGTGATGTAAAACGGGCTTCCAGCCCGTTGCCCAAACACGGGCAAGATGCCCGTGCTACTCCCCCTCGTAACGATTTGGCTGCATGGATTCGGCAAAGTGATCAGTTTGCTCATTATGCCGCTGCCATGACGGCAGGGACTAAAGGCGCTCATTATCCCAAGTTGCCTGAATCGATCCGTCAATATGCCAGTGAGATTGATGCACTATTGCGGGATATTACGGTGTGTGATCCGGCGATTGGTTCTGGCGCTTTTCCGGTGGGAATGATGACCGAAATTGTTCGTGCCCGTGCCGCATTGACGCCCTACCTTAATGATAACAAAGCTCCCTCCCCCCTTGTGGGGGAGGGTTGGGGTGGGGGGAGCGAGCCACGCACCGCCTACCATTTCAAGCGCCATGCGATTCAGAATTCGCTTTATGGTGTAGATATTGATAGTGGCGCAGTCGAGATTGCCAAGTTGCGACTGTGGTTGTCGCTGGTGGTGGATGAAGAGGACGTGCAGCAGATTAAGCCGTTGCCCAATCTGGATTATAAAGTGGTCGTAGGCAATTCATTGCTAGGCGTGGAAAAGAATCTGTTTAATGACGAACAGTTTAAGCAACTGGAAGCGTTAAAGCCGAAATTCTTCGATGAATCGGATCGGACAAAAAAAGCGCACTTCAAGCAGCAAATTGAGGCGTTAATTCATGATTTGACTAAAGGCCGTGAAGTTTTCGACTTTGAGATTTATTTCTCCGAGGTGTTTCATACTAAAAGCGGATTTGATGTCGTAATTGGCAATCCGCCTTATGTACGGCAGGAGGAAATTAAAGCGCTCAAGCCATTGCTGAAACACTATGAATGCGGTACTGGCACGGCGGATTTATTTGTTTATTTCTACGAGCGCGGCGTCAAACTGCTTCGCAATGGCGGCCAATTTGCATTTATTACTTCAAACAAATGGTATCGCTCCGGTTATGGGGAAAAGCTGCGCGGCTGGCTGGCCCGGAATACTCGCATCCATGAATTGATTGACTTTGGCGATGCGCCAGTTTTTGAAGCGATTGCTTATCCGACTATTGTCCGCTTGGAACGAGTGGCGCAAAGCGAACACAACCCTGAAACCTCATTCCGTGCGCTCACTTGGCAACCTGGCCCGCCACTGGCTGATTTTGTTGCCATTGTTCGCCAGCAGAGTTTTGAAATTCCGCAACGCAGTCTTGATCAATCCGGCTGGCGTTTGGAAGGCGCGGCCAAGCGTAAGCTGCTGGAAAAGCTCCGTGCTGCCGGTACGCCGCTGGGTGAATACTGCAAGGGTCGGTTCTACTACGGCATCAAAACCGGCCTGAATGATGCCTTTGTGGTGGATCGCGTTACCCGCGACCGGCTGATTGCTGAACATCCGTCTTCGGCGGAAGTCTTAAAGCCGTTCCTGCGCGGGCGCGATGTGAAACGCTGGCGAGCAGAATTTGCCGAACAGTATTTAGTAAAAATTGAATCATCGGAAAATAAGACGCATCCGTGGAGCGGTAAATCCGCTAAAGATGCAGAGAATTTATATGCCGTCACTTATCCGGCGATTCATTCCTTTCACCAACAATTCAGGGCTGGTCTTATCAAACGTGCTGATCAGGGAAAGTATTTTTGGGAACTGCGATCCTGCGCCTATTGGCAAGAGTTTGAGCAGCCAAAGATCATTTATCCAGACATTTCACTGTCTCCGCAGTTTGCATGGGATAATAACCAACAGTATTTAGCAAATACAGCATATATAATTCCGCGTGTTCAACAATGGTTGCTTTCTGTTTTGAATAGCTCTATTTGTGCATGGTTTTATGGGCAAATAAGTCCACAAATACAAAACGGCTACTACCGTTTTATTGCTCAGTATTGTCAGCAAATTCCCATTCCTACCACTACACCCACCGATCAAGCAGAATTGGAAACACTCGTCCAGTGTATCCTTGAAAACCCCAACACTGGAGATGTTGCTGCTAAAGAAGCTGAAATCAATGAGCGGGTGTATCGGCTGTTTGGCTTGACCAGTGAAGAAATCAAGCTGATTGAAGCGGATTAAACCGTTTAGCACCTTATAAAAGGTGAGTAATAATGATTAATAAATACAGACAACATGCAATTAAACGGATGTTTGAGCGTGGAATTACTGAATTCGATATAGATTTGGCGCTATCGAATGGACGAGTTATTGAAGACTACCCAAACGACTATCCATTACCTAGTTGCTTATGGCTTGGCTATATTGGTAGTCGGCCCATTCATATTGTGTTTTCCGATAATCATTCATTCGGCGAGCGAATCATTATCACAGTCTACGAACCCAACCCAACGCAATGGTCGGAAGGCTTCACCACGAGGGTAACATCATGAAATGCATCATCTGCAAGCACGGCGAAACCCAGCCCGGAACCGCCAGTATCCTGTTGGAGCGCGGAGGTACTACGATCATGATTCGTGATGTGCCTGGTGAAATCTGTGAAACCTGCGGTGAGGTTTACCACAGTGAGGAAGTCACATCGGTCCTGCTCAAGCAAGCCGAACAGGCTTATCGTGAGGGAATCGATGTTGAAGTTCGGCGTTATCGAAAAGCGGCTTAACCCGATAGGGTACGCACTGTGTACCTTTATTACGGAGAATTTGATCATGCAACTGATTGTTGAATATCCAGATGTGTTGCCTGATGCGCTGCGAGTCAGCCGTAATGAGTTTGAACAGGAAGCCCGGATGGCAATGGCGGTGAAACTGTTTGAACTAGGTCGCTTGACAAGTGGACAAGCAGCGCAACTCGCCCAGTTGGAGCGCGTCGAATTCATTATAAATTTATATCGGTATAGTGTCTCGCCCATCCAGATCACGCCGGAAGAATTAGCAGAAGATATTGCCAATGCCTGATTTGGATTGCCAGATCGTCATTGATACTTCACCGCTGCTGGCACTATGTGCAGCCTGTGGTGACTTTATGGCTCTGCGGCAGGTGACTTTTTTACAGCCGGAACCTTTCGCTACGGATTTGCCGCAAAAATACGCGCAACTCATGCGTGGGCTATCTTATGTTCAAGCAGGGAAGTCTTTCAGCAGGGATGAATTAAATGAACGGCAGGTATTTTATTGACATATTTTTATTTACTCTTATCTGAATTTTTTAGGAGGATACACCTATGCTCGACACTCCGACTTACACTATTACTGAGGCAGCGCACTACTTAAAGCTGGCTCCGGCAACCCTCCGATCCTGGTTTATGGGTAGAAGCTATCCTAAACGGGATGGCCCCGGATACTTTGAGCCACTGATACAGTTTGCTGATAAAGATCAGCGGCTTCTGTCATTTACTAATTTAGTTGAAGCCTATGTTCTGCGCGCTTTGCGCCAAAATCACAATGTCTCTATAAGCGCATTGCGTAATGCGCTGGACTATGCAGAGCAAGAATTGAAAATTTCCAGATTGCTTATGAAACATGATTTATTGACGGCAACCGGAGATTTATTTCTGCAATACTATGGCGAGTTGATCAACCTTTCTCAATCCGGGCAACTTGCAATGCGTAAGATCCTTGAAGCGTATTTGGCGCGAATTGAGTGGAATATGGAATTGCCTAGTCGTATTTATCCCTATGTGACAAGTATCGACAATCAAAAGATAATTGCCATTGATCCTTGTATTGGCTTTGGACGCCCAATATTGATACACAAGGGAATATCCACAGCGGTCATCGTTGACCGGATTGATGCTGGCGAATCAGTGGAGACGTTGGCTGAAGATTACGACCTCAAACCTGATGAAATTGAAATGGCGATTGTGTACGAGCGTGCCGCTTGAGCATCGTGTTCTTCACGGATCGAGACCTAGGTAAACAGTTCCCTGAACTACTGTTTCAAGCAGGTCTTACTGTTGAAAAACATGCTGATCACTTTGCAGACATCACCAAGGATGAAGAATGGCTCACAGAAGTTGGCCGTCGGGGTTGGTATGTGATCACCCATGATCAAAGAATACGCTATAAACCAAATGAAAAAGCGGCTGTCCTACAGGCTGAAGTGGGCTTGTTTGTTCTCATTGGAACAGCGCCTTTCCCTGAACTTGCAAAAAACTTCATTGTAACTTTTCCAAAGATAGAACAATTTATAAAAAAGCATTCTCGTCCCTTTATCGCGAAGATTTATCGCCCTAGTGAGAAAGTTAAGATGACTAAATCCGATCATCCAGGACGAGTGGAAATGTGGCTTTCGGATGCTGAGTGGAGAGAGGAAAATAAACGTGATTCTTTGGAATGAATAATTTGATCTTAAGCTGCATTAGGAGAAACCACATGACCTTAGCTGAAACTATTTATCACCACAGTCTCCATTTGCCCGAACAAGCGGCACAGGAAGCATTGGACTTTATCGAATTCCTTGAACAGCGCTATGGCACAGTTCAAACAGCGTCTAAATCGGCAGGCGATACTGAGGCGTTTCTTGCAGCAGTAGCGGGAACTTTGGGAGATGATTTCCCGGATGACATCGAAGATCATGATGATGAGGAAATCCACGCTAAAGATGGTGAGCTTTCGAGGCAGGAAGCGCTGGCACGGCTTGCCGAAATTCGTATCGACTTTGGCGGCAAGCCAATCACGGATAGAGAAGAAGCCAATGCCCGCCGGTGAATTAGAATCATATACAGGAGAAAAGACTATGTACGCACACCGCGTTATCCAATCTTTGAACGGTTTACATGTCCAGTTTGACCTGCCCCCTGAATTTGCCGATTGCCAGGAGGCGGAAATCATTGTATTGCCGGTGAAATCAACCAAATCTAACTCGCAAAGCTGGGAGCAGTGGGTACGCAGTGTAGCAGGTACACTGAGCGATGATTTTCCCGACGATATTACTGACGATGATTTAGGTGTCGATGCACCGCGAGAAAGTTTGGAATGAGTCGTTATTTGCTAGATACCAATGCCTGTATCGCTTGGCTGAGAAACGACGAGCCAATTACTCAGCACGTTGTATTAGCTGGAAAAGGTCATATTTGGCTTTGTGCGCCAGTCAAAGCGGAATTATGGTTTGGCGCCTGCAAAAGCCAGCGAGTAGCAGAGAATCAAGCGCGATTGCAACGATTCTTTGCCAATCTTCCCAGCCTGCCTTTTGACGATGACGCCGCCGAACATTTCGGCGACATCCGCGCCACCCTTGCCCACCAAGGCAAACCCATCGGCCCCTACGACCTGCAAATCGCCGCCATTGCCCGCGCTCACGGCCTGATCGTCGTCACCCACAACACCCGCGAATTTGCTCGCGTCCCCGGTTTAATGCTGGAAGATTGGCAACTTGAACGACCCATTGGTGAGAAAAATTGATGAATATTCTGAAAACGATTTTTGGCAGCCGCAATGACCGCGTGATCCGAGGGATGCGCAAGACTGCGGATAAAATTACCGCGCTGGAACCGGGGATCGCCGCATTAAGCGACGCCGATTTGTGCGCCAAAACCGAGGAATTCAAAAGCCGCCTGGCTAAAGGCGAAACGCTGGACGCGCTGCTCCCGGAAGCCTTTGCGGTGGTGCGTGAAGCGAGTAAGCGCACCCTGGAAATGCGTGATTTCGACGTGCAGTTAATCGGCGGCATTGTGCTGCACGAAGGCAAAATCGCCGAAATGCGCACCGGTGAAGGTAAAACCCTGGTCGCAACCTTGGCGGTCTATCTCAACGCCCTGACCGGCAAGGGCGTTCATGTAGTCACGGTTAACGATTATCTCGCCCAACGTGACGCCGACTGGATGGGCCAGATTTACCGCTTTCTGGGGATGACGGTTGGCGTGGTCATCGCCGGGATGAATCCCGATGACAAGCGCGCCGCCTACGCCGCTGACATTACCTACGGCACTAACAATGAATACGGCTTCGATTACCTGCGCGACAACATGGCCTTCGGCCTCGATCAGAAGGTGCAACGACCGCTGCATTACGCGCTGGTGGACGAGGTGGACTCGATCCTGATTGACGAAGCGCGCACCCCGTTGATCATTTCCGGTCCCGCTGAGGAAAGTTCCGAGCAGTATCGCCGGGTCAACGCGATTGTGCCGAAACTGACCCGCCAGAAGGAAGAAGAGGGGCCGGGCGATTACTGGGTGGACGAGAAGGTCAAGCAGGCGTATTTGACCGAAAATGGACATCAGCGGGTTGAAGAACTGCTGCTGGAGGCAGAACTGCTGCACGGCGGCGAGAGCCTGTACGACGCCGCCAACCTCGGCGTGTTCCATCACCTGAACGCCTGCCTGCGGGCGCACGCGCTGTTTCACCGCGACGTGGAATACATCGTCCGCAATGGCGAAGTCATCATCGTGGACGAATTCACCGGTCGCACCATGCCGGGCCGGCGCTGGTCGGACGGCCTGCATCAAGCGATTGAAGCCAAGGAAGGGGTGCCGATTCAAGCCGAGAACCAGACCCTGGCCTCGATCACTTTCCAGAACTACTTTCGCCTGTACCAGAAACTGGCCGGGATGACCGGCACCGCCGATACCGAAGCCTTCGAGTTCCAGCAGATTTACGGCCTCGAAGTAATCGTGGTGCCTACCCACCTGAAAATGGTCCGTAAGGACATGGGCGATCTGGTGTTCCTCACCCCGCCGGAGAAATTCGAGGCGGTGCTGGAAGACATCCGCGACTGCCGCAAGCGCGGCCAGCCGACCCTGGTCGGCACCACCTCGATTGAAGTCTCGGAATTGCTGGCCAACCTGCTCAAGAAAGATAAGGTGCCGCATGAAGTCCTCAACGCCAAACAGCACGAACGGGAAGCGGAAATCATCGCCCAGGCCGGACGACCGGGCGCGGTGACCATTGCCACCAACATGGCCGGGCGCGGCACCGACATCGTGCTGGGCGGCAACCTGCAAGCCGAATTGAAGGCGTTGCCTCCCGAAACCAGCGATGCCGACCGCGAGGCGGTGCGCTGGGCGTGGGATGTGCGGCACAAGCAGGTAGTGGCCGCCGGCGGTTTACACGTTATCGGCACCGAACGCCACGAATCGCGCCGGATCGACAACCAGTTGCGCGGACGTTCCGGGCGGCAGGGCGATCCCGGTTCCAGTCGCTTCTACCTGTCGCTGGAAGATAACCTGTTGCGAATTTTCGCCTCCGAACGGGTCGCGGGGTTGATGCAAAAACTGGGGATGGAGAAAGGCGAGGCGATTGAGCATCCCTGGGTGACCAAGGCGATTGAAAACGCCCAGCGCAAGGTCGAGGCTCATAACTTCGACATTCGCAAGAATCTGCTCGAATTCGACGACGTGGCTAATGACCAGCGCAAGGTGATGTACGGCTGGCGTAACGAGTTGATGGAAACCGAGGACGTATCGGCAACGCTCAAGGACATGCGCGCCGATGCGCTGACCCAGGTGATCGATGCCCACATTCCGCCGCGAACGCTGGAGGAACAATGGAATGTGGCCGGGCTGGAGGAAGCGCTGGAGCGGGAATTCGGGCTGCAACTGCCGTTACGAGCCTGGCTGGATGCCGACCATCAGTTGCATGAAGAGCCGCTGCGGGAACGGATTCACGCGGAACTGGAACAAGCCTACGCCCAGAAAGAAGCCTTGGCGGGTGCGGCATGGATGCGCCAATTCGAGAAAGCGGTGCTGTTGCAGGTGCTGGATTCCCACTGGCGCGAGCATCTGGCAGCGATGGATTATCTGCGCCAGGGGATTCATCTGCGCGGCTACGCCCAGAAGAATCCCAAACAGGAGTACAAGCGCGAAGCCTTCGAGATGTTTAAGGCGCTGGTGCAGCGCATCCATCACGAAGCCGTCGGCTTTCTGGTGCGGGCGCAGCTCCAAACCGAGCCGGAACCGATTCCCGAACCGCGCCGACCCTCACCTGCTGCCCTGCACTTTGAACACGCCGCCCCATCGGCGCTGGCGGAAGGGGAAGCGGAGGCGGACGGTTCCGGGATCGAAATTCGCCACCGGCAGCCCGATGAGGCCCCGCACCTCCCCTTCGTGCGCGACGGCCGCAAGATCGGTCGCAATGAACCTTGCCCCTGTGGTTCGGGCAAAAAGTACAAACAATGCCACGGCCAGTTGGATTGAACCGGGAGAGACCCATGGAACCACTGGCTATCGCTGGAATCCGCCTGGGCACCACCTGCGCCGGGATCAAATATCCTGACCGGCGCGATCTGGTGGTGATCGAAGTCGTAGCGGGAACTCGCGCCGCTGCGGTCTTTACCCGCAATGCCTTTTGCGCCGCGCCGGTCACGGTGGCGCGAGTGCATTTGAGCGCCGCTCAACCGCGCTATCTGGTGATCAACACTGGTAACGCCAACGCCGGCACCGGTCGGCAAGGGCTGCTGGACGCCGATACCACCTGTCGGGAACTGGCGGCGCTGGTCGGTGCTTCGCCGGACGCGGTGTTGCCCTTTTCCACTGGTGTGATCGGCGAGCCGTTGCCACTGGATCGGCTGGTGGCCGGATTGCCCGCAGCGCTGGCGGCATTGCGGGCGGACGGCTGGAGCGATGCCGCCCACGGCATTATGACCACCGACACCCGCCCTAAATGGGCATCGCGGCAACTAACGCTGGCGGAAACGACGGTGACGATCACCGGCATCGCCAAAGGCGCGGGGATGATTTGCCCGGACATGGCGACCCTGCTGGTTTTTGTCGCCACCGACGCCACTGCGGACGAGGCGCTGTTACAGCAAATTCTGGCCGCAGCGGTCGCCGACTCCTTCAACGCCATCACCGTGGATGGCGATACCTCCACCAATGACTGCTGCGTGTTGCTGGCGACCGGACAGGCTGGCGCAAAGGTGCCAACAACCGGCGCGGATTACGAAGGTTTCGCTACCGCAGTGCGTGAAATCTGTACCGACCTGGCGCAAGCCATCATCCGCGATGGCGAAGGCGCCACCAAGTTCATCACAGTGCAGGTTGAGGGGGGTCGGGATCAGGCTGAATGCCGCCAGGTCGCCTATACCATTGCCCATTCCCCGCTGGTCAAGACCGCTTTTTTCGCCTCCGATCCCAACTGGGGCCGAATTCTGGCGGCGGTGGGCCGGGCCGGGCTGGTGGATTTGGAGCTGGAACGGGTGGCGATCCATCTCGATGAAGCCTGCATTGTCCGCCATGGCGAGCGTGCCCCGGACTACACCGAGGCGCAGGGGCAACAGGTGATGCAACGATCCGCCATCACTGTGCGGGTCGAACTCGGGCGGGGCGAGGCCACGGCGCGGGTCTGGACCACTGATCTATCCTTCGACTATGTGCGGATCAATGCCGAGTATCGGACGTGAACGCTGCATCGCGAGTGGTCCATGTCGCAGTCGGGATCCTCGCGGATGCTACTGGAGCCATTTTGATCGCCCGCCGGCCTGACCATGTGCATCAGGGCGGGCTGTGGGAATTCCCCGGTGGCAAGGTCGAAGTGGATGAAACGGTGGAGAGGGCGCTAGTGCGCGAGTTGCGCGAGGAACTGGGCATCACGGTGCAAGCCGCTGCACCGCTGATGCAGGTTCATCACGCTTATTCCGACCAAACCGTGCTGCTGGACGTGTGGCGAGTGACCGTCTATCACGGCGAGCCACAGGGTCGGGAAAATCAACCGCTGGCGTGGGTGTTACCTGCAAAGTTGGCCGATTTCGCCTTTCCTGCCGCCGACGCGCCGATCATCCAGTGTGTCGTAAAACCCCATCCTTTAGGGTAGGGCGGGGATAAAGGCGCGACGCTCGAAGATCGCCTGCTTTTCGGTTAAAATGTATAGCAATCATTTACAGGTTGTGGAATTTTTCAACACACCCTTCTGAAAAATTTATATTATAGTTATTAATAATTATTTTTATAGGAGAATTGAGTCATGTTAAATTTAGATGATATTATTAATTCACTAGAGGGGCTTGAAATAAAAAGAGCACTGGCAGTAAAAATGCTCGTTCATAATTT